>DASTLN010000215.1:0-4091 GCA_035714925.1 Dehalococcoidia bacterium | reverse complement strand
AGCGTTGCAGGCGAGTGGAAGTAGAAGTCGCGCATCTTTTCTCCTCGCCTAGTGGGTGCCCGGAGTGGGCTCTACGGGCTGGCCGGACGCCTTCTTCACGGAGTCGATGATCTGGTAGTAGCCGGTGCAGCGGCAGAGGTTGCCCATGAGCCACTCTTTGATCTCGTCCTCGCTGGGCTTGGCGTTTTCGTTGAGGAGCGCTGTGGCGGCGACGATCTGGCCCGGCGTGCAGATGCCGCACTGGAAGCCGCCACAATCGATGAAGGCCTGCTGCACGGGGCTGAGGTGCTCCGGCGTACCGATGCCTTCGATCGTCGTGATCTCGGCGCCGTCGGCCTGGACGGCGAGCGTGATGCAAGAAGCGACGATGTGGCCGTCCATCAGCACGGTGCATGCGCCGCAGACGCCGACGCTGCAGGCTTCCTTGGTGCCGGTCAGCGCAATGTCGTAGCGCAGCATATCGACCAGCGTGCGTCGCGCCGGGACGCTGACGTTATGCTGCTGGCCGTTGACGGTCAGGCTTATCTGATGCAGGTCTTGCGCGTTCATGCAGGAACCTTTCTGAGCTTTTGCAGGTCGGCCTCCGGTGAGAGGCAGGGGCGCGCAGATCGTACGGCAGGCGTCTGCAGCAAGCAACTCATTGCGTGAGGACGCAAGGCTGCCGCGACTCGATGGCGAGATGGGGTTTGGATAAGAAGAGAGGGGCGAGCCAAACGGCTCGCCCCTCCCCGTGGGTCAGCGAGTTCTTCTGGTCAGGCCGCGGTCGCGAGCTGTGGCTGGGGCGCCGGGGCGACCGTGGTCAACAGCTGCGACTCGAGCATGCGCCGGCCGCATTGCAGACAGGCCAAGAGCTCCTCGTCCTCGCGGTCAGGGAAGAGGTCGCCATGGCAGCGGGGGCAGGCGCGGAGCAGGAGTTTATTGGTTTGGTTGGTCATCGTGGCTTCCTCCCTAGCAGAATCATCGATTACACAGTACATTCTACTGTTTGGAGGTATGATGTCAATAGACTTGATAACAGAATTGTTAAACTTGTATTAGAGTTCGGGGGCTATCTGGGTCGCGATCAGGTCGAGGTGGCGCATGTCTAGCGGCGCGGGGTGGAGCATGAGGTGGGTCAGCCCGGCTTCGCGCATGCGGTGCAGTGCTTCGAGGACCTTCGACGCGGGGCCACAGATGGCCCAGGAGATGTCGTCCAGCCGCATGCCGAGCGTGCCGTAGAAGTCGCCAAGCTGCTGGTCCATGCGCTCCCGGGCCTTCGCCTCGTCGTCGTCGATGGAGAGGTAGACGCGTTTCGAGAGGGGGAAGCTGGATGCGTCGCGCCCGGCCTCGGCCAAGAGCCGCTTCACGCGGTCCAGCTCGACGAAGAACTCCTCGAGGTCGGTGGAGCCGGCGCCCATCCAACCGTCGCCGTGGCGAATGGCGCGCTGCTGGGCCGCCTCGGTATGGGCGCCGAACCAGAGCGGCGGGTGCGGCTTCTGCACCGGCTTCGGCTCCATCGGGACGCCTGCGAGCTGCCAGTAGTCGCCTTCGAGCGTGGCGCTCTCCTGTGTCCATAGCGCTTTCATCACGCTGATACTCTCGACGAAGCGCGCGACGCGTCGATCGCCGGGCAGACCGTAGGCGCCGTACATGCGGGTGTTGGTGCCGAGGCCGATGCCCAGGGTCAGCCGCCCGCCGCTGAGGTGGTCGACGGTGCCAACCGCCTTGGCGAGCTGGATCGGGTTGCGCAGGTTGGTGACGAGGACGGCAGTGCCGAGGCGAATGTGCTGTGTGATCGAAGACAGATAGGCGAGCAGCGTCACCGGCTCCAGGAAAGCGTGGCGACCGGTGATCTGCTCCATCGTCCAGAGGTCGTCGAAGCCTGCCGCTTCGGCCGCCAGCGCGTATTCGCGAACGAGGGCGAGGTCAATGGCTCCGTCACGGAAGCCCTGAGGCAGCGCGATGCCGACCTTGATGCCGCTCTTGCTCAGCATGGCGTCACTATACGGCAGAGGCAGAAAGCGGACAGGCGTCGCAGCCAGGCGGCATGTCGCCAACTCTCGACGGCGTTACGCCGGCAGAGTGCAGCATTCCTGATGACGTCCACAGCGGCAGGCCCATGACGTTGCAGTAGCAGCCCTGGTAGGACTCGACGGGCGCGAGATCCGGGTCCTGGATGGCGTAGCCGCCGGCCTTGTCGAAGGGCTCGCCACGCGCGATCGAGGTCTCGATAGCGTGCATCTCGTACGGCCGGATCCGGACGCGTGTCACGACGTGCCCAATGCGCAGCCTCTTTCCCGGCGCCTTGACGCAGACGGCCGTGATCACGCGATGCCAGCGGCCCCGCAGGCAGGTGAGCATCTCGCGTGCTTCGCCGGCGTCGCGGGGCTTGTTCAGGACATCGCCGCGGAGGACGACGATCGTGTCGGCCGCGAGGACGACGGCGTCGGTCTCGCGGGACGCCACGTCTTCCGCTTTGGCCCGCGCGATACGCCGCACCAGCGCTGCCGGCCGCCCGTCGACGAAGGACTCCTCGTCCACGGTGGACGGGACGACCTCGAAATCGAAACCGAGGCGGGTCAGGAGGTCGCTGCGGCGTGGTGAGCCGGAGGCGAGGACGAACCTCATGTTTTGAGGCGCAGGTTGGCGACGCATTCGATGTGGTAGGTCTGTGGGAACATGTCGAGCGGCGTCACGTCCAGGAGATCGAAGCCGCCGTCGACCAGCAGGCGCAGGTCGCGCGCCAGCGTCGAGGGGTCGCAGGAGACGTAGACCAGCTTGCGCGGGGCCAAACGGACGATGGCGTCGAGCACGCCGGGGTGGCAACCGACGCGGGACGGGTCGAGGATCACGGCGTCGGGCTTCTCCCGCAAGTCGGGCAGCACGGCCTCGACCTTGCCTTCGATGAAGCGGACGTTGGGCAGGTCCGCCAGGTTCACGGCCGCGTCCGCCACCGCGGCGGGCGACTCTTCGATGCTAATGACCGCGCGCACGTCTGCCGCGAACAGGGCCGCAAAGGTGCCGACGCCGGCGTAGGCGTCGAGCAGCAGTTCGTCTGGCTGCGGGTCCAGCTTCTCGCGGACGAGATCGGCCAGGCGCTCTGCCTGCCGCGTATTCGACTGGAAGAAGGACGGAGCAGAAATCTGAAACTCGCGGCCGAGCAGCGCATCGCGGTAGACCTTGCTCCCAGGCGGGGCCAGCGGCTCGCGGTCTGTCATGTCGGGCTGCACGATGAGGTCGCCGGTGTTGACGCCGGCGCGCAGTTCAACCTGGTGCAGGCCGGCGCCCTTGCCCTGCAGCAGCGCGATCGCGTCGTTGATCTTCGGGTCGGCGATGAGGCATTTGTCGATCTGCAGGAAGCGGTGGCTGCCGCGGCGCATGAAGCCGATGTCGCCGAGGCGACCGGCGCTGAGCCGCAGGTGGTTGCGGTAGCCCCAGGGGTCCTGCGCGCCCACGGTCTCGTTGACCGGCTGCGATTCGAATTTACCGATGCGGCGCAGCTGTTCCTGCACGACGTGGCGTTTGAGCTGAAGCTGGCGCTCGTAGCTGATGTGCTGCCAGTGGCAGCCGCCGCAGAGGCCGTAGTACTGGCACGGCGCCTCGACGCGGTCAGGCGACGCCTGTAGCACCTCGACGACGCGCGCGCTGGCGAAGCCGGGCGTCTTGCGGTAGATCTCGACGACCACTTCTTCGCCGGGTACGCCGTACTCGGCGAAGACCACGAGGTCGTCCAGCCGGCCGATGGCGTGACCTTCGTAGGCCATGTCGGTCAGGGTCAGCGTGGCCCGTTCGGGTTCGTCGAGGTAGCCGTGCTTGCGGCGGCGATTGCGTGGCATGGCTTAAGGGAACCACAGATCGTCACGGAGCGCACCTGAGGTAGTGAGAGAGGACGGCGGAGAGAAGTTGGCGTCTATTCCGCGGGTGGTTGTGCGGCGGCCTCCACGACGTCCTCGTCGGGCTCTTCTTCCAGGGTCAGCATCGTGTAGCCGACCCAGAACGTCAGCGCCGTGAGCGCGGTCATGGCGGCCGTCATCGGCAACGCGATCGCGAGGTAGCTACGGCGCAGGGCACCGTAGACGAACAGCAGCATCTCGAGGGCTGCAGCGGCGATC
>DASTLN010000214.1:0-6522 GCA_035714925.1 Dehalococcoidia bacterium | reverse complement strand
CTTCTGGAACAGGTACTTCGCGTTCGGGAAAGTCGGCACCGGTCCGTTCGGGGTCGGGCGCGTGAACCAGCCCACGTGATCGAGGTGCAGGTGCGTCGGCACGACGAAGTCGATCTCCTCCGGCGTCACGTCCAGCTCCTTGAGCGAATCCGGTAAGTGTCCTTCGCCCCAGCGCCACAGCCCGTGCGCTCCAACGCCGGCGTCGACCAGGATATTCTTACCCTCGCTGCGGATCAGAAACGTCATCACGCGCGATTCCTGGACTTCGTCCGCGTTGATGCCGAAAGCCGCCCACTTCTCACTCGGCATGCTCGCCAGAAACTGCGACGGCGTGTACTCGAACTTGGCGTCCCACACCATCGCGATCTCCGCGTTGCCAACCTTGACTCGATCCGCCATACCAATCTCCTCGTATCTGCTTTTGACGACCTGACCCGCACCCACCCGGCTTCGCCACGCAGTCCCGCGACGATTCGTCGTCCACAGCCCCTCTCCGTCAACGGAGAGGGGCGCGCGGCAGCGGGGGTGAGGTTTCACCCGCCGCCACCTGAACTCGCGGCATACTATAACGCCGCAGCCCTAAACCGCCGGAGTCTCAATGCCCGACTCGCACCGCTCAGCCGCCGATTCCCTCCCCCGCCGCTTCCTGTTCAACGTCAACTTCGTCTTCGGCGCCGCGCTCGTCAGCAACACCACGGGCTTCCTCGTCGCGATTCTGCTGGCACGCGCCCTCGGACCCGAGGGACGTGGAGACACAGCGCTGTTTCAGGCCGCCGTCGGCATCGGCTTCGCTTTCGTCAACCTCGGCGTTGGCGCCGCCGTGTTCTACTTCGTCTCACGCCGCGAGATCGGCGCCCGCCAGGCCGTGGAGACTGGCCTCACCGTTACCCTGATCGCCGTCGCGCTCGCCGTCACGGGCGTCCTGACCACAAACCTCTTCTTCTCCGGCTACTTGGAGGACGTCAATATCCCCTACGGCATGGCGATCGTCGCCGTCCCGGCCTTCATCCAGCATCGCATCGTCGAAGGCGTGTTACGGGCTCAAGGTCGCTTCGGCGTCATGAACGCCCTCGAGGTCAGCCTTCCTCTGACGATGATCGCCTCCATCGGAGGCACGGAGCTGCTCTTTGGCCTGAATGTCCCCCGCGCCGTCTACGCCTGGACCATCGCTTTCCTCCCGCCCATCGTCGCCGGCTACGTCCTCCTGGGACGCGATGTTTGGCCGCGCCGTCCCGCCGGCCTCGCCCTGCTGACGAAGTCGGTGCGCTTCGGTGGCCAGACGGCACTCACGACCCTCGTCCAGCTCGCCAATTACCGGATCGACACCTTCCTCATCCTGGTCATGGTCGACCGCGCCGGCGTCGGCATCTACGTGGTCGCCAACTCACAGGTCGAAGGCCTGCTCCTGCTCGCCAACTCCGTCGTCATCGTCCTCCTCACCAACATCACCGCCGGTGACAAGGAGAACTCGGCTCGCCTCACGCCCATCGTCTGCCGCAATACGCTGCTCATCACCGCGGTCGCCGCCGTGGTCGCCGCCCTGATCGCCGGCCTTTGGATCCCCGCGGTCTTCGGCTCGAAATACGAGGCCTCCGTGGAGCCCTACCTCTGGCTGCTGCCCGGCATGGTCGCGATCGCTGGCGCCAAGGTGCTCGCCGCTTACGTGTTCAGCCGCGGTCGTCCGATCATCAACTTCTGGATCGCGGTGGTGAATCTGGCAATCACGACGCCGGTCACCGTGGCGTTGCTCGCGGTGTACGGCGTCCCCGGCGCCGCCATCGGCACCAGCTTCGGCTACGTCCTCACCCTCGCGATGACCGCCGTCGCCTACGCCCGCCTCTCCAGCAACCCGATTCGCGACGCCCTCATCCCCCAGCGCTCCGACATCCGCCTCTACACCGACTTCGTAGCCAACACCTACCGCCGCCTCCGCGGCCGCCCCATCCCGGCCCGCGAACCCATCGACACGAATCCTCCAGGTTAGCTTCCCTGAACAGAGTCCATTCTAGGAGGAGAGCAACGACGTAGCCGCGGTGTCCTCACCTCGGCGTCATCCGCCCTGAAACGCATCTCCCTCGACAAGCGCAATGTAGGGGCGCACTGCCGTGCGCCCCCCAACGTCCCGTCCCACTCCAACTCGACATCACTTGAGAAAAACATGCCGTCGTCCACAGCCCCTCCCCCCTCCCGGGGAAAGGGGCGCGCGGCAGCGGGGGTGAGGTTCACCTCGTTCTTCAACCTCACGCCCCATCCCCAGCCGTCGCAGCCTCCCCCCGCAGCGCGGTTGCCTCCTCGCGCCACCGCTCAAACTCCGACTCCGGGTCCGCCACTCCCAACTCGTCCGCCGCCGTGCGCCGGGAGTGGATGCCGGAGGCGACAAGACGCGCCTCGTCGCTGACCAGCCGGCTGCGGTCCACCGGCAGCAGCTCGCCCCACACCACACGCGACCGGTACGGCGCGTAGCTCACGCCCGTGTACTGCTCCAGCAGCCGCAGGATCATCTCGTTGCGCTGCCTGAACGCCACCTCGCGCAGCAGCCGCTTGCGCTGCACCTTCTTCAGCAACGGGTCCAGCTCAATGTTCAGCGCCACGCCGGATAGCGCCGCATTGCCGCTGCCGAAGGCCGTCCGCGGCGTCTCGCCCAGGTCGTGCAGCGTGCGGTAAATCAGGTCGACGTACTCGACGTGCAGCCGCACGCCGCCGCCCTGCAGCAGGTCGAGCAGGTACGCCCGCGCCCGCTCCGGCAGCTCCCACACGGCCCCCGGCTGCACCGCGATGTCCTGCGACTCCGTCACGTTCTCAAGCACCGCGATCGGATTCCCCGAAAGCTCCAGGATCATCGAAAGCTGCGACAGCGCCCGATTCAGCTCTCGCACCGGCTCCGTCACCGCGCCGATGTCGCTGACGCCCCAGAACTGCTTTGGCTCGCGCAGGTTGGCGTAGATCACGAACGGGATGAAGCCGTAAGGGTTCGCCTTCGCCTCCACAAGAGTCCCGTCCAGCCACAGCTCGAAGCGCTCCGCCGTCCACAGCTCCGTCACCGCATGCTGCTTGCGACCGCTCGGCGCCGTACCCGATGCCCGTATGCGCGTATGCCCGTATGCCACGTCGCCGCCGTACAGCAACGCGGCTTCTTCCTCTGAAAGCCGGTACCGGCTCGCCACCCGCCAGATGCGCGACACGTCGTCGCCCAGCCACCAGGCGTGGATCCCCTGCACGTCCGGCGCCGACACGCGGACGCGGCGCTCGTCCGGGTCCCACGTCACCTTGTAGACGCCGTCGCCCAGGACCGCGGCATCGACCTCGCTGTCGAAGTCGAGCTGTGCCAGCGAGTTCGCCTCGTAGACGTCGCGCAAGGCTCTCTCGGAGCGACGGGCCCGCTGCTTCGACTCCTCGCTCGCATCGTCTTCGTCGACCACGAAGCTGACGCCGCCCATCAGATACGACGCCGCCTTATCGACCAGCGTCTTGGCGTAGTTGAACACCAGCCTCCGGTCGCGCCGCCGCCCATTACCGGGCCACTGCTGCCCCTGGTAGAACGCCAGGTTCTCGCGATAGCCCCGCATCCGCGCCGCGTCCAGCCGCGGCAGCTGCTCCACCAACGCTTGATTCGTTTCATTCGCTGCGGTCATCTCATCTCCTCGCCGCGACGACCGAGCGCCTTCGCCGGCCCCTTGTTCCCGATTCCTGCTTCCTTTTTCCTCGGTCCCGCGCGAGCGCCCGGAACACCGTGCGCCGTGACACCCCGAACCGGCGCGCGATTGCCTCTACGTCCTCTCCCGCCCGCCGCAGCGCCACGATCGAACGGTCCCGCCCCTTACTCATCAGCCGCCGCGCCCCGCCCGGCTCGTCATACCGGCAGCGCACGAGCGGGCACGTCAGGCAGTTCGGGTGTACCTCGCATCCCGTATCCACGTACCGCGTGTTCTCCGGCAGAGCATCGCTCCGTGCCCGCCGCGTGATAGTTCCTGCGTCGCTTCTGCCTCCAACAGCGACCATCTCTCCCTCCAGGGCTCCAAACCAATCTCTCAACGGCGCGGCGGCGCCCCTCGCAACCTCAGCCGTACCCCACGTCAGCCGGGGTACGGCCCTGGCCTTGCTCCGCCTAGTTCCCCCTTCCTTGTTCCTTGTTCCCTGTTCCCTGTTCCTTGTTCCTGTTTCCCGCTCCCCGCGTCCTACCCGTCTCGCACCCGCCCGCGCGCCGGCCGCGGCCCGGCGTCCGCCGACGCCGCCACCGTCAGCGCCAGGCTCACTACGAAGTCATCGTGACCGTCCCGCTCGTCGACGTAGAACCGCATCGTCTGGTTCGGCCGGTAGCTCGCCCGGCACACCTCGAACTGCCGCCGGCACTCGCGTAGCTCCGCTGAGTCGCCGCTATGGAGCCGCAGCCGCCCGCCGTTCACCGCCGCCAGCAGCCCGAAACCCAACCTCGACTTCGACTCCGCCGTCAGCTTCATCGACTCTACCCGCGACGGCCCCAACGCCCGCGCCAGAAAAGCCGCCACCGGCTCGCCAATCCCTGTCGCGTCTACCACCACCAGCGCCACGCGCCACTCCCTGAGCAGCGCCACCAACGCCGTGTGCAGCGACGCGTGCGCCACCCCCGTCCACGCGTAGTGCCTCACCACCTCAACCGCTCGCTCGCCGCCATCCCCGGCCACCACGCGTGCAATCGTCAGCACCGTCGCGTCGTGCTCTCCTTCGCCCTCGCCCGCCACGTCCAGCCCAGCGACATACGTCTCGCCCGCAACCGGCCCGTCCAGCGCCGCATGCGCCCCGCGCAGCAGCGTCAGCTGGTTCGGCCCCAGCAGCCGTCCCGCGCCCGGCAACGTCCGCAGGCAGTACTGCGTCAGGAACATCGGGTGCTCGGCGCCCAGGCGCGCCTCCTCCTCCCGCACGAAGCGCGCATACGCCGCGTTGCTCTCCGCCACCACCGTCCAGTCGTACTCGAAGTGGCGCCGCACGCCGTCGCGACGCTCCGCCGCCAGGTGTGCCTGCCGCGCCCGTTCCAGAAGGTTGCCGTCGTCCCACGCCGTGCCGTAGAACACCGTCGTCGCGCCGGAAGCCGCCGCCATCGGCTGGAGCTCCTTGTCGAACTTGTCGACGTCCACGTCTTGCGCCTCGTCTATCTCCAGCAGGAGGTCCGCCGTGTGTCCCACGACGTTGCTCGCCGGTTCCGCCGACAGAAACAGCTGTCGCGCCCGCCCCAGCCGCACGCCATTACCGCCCTCCTTCGCAGCGATGCCCTCCAGTCCTGCCCGCTGCACTTTTTGCCACAGCCGGTCGAGGCTGATCCGAGCCTGCGGGTCGAAGGTCGGCGCCGCCTTGATCGACGTCACCCCCATACGGCGGCACCGCGCCAGCACGTTCAGCTCGATTCGCGCCGACACCTCGTTCTTGCCACCCTGCCGCGCGATCTCGACCGAGAACGACAGCCCCTGCCGCCGCCTCACGCTCTCCAGCACCGCCGCCGCGATCTCGCGTTGATACGGCCGCATCGGCGGGAATATCCGCGCCGCCGTCACGCCAGCAACCTCAGCAGCGCCTGCGCGATCACTGTCCCGGCGATGAAGAAAAGCAGCCCGTTGATCCTCGACTTCAGCTCCGCCAGCTCCGCTTCCAGGCTGCGCAGCCGCTCGTCAACCCGCGCCCGAAACGCCGCCGCCTCGCCTACTCGGCGCGCTCGGCCGTTCTCTTGCTCCTCGACAGCACTATGCATTCGACTCGCCCCTCGGCCAGGCATCGCCCTCAATCTCCGAACTCACGGCATCCATCAACGCATCCTGGTCCGCCTTCGGCAGCCGGTACTTCGCCGCCAACGCTTGCACCAGCATCACCACGCCTCGCAGCATCAGCTGAAGGTCCCCCGGACGGTCTTCCAGCGCCGTTCGCAACCGCAGCCGCAGCACTGCGATCTCCTGGTCGACGCCCTCAACCTCCATGGCGACCCGAAAGTCATGCTTCTCGGCCTCTGTCAGCGCCTTCTCGTAAAAGCGCTTCGCCTTCGGCGGCAGCTTCGCCGTCACGCGCTGTCTCCCTTCGACGCCTCCTCGCCGCCCAACAGGTCGAGCAGCGCCGCCAGCGACTCCGGTGGCAACGCCGACGCGGCATCCGCCACGCCCAGCAACAGGCGCAGCGCCACCGTGCGCCACTCCCGCCGCTCAACCGCAATCGCCAGCGGCGTCACCCCAGACCGCCTACGCCCGCGATCGCCCGTTGCGTAGCAAGAGCGCGCTGATCGCCGCCGAAGCTGCCAGCAGCACGCTGCGCACCGCGAGCACACTCACGTCCCGCAGCCCGGGTGACGCCTCGATCGCCGGCGAAGCCAGGAACGTCAACGCCTCCAGCGCGAACGCCGCGCTGACCAGCGCCAGCGCCGAAGCGCCAGCCCTGCGTCCCGCCGACCGTGCCGCCCGCGCATAGCCCACCAACTGCCTGCAGTTCATCCCCGCCAGCACGAAGCCGCCGCTCGCCTCCCCGACGGCCAATATCTCCAGCCACTGCACCGCCACCTCGCTTCAG
>DASTLN010000213.1:0-5402 GCA_035714925.1 Dehalococcoidia bacterium | reverse complement strand
AGGCGAAGCGGCGCGTATCCTGCGCGCCCACCACGTCGACAAGGAGCGCATCTACAAGGCGCTGCAGGAGGTGCGCGGCAGCGCCCGCGTCCAGAGCCGCAGCGCCGAGAGCCACTACCAGGCGCTGGAGAAGTACGCCATCGACCTCACCGAGGCCGCCGAGCAGGGCAAGCTCGACCCCGTCATCGGCCGCGAGGTCGAGGTCCAGCGCGTCATGCAGATCCTCAACCGGCGCCAGAAGAACAACCCCGTCATCATCGGCGAGGCCGGCGTCGGTAAGACGGCGATCGTCGAGGGCCTGGCCCAGAAGATCGTCAGCGGCGACGTGCCCGAGAACCTGCGCGGCCGCCGCCTCCTGGCGCTCGACATGGGCGCGCTGGTCGCCGGCTCCAAGTTCCGCGGTGAGTTCGAGGAACGTCTGCAGGCGATCATGAGCGAGATCCGCCAGTCCGCCGGCGAGATCATCCTCTTCATCGACGAGGTGCACCAGGTCGTCGGCGCCGGCGGCGCTGAGGGCGCCATCGACGCCTCGACCATGATGAAGCCGGCCCTGGCGCGCGGTGAGCTGCACGCCATCGGCGCCACCACGCTGGACGAGTACCGTCAGTACATCGAGAAGGACACCGCGCTGGAGCGCCGCTTCGCGCCCGTCTACGTCGACGAGCCGAGCGTCGAGGACACCATCGCGATCCTCAAGGGCCTGCGTCCCCGCTACGAGGCGCACCACAAGGTCACGATCACCGACGACGCGCTCGACGCCGCCGCGCGCCTCTCGCACCGCTACATCACGGAGCGCTTCCTGCCCGACAAGGCCATCGACCTCATTGACGAGGCCTCGTCCAAGCACGTCATAGACGCGCAGTCGATGACGCCGGAGCTGCGCGACATCAAGAAGCGCCTCGACGAGATCGACCGCCAGATCGAGGCGGCGTCCGGCAAGGACGACTACGAGGCCGTAGCGACCTTGAAGTCGGAGGTGCTAAAGCTGCAGGAGGAGTACAACGCCAAGAAGTCAGAGTGGGAGCAGATCGACCACCACGGCACGATGACCGTCGACGCCGAGGACATCGCGGCGCTTATCGCGACAATCACCGGCATCCCGGTCTCCCGCATGCTGGAGGGCGAGTCCGAGAAGCTCCTGCACATGGAAGAGCGCCTGCATGACCGCATCATCGGTCAGGATCAGGCCATCGTCGCCCTGTCCGACGCCATCCGCCGCGCCCGCGCCGGCCTGAAGGACCCGAAGCGGCCGATCGGTAGCTTCATCTTCCTCGGACCCACGGGCACCGGTAAGACGGAGACGGCCCGCGCCCTCGCCGAGTACCTCTTCGACGACGAGGACGCTCTGGTCCGTGTCGACATGAGCGAGTACGGCGAGCGGCACACCGTGTCGCGGCTGATCGGCGCGCCTCCGGGCTACGTCGGCTATGACGAGGCCGGCGGCCTCACCGAGCAGGTGCGACGCCGCCCCTACAGCGTGCTCCTCTTCGACGAGATCGAGAAGGCGCACGCTGAGGTTCTCAATGTGCTCCTGCAGGTCATGGAGGACGGCCGCCTCACGGACGGCCACGGACGCACCGTGGACTTCCGCAACACGGTCGTGATCATGACCAGCAACCTGGGCTCGGCGCAGGACATGCGCGGCTCGTTTGGCTTCACCACGGAAGGCCGCACCAAGACCGACGCCGAGCGCGACACGTTGCACAGGAACGTGGAGCGTGCGCTGCAGAGCTTCTTCCGGCCCGAGTTCCTCAACCGCATCGACGACATCATCATCTTCGAGCCGTTGACGGAGGAAGAGCTGCGGCCCATCGTCGACATCATGCTGCGTGAGGTGGCGGAACGGCTGGTCGAACGCCAGATCACGCTGACGCTCACTGACACAGCCAAACAGGCGCTGGTCAAGGAGGGTTACGACAAGGTCTACGGCGCCCGGCCGCTGCGACGCACCGTCGAGCGGCGCGTCGAGAACCCGCTGTCGCGGCGCATCCTCGGCGGCGAGTTCACGGACGGCGACCACGTCGAGGTCGACTACGTCGACGGCGAGTACACCTTCGCCAAGGTAGCGTCCCCGGAACCGGTCACAACCAGCGCGTAAGGCGTTCGACGATAGCGAGGGCTGGGGCATCCCAGCCCTCCTTGAGGACCACACATGAGCATCATTGCCTGGATTGTCATTGGACTCATCGCCGGCTCGCTGGCGAAGCTGCTGATGCCGGGCCGGGACCCTGGCGGCTGCATCGTTACCATCCTCCTGGGTATCGCCGGCGCCTTCGTCGGCGGCTTCCTCGCGGTCGCGCTAGACATCAGCGAGGGCGTGGACGATTTCGACATCGGCACGATTGTCCTGGCGGTAATCGGTGCGATGCTGATCCTGTTCGTCTACCGGCTCTTCGCCGGCAATCGGCGCTAGCGCAAAGAGGAAACCTTGGCCTGGTTGTTACGCCTCCTCGCTATCCCCGCAGTCGTGTTCATCATGCGGCGTCAGAAGCGCTCGCGGCCCGCGCTGATCGAGGACATCGAGAAGCTGGATCTGAGCCGGCGCCTGAAGCTGACATGGGCCCTCGCCCGCGATAAGCGCGTGCCGCTCCTCGTGCGACCGTTGCTTTTGCTTCCGGCCGCCTACATCGCCTCGCCCATCGACCTGCTGCCTGACTTCATCCCCGTCGTCGGCAAGCTGGACGACAAGTTCGTCGCGTCGACAACCTACGCGCTGCTGGCCCGCTTCGTTCCGCCGGCGGTCCTGCGAGAGCACGTCGACAGAGTGAAGAGCTGAGACCTCACCGTCAACGGACCGCCTCTCCCGGCCGGTGTAACCTGTAGCCAGTCGGATTCGAGATGGGCCGGTGAGGACCGGCCCATCTCGTTCACGGGGAAGAATCGCTGCATGGAGTGGAAAGCAGGCCCCGAGGATCGCAGCAAACGTCTGGCACTGACGCTGCCGTTCGTCGCGATCATTCTGGCCGCCCTTGTCCTGGTCGTCGCCGCGTTCGACGCCTGGGGTGCAGCTCGAGACGTGGATTACCCGGACTCGGCCCCAACGATTGGCGGCCTGATCTTCGCCCTACCAACGCTAATCGCGGCGGCCTTCTTCGCTCGCCAGGTTTGGCTCAGGACGTTCCAGTCCTATCGCGTGAAGCCCTGGCGGCTGGCGATGGGCCTGGCGACCGTCATCGGCGGTCTTGCGGTCACGGTGTCGTACGCGTTCCTGGTCGGTAGTCCCGACTCCTATCACGGTGAACTCGACCCCACGACCCGGGAGTGGGTGCCGAACTTTAGCCTCGACTGGTTCTTCATACTTACCGTGCTCATGGCAACCTTCTTTCCCATGGGCGGCGTCTGGTTCTTCGCCAAGGTCGCCTACCTCGACGCCATCGAGCCCATCGGCCGGACGGAGGTCGAAGGCCCCGACGCCATCGGCCAGCTCCTGCGTGAATCCTCGCAGAGATAGGTTGTCCTCACCCGCCTCGCTCGTGTCGGTCAACAGAGCGCTCTCGGCCCGTCACTAGTTCTTTGCGTCACAACAAATCCGATCCGCTTTGTATATCGTTTTGTTATGTACACGGCGCTGCAGCGTAGTGAAGCTCAGACATCGCTTCTTCGGCCCGCATCGATCGACGCCGGAGGAGCCCTTTAGCGGGGGATGGGGTAGAGCCCCATCCCAAGGCGAGGTGCTTCGATGAAAGCTTTGCTACTCACCCTTTCTTGTCTTCTCCTGTTCGCCGCCGGCTGTGGCGGCGAAGACTCCGATTCGAACGGCGGCGGCTCGGCGGGGAGTTCGGCCGGCGCCGCGTTGGGCCCCGACACCGGAGCGCCGGATACCGGCATCGTGCAGTCCAGCGCGTTCACGCTACCCGACAAGCTGATCGTCACCACGAACGTCGACCTCGAGGTTACCGCGTTGCGTCAGGCCTTTGTCGCGATCAGCGGCTACGCCCGCGACTTTGGCGGCTTCGTCGCCGACGCGCAGATCAACGACGACGAGGAGGACGGTTCTGCGTTCCTCAGGCTGCGCGTGCCGGCAAGCCGTCACGACGACATGGTCGCCTCCGTGCGCAACTTCGCCGGCGCCGAGGTCAAGCGTGAGGAATCGACCGCCAGGGAGGTCACCGCTGAGTACACCGACCTCCAGAGCCGCGTGACCAACCTGCAAGCGACCGAAGCGCAGTATCAGCAACTCCTCAACCGCGCCGGGACGATCGACGACGTCCTCAAGGTCACCGCGAAGCTCGACGGCGTCCGGGGCGACATCGAACAGATCGAGGGCCGCATCAAGCTCATCGAGGACCAGAGCGACTTCGCGACGGTCGCCGTCCGCATGTCACTGCCGCCGCCGGTACTCGCCGAAGCCACATCCGGCGGCCTCCCGTCCCCCGTCACGGTGCTGATCGACGCATTCGCGACGTCGTTCACAGTGGCGCACGCCGTCCTGAACCTCGTCATCGTCCTCATCGTGGCGGGCCTCTGGATCATTCCCGCGTCGTTGATTGCGGTGTTCAGCTGGCGGCGCCTCCGACGCCCGGTCGAGGCGGTGAAGGCCTGGTTCGGCTAGTCTCACGACAAGAGGGCGGGCCACGATGGCCCGCCCTCTTCCTTTCGCACTTCAAAGACACTACTGCGCCGTAAACGTGATCTCCTGGTCGTTAACCCGGACCGTGTACGTTTCGCCCGATTCGAAGTCCGAACCGAGGCCCATGTTGAACTCGTACATGCCGTAGATTGCCGTGCAGGCAACGTTCTCGTCGGCCGGAATCGTGTTCAGCACCGTAATCGTGATAACGTCGCCGACCCGCTCCACCTCAGAGCCGTACTGCTCAGCGCAGCCGCTCGGCAGGCCTGCCTGCACGTGCAGCATGTACTGCGGCGGGAACGACTCCAGCGTCAGCACTTCCAGACCGTCGATCGGCGCCTCGACCGCGCGACGGTCGTCAGGCAGACCGGGGAGCTTGGTGCCACTGGTGGCGTCCGGCGCCGGAGCGCCCGTGCCCGGCGAATCCTGCTCGAAGCACCGTTCGCGTTCCTCCTGGCTGATACCCGGGACATTCTCCGCCGGGCAGGAGCCGGCTGCACCGCCGCCTCCGGACGCCGGCGGGCTCTCGTCGTCGCCGCTAAGGGCAAAGGCTCCTGCGATAACAACCAGCGCCACGATAGCTGCAGCGCCGGCGATGATGATTGGCTTCTTCATACGTTGGTTCCTCCTATGTAACTAAGACGACGCGGACTCTCAGGAGGTTCCGGACAAACCAGACCGAAGGCCGCGTTTAATCATCCTGAGCTTGTCGAAGGACGCAGCGCTACATACCTCGACAACTCTCCATCCTGTATCAGACCTGCCAATCTCAAACCTCTTTACGACTCTGATACCTTGGATCTACGTCTGGCTCGGGTTCAGGCCGGTTCGT
>DASTLN010000212.1:0-4346 GCA_035714925.1 Dehalococcoidia bacterium | reverse complement strand
AACCGTGACTGCCGCGCCAACCGAGCTGGTCTGTGGCGAGAAGTCCGAGATAACAGTCACAGTCACTGACATCAATAACCGCCCCGTTTCGGACAACACCCAGATAGAGATCATCACCAACTGGGGCGGTGTCTTCGGTGGGACCGGCAGCTCTCTCACCAGCAATCAACCGGTGAACCCGCTCTCCAGCGCAACGGTGGATATCATCGACGGCGACGGTATCGCCTTCCTGCTCACTAGCCCTGACCACTACGGTCCGTACGAGGTCCTCGCGGCAAGTACGCAGCCGTTGTTCGGTGATGGCCTGGAGGATACGCCTCGCGTGACCTCACAGGTGACCGTCACCTGTACCATCGGCGTCCCTCCTACGGAGGTCGCCCCGGACACTGGCACCGGCAGCATCCGCCCTCCGAACACCGGTGAGGCCGGGCTCGCCGGTGGTAGCGTCGGCAGCGGCACCCTGCTCGCCATCGCCGGGGCCACGTTCATCGCCCTGGCGGCCATCGCCCGCCGCCGCTTCGCCGCCCGCGACTAGCGCCCGCGTATCGGACGTAAGGCACTCAAGAGGCCGTCCCGCAAGGGGCGGCCTCTGTCGTCCGCCCGTTTCCCAAATTGCTCCCTTGATCCTCCCTTGATCCCCCTTTGCTTCCCCCTTCCTCTTCCTTCCTGAAGACCCGCTTCCGGCCCTCCTTCGACGCGCCTCCGCCCCGGTGAACACTCCCCTTTGCCCTCGTATAGCCCCTCTTCCGCCCTCCTTCAGACTCAGGCGCTTCATCTGTTACCGGTTTCTGTCCTGTTACTGGTTGCCTGTTGCCTGTTGCCTGTTACCTGTTACTGTCCCCCCATGTTCAAGATCGGACTCACCGGCGCCATCGCCAGCGGCAAGAGCGAGGTCGGCCGCCTCCTCGCCGCGCGCGGCGCCTACGTCGTAGACGCCGACCACGTGGCCCACGACGTTTACCGCCCTGGTACGGAAGGCTACGCGCTGCTGATTCAAGCCTTCGGCCCCCAGATCGTGGCTGAAGATGGCAGCATCGACCGTAAGCGCCTGAGCGCTCTCATCTTCGCCGATACCGCCCTTCGTCAGCGCCTCACCGCCATCGTCTGGCCTCTGACAGGTGAAGCAATAGACAACCTCGCCCGCGAACAGGAGTCGGCCGGGACGCGAGTCTTCGTCGTCGAAGCGCCGCTGTTGGTTGATGCCGGCTGGCAGGGCTACTTCGACCAGATCTGGCTCATCCGCGTCTCAGCCGAGCTTGCTCGTCGCCGCCTCAAGGGACGTGGCCTCTCTGACGCCGAAATCGATGCCCGCCTCGCCGCCTCGACCAATAGCAAAGCCACCGAAGCCGCCGCCAACGTTGTGATAGACAATGACGGCGACCTCGCCAGCTTGGAGCGTGCCGTCGACGCCGCCTGGCAGGGTCTCCCCTTCTGAAGCTGTTCTCAAGGACGCAGCCTTGTATAGAATGAAGAAGTTAACCCCGGCAGCTGGCGCGCTCTTCCGCATGCTGGCCGCTTCCGTCTCCGACCTTGAGGGAGGCCGATCATTAGCAGCGACTTCAGATTTCAGGACGAAGGCACCGCTTACCACGAGTACGCCATCGAGGAGTACAAGCCTCACGTAGAGCCGTACTACCTCCCGATTGCCAACGAGGTCGACATGTTCGCCGCGGCATTCGAAGAGCGCGTACCTGTGCTGCTCAAAGGCCCGACTGGCTGTGGTAAGACACGCTTCGTCGAGTACATGGCATGGCGCCTCGGCCGGCCGCTAGAGCTACCGGGTGAATCAGGCCTCGACCGCGCCCTGCCCATCGTCACCGTCGCCTGCCACGAAGACCTGACAGCCAGCGACCTCGTCGGCCGCTACCTGCTCGAGGGCGAGACGACACGGTGGATCGACGGACCGCTGACGCGCGCCGTCAAAGCCGGCGCCATCTGCTACCTGGACGAAGTTGTCGAGGCCCGCAAGGACACCACCGTCCTGATCCACCCATTGACCGACTATAGACGCCTGCTGCCGATGGAAAAGCGCGCCCAGGTTCTGGAGGCGGCGGACGGCTTCCTCCTCGTCATCTCTTACAACCCGGGTTACCAGAGCGCTCTCAAGGACCTTAAGCACAGCACAAGGCAGCGCTTCATCGCCATTGAGTTCGATTACCCGCCCAGGGAGCAGGAAGCCGAGATCATCAAGCACGAAGCCGATGTCGATGACCGCGTCGCAAGCGACCTCGCCAAGTTGGGCGAGAAGGTCCGCAACCTTCGGGAGCATGGCCTCGCCGAGGGCGTCAGCACTCGATTGCTGATCTACGCTGGAAAGCTGATTCGCAAGGGGATACCACCCCGCGAAGCCTGCCGCTCTTCTGTGGTCTGGGCCCTGACCGATGACATGGAAGTGCAACAGACCCTGGAAGAGGTGGTTACCTCCATCTTTGAATAAGCCAGTCCTCCTCGCCGCCTTTGCTCCGCTCTTCGCGCTGCTCGTGGCCTGCGGTGGTAGCAGCAGCCTCGAAGCGCCGCCCACCGAGACGCCGATTCCGGAAGGAACCACCGTCGCAGAGCCGCTACCCAGCTGTACCGGGCCGTCCGTCGCGTCGATCACGCGAGATGGCCAGCGCAGTTACGATGCGCCGCCGGAAATGGTTATCGATCCGCAAAAGACCTACACGGCTACCATGCAGACGTCGCGCGGCGTTATCACTATCGAGCTCGCCGCCGCGGATGCCCCCGTCACGACTAACAATTTCGTCTTCCTCAGTTGCCGCGGCTTTTACGACGGCCTGACCTTTCATCGGGTCGTCAAGCAGCCCCAACCGTTTGTAATCCAGGGCGGCGATCCGCGTGGCGATGGCAGAGGCGGCCCCGGCTATCTTTTTGAAGACGAGTTCAGCCCTAATCTGCGTCACGAGGGCCCGGGCGTCCTCTCGATGGCCAACAGCGGCGCTAACACCAACGGCAGCCAGTTCTTCATCACGCTCGCGCCTGCCAGTCACCTCGATGACGTTCACTCCATCTTTGGCCACGTCACGGCTGGCATGGAAGCCGTCAATGCCATCGTCGAAGGCGACTTGCTACTGGGTGTCAGCATCGCCGAAAGTTAGTCCAGCTGAGACCTTCGCCAACAGTAAAGTGTCATACCAGGCCATGAGGCCAGCCAGGGAATCGAAATCAGCTCATCTCAAGTGACAATTGCAGAACGAAGGCGATGGCAGCACTCGTTTGTTAGGATTAGTGGGACAACCAGAAAGGAACCAGCCTATGACCACTCTTGCAGACCTCAAGCGCGACAATCAGCGTCGCTTCAGTTCGCCGCCTGAGCGCGTCATCGACCCCGAGAAGTCCTACACGGCGCGGTTTCAGACCGACAAGGGCGAGATCGTCATTGAGCTCGCTGCGAAGGACGTACCGAACACCGTCAACAACTTCGTCTACCTCAGCTGCGTCGGCTACTACGACGGACTCACATTCCACCGCGTAATCAGCGATTTCATGATCCAGGGCG
This sequence comes from Dehalococcoidia bacterium, assembly GCA_035714925.1. Taxonomy (GTDB): domain Bacteria; phylum Chloroflexota; class Dehalococcoidia; order DSTF01; family WHTK01; genus WHTK01. The sequence continues at coordinate 847 of DASTLN010000212.1, read as the reverse complement.
GCTGCCCCCTTGGAACCGGCACCGGCGGCCCGGGCTATCAATTCTCCGACGAGTTCCACCCCAGCTGGCAGCACAGCGGGCCCGGCATGCTCTCCATGGCTAACGCCGGTCCGGGCACCAACGGTAGTCAGTTCTTCATCACGCACTCGGCGCAGCCCCACCTCGACAATCGCCACTCCGTCTTTGGCAGAGTCACCTCCGGCCAGGATGTCGTTAACGCCATCAGCCAGGGTGACAAAATTCAGAAGATCGAGATCGAAGAGGGCTAGGCGCTTGCCAGGGGCTGCCTCAGGCCGAAGGCAACCGCCTCCGCGCGGTTTCGGGCGCCCAGCTTGCCGTAAACATCGGCCACGTGCCGCTCCACCGTGCGCTCGCTCAGGACCAGCTCCTCGGCGATCTCACGGTTCGTCTTACCGGAACCCAACAACGTCAGGATTTCGAGTTGTCGGCCGGTGAGTCCGCGCTTTAGCGCCTCGTACCGCTGCGAATCCGGCCGCGTCCCGCCCAGCCCAAGGTCGGCCAGGAAGCTACGGATCACGCGGACTCCCTCCGCGTGGTTCGGCTCCTGGTCGCCGTCCAGGAACACGAGGCGGGCGCCATTGACCTTCGCGGCGAACTTGGCGCCTTCCTCAACGCTTAACCAGTGCTGGTCCAGCGAATGCAGCACCAGCACTGGCATGTGAATCTGGTCAAGCAGGTGGCTAACGTTGGAATCCGAGAACGCACGGATCAACTGGACAAGGTCCGGGAACGTGCCATAGCCTTCTTCAAGTCCGGCGCCGACCCCGCGGGGCTTGGACCGGAACTGTGGCCATCAACAGGTCGGCGAAAAGGTCCCAGTTCTCCT
>DASTLN010000211.1:0-5726 GCA_035714925.1 Dehalococcoidia bacterium | reverse complement strand
GACCTCCTCGCGCTGCCGGGGAGAGAGGACGTCGTTGAAGAGCTCCTGGACACAGGTCTCTCGTACCTACGAAACGCCGGCGTGGCGTCTGTGCACGCCTGGTCGGCATCGGCGCATCCCTATAACGACGTCTTGACGCGGTATGGCTTCGTCGACTCGCGCAAGAAGCTCAACTTTGGCTGGTGGCTGAGACCGGGGGCCGATCACAACGAGTTCGACTTCCTGCGAAGTCCGAACGCTGCAGTTCACATCATGGAAGGCGAGGTCTTGGACTAGACCGGCGATCTGGCTCAACTGTCGCTTCGGAAAGGCTGCCTCGCGGACAACATCCGACATACCTTTCTAGCGGAGCGAGCGGGGTTGGACCATTCAGAGGCGTGCGCCGGTGAAATTCTTTACCTTGTGATTGGTCGGGGCGAGAGGATTTGAACCTCCGACCTCTTGACCCCCAGTCAAGTGCGCTACCAGACTGCGCTACGCCCCGACCGAACGCTTCGCTAGTCTAGCAAAGCTCCCGCCACGAGTCTCGCGGCCAACGGCTCGCTTCGCTACAATAGCCGCGTCACGCGCTCAGAAAGGGAGATTCAATTTGAGCATCTGGTGCGCCGGCTCCAGCGAAAAGATTTACACGTCCGCGAGGTCGGCGATTTGCCCTAAATGCAGTAAGCTCGTCGAACTCACCCGACAAGGACACATCAAGCCGCATATCGAGAGCAAGATCGCAACCCCGTCGAAGTAGGAACCATCAAAGGCACGGAAGCCGATGACTCGGGGACGGAAAGCAGACCAGGGCTAAGATGCCGGACGCGCTGCTGCTCCACCTGCCGACGCCTGAAGATATCTGGTGGATCCCACGCCCCCCTGAATCACACCACGTCTTCGGTGCCGGCCTCCTCCTCGTCGCGGCACTGATCGCGGCCGAAGCTCTGGCCGGCGAAGTGTGGCACCGAAGCATGGTGCGCCGCATGATGTTTCCAGGCATCCTTATTTTCCTTGGCTGGGGGCTGGTCCTCGTGGCCTTCATCGAGCCCTACGCCCGGCTTGTCCACGTCTCCATGGGCCTGCCGATGATCGTGGGCGGCTGGGCGGAGGCGCGTTATCGACTCGGAGAGATCGATCGCAAGTTTGCCGACGCCCTGATCGTGCCGGCGCTGGGCCTCGCCGCCTTCGACACACTGTCGTTTCATACAACGGGCGATCTGCCCGTCGTCATCAGTCACATCGGAGTCGGTCTGGTCGTCTTACTCGTCGCCGGGTTGCGCCTCTACCAGAGCGCGCAACCACAGTCAGCGATGCGTTCGCTGTTGATCAGCGGTGCCTTGACCCTTCTCGCCGGCAATCTCTGGCTCGACGCGTTCTTCCAGTCGAACGTCTAGCGGCTCGCGCGTCCCCGGTTGAATCGCGGCGAACCTCGCTGCGGCTCCGCCGATGGTGGTACCTCGTACACCGGTATCTCGACCTCGCCCTCCGAAGCGCGCGCGACCTCGATCGCCACCGGCAAGCAGATCGCTGCCGCGAAGAATCCAACGACGATGAGGAGGACCGCCGGGTCGTACAGCAGGTGGCGCGAGGTGAGAGGGGTGTCCCAGTGTGCTAACAGCAGATGAAGCGCTTCCCAAGTCAGACCGATGGCCTGGAGCACAGGACCAAGAGATGCGATGAGTAGTGCCCGCCGTTGCACTGACATGGTTTTGCCGGATGCGATCGTAAGAACTAATCTTCCGTTTTGCAAGATGCGGGACGACCTAGATGCCAATTAAGGTCTGGTAAACTCTCGGCAGCCCTGTTCTTCTGATCCCTGGTTAGAGGTCTTTAGTGTCGAGCGCCGATCCATGATCCGCAGGTATACGTCGCGGGTCTTCTACGGCTACTGGATGGTTGCTGCCGCATTCGGCGTCCAGCTGATTACGGCCGGCCTGCTGATGCAGTCCTACGGGGCCTACGTCGCCATCCTCCAGGAGCAACGGGGCTGGAGCAAAACGGCGCTCTCTGGCGCATTCTCGCTGACCCAGCTGGTCAGCGGGATGGTGGGGCCGATCCAGGGTGTCGTCATGGACCGCATCGGGCCGCGCGCGGTCATGCGCGTCGGCTTTGTCATTTTCGGCATCGGTTTCATGCTGCTCAGCCAGGTCAATTCGCTGACTGCCTACTACGCCGCATTCATCGTCCTGGCGTTCGGATTCGCCCTGAGCGCTTTCTTTCCCCTCACCGTGGCGCTCGTCAACTGGTTCGAGCGCAATCGCTCCCGGGTCCTCTCCACGATGTCGCTCGGCTTCGCCGTCGGTGGCCTGATCGTCCCGCTGGTCGCGGTCTCCCTCGAGGAGTTCGGCTGGCGCAACACGGCTTTCGCCTCCGGCGTCATCATGATCGTCGCGGGGGTACCCCTTGCCTCCGTGATGCGCCGCCGCCCTGAGGACTACGGCGATGTCGTGGACGGCATTCGCTCGCTTCCCATCGACCGGCCCGAGGCGCCGGCGCCTGAAAGGCGAGCCCAGCGCGATTTCACGGCCCGCGAGGCGATCCGCACGCCGGCGTTCTGGCTGATCTCCTTCGGGCACGGCTCGGCGTTGCTCGTCGTCGGCGCCGTTAGCGTCCACATCATCTCGCACCTGAAGGAGGACCTCGGCTACTCGGTGGGCTCGGCGTCTCTGGTCGTGACGCTGATGACCTCGATGCAGGTCGCGGGCATGCTGATCGGCGGCGCAATCGGCGACCGCTACGACAAACGCATGATCTGCGCCGTCTGCATGCTGATGCACATGGCAGGCATGCTCCTGGTCACCTATGCCACCGGCTTCGGCATGATCGGCGCCTTCGCGGTTCTCCACGGCCTCGCCTGGGGCATTCGCGGCCCGCTGATGCAGGCGATTCGAGCCGACTACTTCGGCCGCAGCAGCTTCGGCACGATCATGGGCATCTCGACGACAATCATCATGGTCGGCCAGATCTCGGGACCCCTTTTCGCCGGCATCATGGCCGACGCTACGGGTGACTACGTGGCCGGCTTCACCATCCTCGCCGTCCTCTCCGGCTTCGGCTCCGGTTTCTTCATTTTCGCCCGCCGCCCCAGTCTCCCGGAGCCACATCCCACCACTCGCGCCGCCGAAGCCGCCTGACCGGATCTCGACGAATCAATCTCGTCGCCACATGCAGCCGTGCAGAGATTCCCGCGCTAAACTGATCCCATGTCACGCTCACCGCGACTCGAAATCGAATACTGCACGCAGTGCAGGTGGCTCATGCGCGCCGGCTGGACCGCCCAGGAGCTTCTCACGACATTTGTCGATGAGCTCGCCGAAGTCGCCCTCGTGCCCGGGAAAGGCGGCATCTTCGAAGTGCGCCTCGATGGCGACACGATCTGGTCCCGCGCCGCCGAGCGCCGCTTTCCCGAGATGGCGGAGCTCAAGCAGCGCCTGCGCGACCGCATCGCCCCGGAGCGATATCTCGGCCACTCGGACAAACACGACGACGAGTAGAGAGAAGCCGTGACCGTCTCCTTCTCCACGATGTGGGCCCAACAACCGCGCTTCGCCGACCTCGCGCGCTTCCGCGACGCCGTTGCCGCGTTCGGCTACGACGCTATCGAAGTCTCGCACTCCACCGAGGAGCCCGGTCTTCGCACCCTGCTGACCGAAGCCGGCATTCCTGTCTCCAGTCTGCACGCCCCGACGCCGCGGCGCGACCTGCTGGACGGTCGCACGAACGGGGAGGCGAACCTCGCGTCGACGGATGAGGCGCAGCGGGCTCTCGCCATCGCCGAGACGTTGCGCAGCGTTGACTTCGCGGCCGATGCCGGCCTGCCGTACGTCGTCATCCACCTCGGGGGTGTTGGCGACAAGCGCTGCGACCTCGAGCGCGAAGTGAGACGATTGACCGAGGCGGGAGAGGCCGGCGAGGCCATCGAGGACGTCCGCAAGGCGCTGCGGAGCTGGCGCGAAGCCGCTGCGCCGCCGTACTTCGAGGCCGCCCAGCGCTCGCTCGAAGCGCTGGTCGAGTACGCCGCGCCGCGTAACGTCGCCATCGGCATCGAGAGCCGCCTCAACTACCACGAGTTTCCACACCCGGAGGAAGCGATGCGCCTGCTTCGGCCCTACGACAACGCCGCGGCCGGGTTCGTCTACGACAGCGGCCACTGCGAGGTGCAGGCGCGTCTTGGTCTTATCGATCGCGACGCCTGGTTCCCGGCGCTGACCCAGCGCATGATCGGCTGCCACCTGCACGACGTTGCCGGCATCCTCGACCATCGCGCGCCCGGAAACGGCACGCTGGACTGGGCCTACGTCGCCGCCGCGATCCCGCCCAATGCCCTCCGGGTCCTCGAGATCAATCAGGAAGAACCGGACGACCTCGTGGCCTCCGCCATCCCGTTTCTGCGTGCGCGCGGCGTCCTGCCGGCGTAGGTGCCTCGCCCACACACTCGCCGCCTCGTAGAATGAGCCCACCATGCGAATGACGCGTCTTTTCGGCCACACGCTGCGCGAAGCGCCGCAAGAGGCTGAGCACCTCTCGCACCAGCTACTGCTGCGCGCCGGGCTCGTCCAGCAGATCGCGGCCGGCGTCTATAGCTACCTGCCTCTGGGCTGGCGGGTACTGCGCAAGATCGAGCAGATCGTGCGGGAGGAGATGGACCGCGCCGGCGGGCAGGAGATCCTCATGCCCGTGCTCTCGCCGATCGAGCTGTGGGAGGAGAGCGGTCGCGCCGCCGACTACGGCCCGACGCTGATGTCGCTGGAGGACCGGCGCGAGCGCAAGTTCGCCCTCGGTCCTACGCACGAGGAGGTGGTTACGGACCTCTTCCGGCGCAACGTCCAGAGCTACAAGGAGCTACCTCAGCTGCTTTACCAGATTCAGACCAAGTTCCGCGACGAGGCGCGCCCCCGCATGGGCCTGGTGCGCGGGCGCGAGTTCGGCATGATGGACCTCTACAGCTTCCACGCCGATCATCCCGACCTCGACAAGGCCTACGACGCGATGTACGACGCCTACCAGCGCATATTCCTGCGCTGCGAAGTGCCGGTTGTCGTCGTCCACGCCGACTCCGGAACGATCGGTGGGCGCGAGAGCCAGGAGTTCATCCTGATCAGTGAGATCGGCGAGGACGACGTCCTGATCTGCCCCGGCTGCGGATACGCCGCCAACGCCGAGAAGGCGGAGTTGCGCAAGGCCGAAGCCGGAGCGGAAGACCTGCTGCCGCTCGGAGAGGTTCCGACACCCGGCCAGAAGACCATCGAAGACCTCATGCGCTTCCTCGACATCCCCGCCGCGCGCACGCTCAAGGCTGTTTTCTATCAGGCGATCCACTCCTCAGGAACCGAGTCGGTCTTCGTTGCCATCCGCGGCGATCTCGAAGTCAACGATACCAAGCTCCGCAACGCACTTGGCGCCCTCGATGTGCGCCTGATGACCGATGACGAGGTGCGTTCCGCGGATCTTGTCGCTGGTTCCGCCTCGCCGGTAGGGCTACGCGACATAACGATTGTGGCGGACGACTCCGTCCCCGGCTCGCCGAACCTCGTCGCGGGCGCCAACAAGCCCGATGTCCACTACCGCAACGTCAACATCGAGCGCGACTGGCAGGCGAACATCGTCGCCGATATCGCCCTGGCACGGCCCGGCGATCCCTGCGGACGCTGCGGCACGCCGTTTGAGTCCAAGCGGGGCATCGAGATGGGCCACATCTTCAAGCTGGGCACGCGCTACAGCGAGAAGATGGATGCGACCTTCCT
>DASTLN010000210.1:0-6825 GCA_035714925.1 Dehalococcoidia bacterium | reverse complement strand
GCCTGCGCCCTGATCGTTTTTATCGGTTCCATCTACTGCCTCGCTCCGGACAATCTAACTGACGCGGTGCCGCGCCCCCTCTCCTTGCGAGGAGAGGGGGAAGCTGTCGCAGACAGCCGGGGGAGAGGTTCCCCGCCCGCGTCATCAGTTTCTCTTCCACCCTCTGATATCGACGAAGTGGCCCTGGATCGCCGCGGCAGCGGCCATCTCCGGGCTGACCAGGTGCGTGCGGCCGCCGGGACCCTGCCGTCCCTCGAAGTTGCGGTTCGAGGTCGATGCGCAGCGCTCGCCCGGCAGCAGGATGTCAGGGTTCATGCCCAGGCACATCGAGCACCCGGCCTCGCGCCACTCGAAGCCAGCCTCCGTGAAGATCTTGTCGAGCCCCTCTTGCTCCGCCTGCGCCTTCACGAGCCCGGAACCCGGCACGACCATCGCGCGCACGCTGTTCGCCACCTTGTAGCCGCGCGCAACGGCCGCGGCGGCGCGCAGGTCCTCGATGCGTGAGTTGGTGCAGGAACCGATGAACACGCGGTCGAGGTTGATATCCTCGATCGCGATACCCGGCTTGAGGTCCATGTACGTCAGCGAGCGCCAGCCCAGCTCCTTGGCCCCGGCGTCGGCGAAGTCGTCCGGGTTCGGCACGCGGCCGGTGACCGGCACGCTCTGAGCCGGCGTTGTGCCCCACGTCACGCTGGGCTCGATGTCCTCCGCTTTCAAGACCACCGTCTTGTCGAAGCTCGCGCCCTCGTCCGTCGGCAATGTCTGCCACAGCTGTAGCGCCTTCTCCCAGTCGGCGCCCTTCGGCGCGTACGGGCGGCCCTCTAAATACGCAAACGTCTTGTCGTCGGGCGCGACCAGCCCCGCGCGTGCCCCGCCCTCGATCGACATGTTGCAGACCGTCATGCGGCCTTCCATCGACAGGTTGCGGATCGCGTCGCCGCGGTACTCGATCACATGGCCGATTCCACCGCTTACTCCAATGGTCCGGATGATCGTGAGGATGATGTCCTTGGCCACCACGCCCGCCGGCAATTGCCCGTTGACTTCGACGGCCATCGTCTTGGGCTTCGCCTGCGGCAGGGTCTGCGTCGCCAGCACGTGCTCCACCTCGGAGGTGCCGATGCCGATTGCCAGCGCGCCGAGTGCGCCGTGCGTCGCCGTGTGGCTGTCGCCGCAAACGATCGTCAGGCCCGGCTGCGTCAGGCCTTGCTCCGGCCCGATGACGTGGACGATGCCCTGCCGCTGGTCGTTGACGCCGAAGTAGGTCAGGTTGAAGTCGCGCACGTTGGCGTCAAGCACATCGACCTGCTGAATCGATAGCGGGTCCGGCCACGGCTTGTCGCGGTCCGCCGTCGGCACATTGTGGTCGACCGTGGCGACCGTCAGCTCGGGACGGCGGACCTTGCGTCCCGCCATCCGCAGAGATTCGAAAGCTTGAGGCGAGGTCACCTCGTGCACCAGGTGCAGGTCGATGTAGAGGAGGTCCGGTTGACCCGCTTCGCGCTTGACGACGTGGCTCTCCCAGATCTTCTCCGATAGCGTCATTGGCTCAGCCATCAACAGCTCCTGTTAGCGTGCTCGGTGCCGGTTCGCGGGGGAACCATAGCTTACGGGTTAAGCACCCCAACCGCATCCTCTCTCCGGGGTAAGACGTCCTCTTGGCCCTAACCTGCCACCTCGGCCGCCGCGCGCTGGCGCAAGAATGCCGAAACGACAGCCCGCAGCGATGCCGTCATGATGTTCGGGTCCGTGCCGACACCCCAGCGTACCTGGCCGTCGCCGCTGCGTGTCTCCACGTAGGCGACAGCCGTCGCGTCCTTCCCGGCTCCGAGTGCGTGCTCTGCGTAGTCGACCACGTCGTAGTCCGTGCCGAGCGAGCCATTGAGCGCCGTCACGAAGGCTTCGATGGGACCGTTTCCCGTCCCCATGACCTCCACATCCTCGCCGTCCACGATGAGATGAGCCGTCACAGCGCTCAGCTTGGAGTCGCTTGACCGCACCTCATGGCTCAGCAAGGCGATCTCAGGGTTGTCCGGCATGTACTCCCCCCGGAACTCCTCCCACATCACGGCCGGGCTGATCTCTGTGCCGCTGTCCTCGGTGATGTGCTGGATCGTCTTGGAAAATTCGATCTGGAGGCGGCGAGGAAGGTCGAAGCCGTGTTCCGCCTTCATCACGTAAGCCACGCCGCCCTTGCCGCTCTGGCTGTTGACCCTGACGACGGCCTCGTAGGTGCGGCCCACATGCTTCGGGTCGATCGGCAGATAGGGCACGCCCCAGAACTCGTAGTCGTCAGGCTTGCGGGCATCGTCGGCCGCCCTGCGGTACAGCGCCTCGAACCCCTTCTTGATCGCGTCCTGGTGGCTGCCACTGAAAGAGGTGTACACGAGATCCCCGACGTAGGCGTGGCGAGGGTGCACCGGGATGCGGTTGCAGTACTCGGCCACCCGGCGCAGCGCGTCGATGTCGCTGATGTCCAGCTCGGGGTCCACGCCCGAGGCGAAGAGGTTCATCGCCAGGTTCACGATATCCACGTTGCCCGTCCGCTCCCCGTTGCCAAACAGCGTGCCCTCGACGCGGTCGGCGCCGGCCATGACGCCAAACTCCGCCGCCGCGACGCCCGTGCCCCGGTCGTTGTGCGGGTGCAGGCTGATGACGACGCTGTCGCGGTCCTTCACGGATCGGCCGAACCACTCGATGTAGTCGCCGTAGACGTTGGGCGTGAAGCACTCGACCGTCGCCGGTAGGTTCAGGATCAGCGGCTTGTCCGGCGTCGGTTTGATAACGTCCATAACCGCCTCACAGACGCTCAGGGCGTACTCCGGCTCCGTCAGCGTGAAGCTCTCCGGTGAGTACTCGTAGCGGATCATGCTCCCCACCAGCGACGGCTCCAGCCTGAGCGCAGTCTCAGCCGCGCTCACGGCGATCTCGGTGATGCCCTCTTTGTTTTGCCTGAACACCACCTCGCGCTGCAGCGGGTTCGTGCTGTTGTAGAAGTGCACGATCGCATTCGGCACGCCGATGATGCTTTCGTAGGTGCGCTCGATCAGCTCGTCGCGGCACTGCGTCAGCACCTGTACCGTCACGTCATCAGGGATCAGGTCCTCTTCGATCAGCGAACGGATGAAATCGAAGTCTGGCTGGCTCGCCGCCGGAAAGCCGATCTCGATCTCCTTGAAGCCCATCAGTACCAGCGTCTCGAACATACGCCGTTTGCGCTCCGGGTCCATCGGGTCGATCAGCGCCTGGTTGCCATCGCGCAGGTCGACGCTGCACCACAGGGGCGCTTTCTCGATACGTTTGTTTGGCCAGGTGCGGTCATCCAGCACCAGCGGATACCAGGGCTGGTATTTCTCGAATGGCATCTTTTTCGGTGTTACAGATGCGGGTGGCATCGGACTCTCCCTTATGCAATGTTCTGGCCACTGGGTTCTCTGCCCCTGCAGCCAGACTCAGACTCGATGGTGTGATGCCCGCGTCCAACGCGGCCATCCGGTCAGGCCCTCCGTCTCGCTCAGGCGAGTGAGGGCCGTAGGAGCCTGAGATACATCGGCGTGTTGAGAAACTCGCGCATCGTCTTCATTCCCGGTTCTCCGGCAGCATCTCCGGCACGCCAAGCGTCAGCCACGACCGTCGCTGCTCGATCTCGCGGGTGTGGAAGCGCAGGTGGATGATCATCCGCCGCATGACCTTGCGCGCCGACCAGTGCATCTCGCCACGCCGGCCCATGCTCGTGAAGACGCGGCTCAACGCACCGTCGTCCAGTGCCCGCAGCCGCGCCGACGATGACGCGTGCAGATCGCCCAGCGCCACGCTGACCGGTTCGCCCCGCTCCTCGGCAAGGCTGGCGACGAAGTAATTCGCCTCCGCCGTCGTCAGGTGCTCCAGCATCATCCGGATCGAACGCACGTCCGGGAAGATCTGGTCGATTTTCACCGACGAGGCCGGTGGTACCCAGTCGAGCACCACGTCCGGCAAACCCTTTAGCACCACCATCAGGTCGCTGTGCGCGAAGCCGGCGTGCCGGATTGCCGTCTCCAGCTCGTCGCGGCTCAGCGCCTCGCGGTCGAAGTCAAAGACGTACTCGCCACGCGCCTCCGTCTCCTCGACGACCTCGTAATCCATCGGCGCCGCGGGATCGACGGCCTCGCCGTGTCCCGCCAGCCACGCCAGGTGGTCTCCCACCACGACGGGCAGCAGCTCCAGCACCGCCGGCAGGCTGCCCGCGACAGCGCGACACCCGGGCAGGTCTGCTACCCAGGCGTCGGCGCTGCCGTCCGGCCGCTTCGCAATGGCTACGCGGGACTTCACAGCGGCGCATCCCCGGCGCTTACGCCGCCCGTAGCGGCAACCTTTAGGTCGCCATCCAACGCCCCGTCCAACAGATCCCCGCCCGTAAATGGATACTGCGTCCAGTCGCTGACCAGACCACCGCGTACCGGATTCGCCGCCACGTACCGTACTACGTCGTTGAGGTCTTCCTCTCGCCGCAAAGCGTGATCGTGGTAGCTCTTCTGCCAGAGTGCCTCGCCCGTTCGTCGCTTGAAATCAAACGCAGATTCCTGCTTGAACCGCTTCATCAACCTCGGCAGCTCCGTTCGATCCGCGCCTTGCAACAGGAGGTGTAGGTGGTTTGGCATAAAGACGTATGCCAGTAACTGCGCGCCTTCAGACCGGCACGCGGCTCGCAAGCGCTCCACCAACGAAGCAACCAGCTCCTTGTTTGAGAAGCGCACCACGCGTCCACTAGTAACCAGCGTCAATAGGTAGGCATTCGGGCCGCCGTAATTCTCGGCCGGGAGCCTGTTGGCCTTTCTTCGCCAGCCGGGAGTGGCACGTTGCGTCTCTGGCGACCTCAAGGTCGCCGCTACGCTTTCCGCCGTGGCGTTGCGGCTGCTCACAGCAGGCTCCCTACTTGCGCTTTGCCCTCCCCGGCGGACCGGTAACGCCGGTGGCTGCCGTCGTCCGCATGATGCCCGGCGCCGCCGCGCGTCATGGCGATACGCCCGGTGCGCATCAGCTCCGTGACGCCGAAAGGCAGCAGCAGCTCGTAAATCGCCTCGATCTTCTCCTCATCGCCTGTCACCTCGACGATTAGAGAATCCGCCGCAACGTCAATCACACGGGCCCGGAACATGTCGACGATCTCGATGATCGCGGCACGCGTCTTCTGGTCCGCGGAGACGCGGATCAGCGCCAGCTCACGCGCGACGATGTCGTCGCCCGTGATGTCGGAAATCTCGACAACCTCGATCACCTTGAACAGCTGCTTCGTCACCTGGTCGACGTCGTGCTTGGCGCCGTCGACTGTGAAGGTCATGCGCGAAAGGCCGGGAATCTCGGAGTGGCCGACCGCGAGCGACTCGATGTTGAAGCCCCGTTGGCGCCACTTCGAGGCGATGCGGTTGAGGACGCCGGGCTTGTCCTCGACCAGCGCGACGATTGTGTGATGACTCGAACGCGCGGGCATTAGCGGGCACCTCCGGCCGTGGGCGTTCGCACCGGCGCGTCCGTGTTCTTGTACGGCGAATCGACGGTGTCCTGGAGGGCGGCGCCAGGAGGCACCATCGGGAAGGTGTCCTCCGCCTCTTCGACCTCGAAGTCGATAAGGACCGGCCCCGGATGGTTCAGTGCCTGGTCGATGGCATGCTGGACTTGGGACTTGTCGGTGACACGCAGGGCTCGCAGTCCGTAGGCCTCCGCCAGCTTGACGAAGTCCGGCTGGTACATGCGCACGGCGGACAGGTTGCCTTTGTAGAACATGTCCTGCCACTGACGCACCATGCCCAGGTATCCGTTGTTGATGATCGCGTACTTGATCGGCAGCTCGTACTCGACCACCGTGGCCAGCTCCTGCGAGGTCATCTGGAAGCCGCCGTCGCCGCAGATCGACCAGACGGTCTCCTTCGGCGCGGCAATCTGGGCGCCAATTGCCGCCGGCACCTCGTATCCCATGGTGCCGAGGCCGCCGGACGTGATGAAGCCGTTGGGCTTGTCCACCCAGAAGTACTGCGCCGCCCACATCTGGTGCTGGCCGACGCCGGTGACGTAGTAGGCGTCGGCGCCCGAGGCGTCGTAGATCGACTTGATCACGTACTGGGGCAGGAGCTTGTCCGTCTCAGGGATGATGATCGACGGGTGCTTGTCGCGCATGTCGCGAAGCCAGGCCAGCCACTCCTCGTGGCGATGCGTGCCGACCTCGCGGTTCAGCTCCTGGAGCACTTGCTTCACGTCGCCGACGATCGGCACCGCCGCCGGCAAGTTCTTGCCGATCTCGGCCGGGTCGATGTCGATATGGACGATCTTCGCCTTGGGCGCGAAGTCCTTGAGACTGCCCGTCACGCGGTCGTCAAAGCGCATGCCGATGCCCATGACCAGGTCGGCTTCGCTGATCGCCATGTTGTTCCAGTACATACCGTGCATTCCCGGCATGCCCATGTTCAGTTGATGCGTGCCCGGGAAGCCGCCGATGCCCAGCAGCGTGGTGATCACCGGTATCTGCGCCGTCTCCGCCAGATGGACCAGCTCATCCCATGCACGCGAAATGATCACGCCGTGACCGGCCAGGATCACCGGCCGCTCAGAGTCCGCGATCAACTGCGCGGCGCGCTTTATCTGACGCTCGTCGCCGTTGACCGGCGGCTGATAGCCGGGAAGATTGAGCGTGTCCGGGTACTTGAACTCGGCTTCCTGCTGCTGGATGTCACGCGGGATATCGACCAGCACCGGACCGGGACGCCCCGTCGTCGCAATGTGAAACGCTTCCTTGATCGCGCCGGCGATGTCCTCGACGTTGAGCACCAGCGTGTTGTGCTTCGTAATCGG
>DASTLN010000209.1:0-2789 GCA_035714925.1 Dehalococcoidia bacterium | reverse complement strand
GACGTTCACGTTCGGGGGGTTGCGGATCGAGGCGAAGACGGCGCAGGTGCTCGATACGGAGGACCGGCCGATGCCGGGGCTGTACGCCGCGGGGGAGCTGGTAGGCGGGCTGTTCTACCACAACTACGCGGGCGGGACGGGGTTGATGTCGGGGTCGGTGTTTGGGCGGTCGGCGGGGTATGCGGCGGCGGAAGCTGCGCTGGGCGGCTGAAGGGCGCGGGGGCTGCGCTGGGGGGCTGAAGGTGCAGGGTTCCCGGGACGCGGGCGACGGCGCAGGGTTCCCGGGACGCGGGTGACGGCGCAGGGTTGTTGGGACGCGGGTGACGCAGCAGGGGGCTGCGCCGGGCGGCGCGCTCCCTGGTCCGCGTGGCCTTAGGTTCCGGTTGGGCCATGCCTTCGGGCGTTGTCGCACGAAGCTTGTCTGTTCCCGCCCGCCCCGCTCTGGGACGCGCCTACGTCGCAGGCCGAATCCTCAGCGGGGGCTCCGACGCGATGATCGCGCCCCGCGCGAGGGCCCCGCGCCCTCGTGACGAACGCTCGCTTCGCGCTTTGAAAGTCCATCACGTCTGGGCCCGCTGCCGCCGAGACCTGATCACTGGTTGAACTCGAGTCCGTTGCCCTCCAGCAGCCACTGGTGTTCAAGGGGCGTCCCCGGTGGCGAACCTCCCAGCCGATGACGAAGCGCCTGACGGAATTGATCGCGTATGCCCGGCCCAAGAAGGGCCACTGTGACCGCTGTGAGGGCCAACAGGACGAACGAGCGACCGCGACCAGGTCTGGTCAAGTTGCGGTTATTCCTTGACGTACTCGTCCTGGTAGTACTCCTGGCCGAGGTGTGTGATCTGTTCCTCGCCCATGAGCCAGCGCAGCGTGTTCTTCAGCTTCGTTTGTTGAATGAAGAGGTCGTTCTCCGGGTAGACGGTTGGCGCGTGCTGGGGGCTCTTGAAGTAGAAGGAGAGCCATTCCTGGATGCCCTTGAGGCCCGCCCGATGCGCGAGGTCCATGAAGAGCGCGAGGTCCAGGACAATCGGCGCGGCGAGGATGGAGTCGCGGCAGAGGAAGTCGACCTTGATCTGCATCGGGTAGCCGAGCCACCCGAAGATGTCGATGTTGTCCCAGCCCTCTTTGTTGTCACCACGGGGCGGGTAGTAGTTGATGCGCACCTTGTGGTAGAGGTCGCCGTACAGGCCGGGGTAGAGATCGGGCTGGAGGATGTGCTCGAGGACACCGAGCTTCGACTCTTCCTTCGTCTTGAAGCTCTCGGGGTCGTCCAGGACTTCGCCGTCGCGGTTGCCGAGGATGTTCGTGGAGTACCAGCCGTTGAGGCCGAGCATGCGCGCCTTGAACATCGGGGCGAGGGCGGTCTTGAGGAGCGTCTGGCCCGTCTTGAAGTCCTTGCCGCAGATGGGGAGGCCTCGGTCAGTCGCGAGCTTGACGATGGCCGGGACGTCGACGGTGAGGTTGGGGGCGCCGTTGGCGAACGGCACGTCCTCCATCAGCGCCGCGTAGGCGTAGATCATGGACGGGGCGATGCTCACGTCGCTGTCCTCGAGGGCGGCTTCGAACGCCTCGAGGTTGCGGTGGGCGGCCTGCTCTTCCATGAAGATCTCGGTCGAGGCGGCCCAGACGAGGACGAGACGGCTGCAGTTGTTGTTCGCCTTGAAGTCGCGGATGTCCTGCCGGATCTGGTTGGCCAGGTCCAGCTTGGAGGGCGCCGACTTCACGTTCGTGCCGTTCAAGCGTTTGACGTAGTACTGGTCGAATGCCGCGGGCATCGGCTTGATCGACTTGAGGAAGCCGGCGATCGGTTCGATGTGCTCGTGGCGGTCGAGGACGCCGCAGCGGATCGCGGCGTCGTAGGCGTTGTCGTCGATGGGATCCCAGGCGCCGAAGACGAGGTCATCGAGGTCGGCCAGCGGCGCGAAGTCCTTGATCAGGGGCATGCGCTCGTCGGTGCGCTTGCCGAGCCTGATCGTGCCCATCTGCGTCAGCGACCCGACGGGCTGGGCCGTGCCGCGTCGCAGGTGTTCGACGCCGGCAAGGAACGTGGACGCGACGGCGCCGAGACCGACGAGCAGTACGCCGAGCTTGCCTTCGGCGGGAGCGACCGGGTGGGCGTCTCCGGACATGAAGTCTCTTGCTTCCAAGATCACACCTCTACTGCGGGCGAGGGAGATCAGCGGCTGGTGCCACTGAGCCGGGATGCGGCCGGTACTCGCCCAATGCTGCACCGTACTCTGGCGACGCCCGAGCAGAGCGGCGAGGGCGCTCTGACCACCAAAGCGCCGGATGATGCGTTCCGCGGGGTTGTCTTCGCCGACGTTCATCCGGGGCATCGTAACGAAAATTTCGTTACTGGATAGCGATTTGGTTTCAGGGGCTCGTAGGAGCAGTGGCCTCGGAACGCGGCTGACGCCGCTGGGTTGTTGGGACGCGGCTGACTCCGTGGAGCTGTTGGGATGCGGCTGACGCCGCGGGGTCGCGCGGAGGCGGCTGACGCCGCAGGAGCCGTGTCGGGCGGGTGTCCTCGGGTTTTTGTTGGGGCATGCCTTCGGCGTTGCCGGCGGGATTTGGGTGGTTCCCGCCCACCCGCCCAAATCCCCAGCCGGGGGACTGCGTCCCCCGGCACCCCCGCATTGGAACGCAGCCGGAGTCTGTCCGAGGATTCGGTCGCTGGGATGCTTGCAGAGTCCCCAGCCTGGTCTCTGGGGATGCGGCTGACGCCGCAGGAGCTTCGTCGGGCGGCTGTCCTCGGGGGTCGGTGGCAGGGGTCAGCCGGCTCCGAGGAG
>DASTLN010000208.1:0-1500 GCA_035714925.1 Dehalococcoidia bacterium | reverse complement strand
TCCTGCTGGTCGACATCCTCTTCGACGCTCGTCCAGCCGCCAATCCGGACGGGTCGCCAAATCTGGTCGTGGCGAACGCCCCCGACCCAGACGGGCTCGTGATATTCCCGGTGCGCGACGACGGCACGCTCGACGAGGCTTTCTTTGCCGATGCCGGCGGCGCGGGGCCATTCTACATCGCTTTCCTCAACCGGAGTCGCGATACCTTCCTGAACGGTGTCGCGGTAGGGGACGGCGTGCTCGTGAGCCGCATTGATGACGAGGGACGCGTGACCAACGGCCCATTGGTCCCGATCGACGCCTCGCAAGGGAAGCCGTCTGAGCTCTGCTGGCTGCAGATTACCTCTGACAACTCGCTCGTGCTCGCGACCAACTTCGGCTACGGAACGGTCTCGACCTACCGGCTCGCAGAAGGCCGGTTGAGCCTTCTGCAGGACCCTGCCAACGAGGCGATACCGGGCGACGGTACCTTTCGCGCCGTGAACGGCCTCGTCAGCAGCGGACCCAGCGACAGCTGGCTGACTCCCGACGACCAGTACTTCCACCAGATCTTTGGAAATGCCTCGGTGCTCGTCAGCTACCGGCTCGACAAGACGAGCGGAAAACTGACGGAGATTGGTCGGAACCCGATTCCCTACAACAGCCCACAGGGTCTTGCGGGATTCTAGGCATCCAACGACCGGAGCGCGACCGGCCAGGCAAGATCCAGCTACTCCCACTGTGATCAGGTCCGCCGGACGCGCTCCGGTCACCATCGCCGCCTTGCCGCGCAAATCAGCCAATCGCGAGGATACCATGGCGCTGCTTGACGCATACGATCAGAGGCTAGCCTCACCTACCTTGTGCGACGCTTCGGAATGGAGCGAGGAGTTCTTTACGACACGCCTTGACGCATTGAAGGCGGAAGGGCGGTACCGGGTATTCGCTGAACTGGGGCGCCGCGTCGGCGAGTTCCCGCGCGCACTGGAACATCGTCTCGGTTCCGACGTGACGGTCTGGTGCTCCAATGACTATCTCGGCATGGGGCAGCATCCAGCTGTGCTGATGGCGATGCAGCAAGCGATCCGGGACAGCGGCGCCGGTGCCGGCGGGACCCGTAACATCTCCGGCACGACGCACCAGCACGTTCTGCTGGAGGCTGCTCTCGCCGACCTGCATAGGACGGAAGCCGCGTTGGTCTTCACGTCGGGCTATGTCGCGAACGAAGCGGCGTTAGCGACGTTTGGCCGTGAGATTCCCGGCTGCATGATTTTCTCGGACGCGCTGAATCATGCCTCGATGATCGCCGGAATCCGGCACAGTGGCGCGGAGAAGCACATCTTTCGACACAACGATCCGGAGGATCTCGATCGGTTGTTGCGAAGAGCCGACCCGGGGCGGCCGAAACTCGTCGCTTTCGAGTCGGTCTATTCGATGGACGGGGACATTGCGCCGATCGGAGAGCTCTGCGATGTGGCGGAACGCCATGGTGCCATGACCTATCTCGACGAAGTCCATGCA
>DASTLN010000207.1:0-9219 GCA_035714925.1 Dehalococcoidia bacterium | reverse complement strand
ACCTTGCCGTTGGCGTAGACCTGGTTGCGCAGATAGGTCATACAGCCGCCGACGTCGCCCATGACCTGTGAGTCGACCATGCCACCTTCGGCGCGGCCGCGCGCAGCGGCGTCGTCGTAACTACCGGTCGTGTTGTAGCGGTGATAGAGGTGAGGCGTAATCGCAGCGTAGCCATGGTGGGCGAGCCTGCGGACGACTTCGAATGTCCACTCGTCCCAGCCCGGCATATGGTGGATCAGCACGACGCCGGGAAACGGACCGGAGCCCAATGGCCGCGCGTAGTAGCACTCGATTTCGTCTCCGCCGTCGCCGGGGATCATCACGTTCTCGGCGATCATGCCGTTGTAGGGCATCGGTACCTCCGCAGCTGAGGGCACGCGTCGACGCGTGGGACTATACCACAGCGCGAAGCTGACGCAGGCGGGTCAGGCGGCTGCGGTTGCGGTCTCCGGCAAGGTCTCCTCGGACCAGACTTCGACGCGATTACGGCCGGCCGATTTGGCGCGGTACATCGCCTTATCCGCCAAGTCGATCAGCACGCCGACGTCCTTGCCCTGCTCGGGAAGCAACGCGAGGCCAATCGACACCGTAATAGGTCCTACGGGCTTGTCGTCCTGGCCGCTCACCTGGACAGCCGCAACTGTCGTCCGCAGGCGCTCAGCCAGCGTCATCGCCTCGCTGATGAGGGTGTCGGTAAAGACGACCACGAACTCCTCGCCGCCAAAGCGATAAACGTGGTCGTTGTCACGCACCGAGCTTCGCAGCACACCGGCGATTCGCTGGAGGGTGACGTCACCGACGTGGTGGCCGTACTCATCGTTGAGACGCTTGAAGTAGTCGATGTCCAGCATCGCCACGACGGCGTTTCGGCCACTGTTCCCTAGCTCAGAAAGCCGGCCCGCGAGGTCTTCCTCAAGTTGACGGCGGTTGGGCAGTGAGGTCAGCGGGTCCTGGTGCGCGCGCCGCTCGCTGGTCTCAGTCGTGTCGGCTGCGACGATTGCCGTCGCGACCTGGGACGCCATCATTTCGAGGATTCGCTGGTCCTCGTCGTTGAATGCATTCTCCCTGGGTGACCAGCAAGCGATTGTCCCAACCACCCGAGCGCCGACCACGAGCGGCACAATGAGACCAGACTCCATCGCAGAACGGTTCGTTTGAGCCGCAGGACTCATCGACGGTATGGTCCCTGCCGCCTGGCTCATCATGCTTTCGCCGCCGGAATCGATACGCATCGTCCTGCCGCGCTTTGCGGTGCGCCCCGTGGGTCCGACGCCGAGTTTGACAGGTGACAGGCCCTTGATCTCGATACCCGTGGAAGCCATGGCGCCGGCTACTACTAGCTCGTCGCCGCGCAGAATACGCAGGGTAGACATGTCTGCGCGCATGATCTGAATCGATTCCTTCAGCGTCGCCTTTACGACGTATTCCAGGCTCAGCGTGTCGGTTATTTCCGCAAAGACGTTGTACAAGGCATTCAATTGGTCGTTGCGAAACGAGAGTCTGTTGGTGGCGGCGGCAAGCTCCGTCTGCTCTCTAAGATCTGCCGCGATTGTCTGTCGAAGCGTTACGCCGAACTTGCGGCTGATCAAGAAAATAGTGGTACCGGCAGCCAGCACTGTCACGAGCAACAGCACGGCGGCGAGATGAAGGCTGGCCGTAACGCCACCTCGCAGTGAAGCGGCCTCCTCGCCGAACATCGTTGCCCGAACGTCCATGAAGTCCCTCAGCGCGCCTAGCTCTCGCATCAGTGCGCCAAAGTTGGCAGGCGTGGGGTCCGCGTAGAACGCCTCGACCTGCGCTGCTGCGCTTCGGCTGAAAGCCTCAGCTTCCGCAACAACCTCTGGATCATCCAGGGAGCTGAATAGAGTGGCGAGATCGGACTGCAGTCTGTCTACATTTGTCTGAAATTCCGCCGTCTCGAGCATGCTTAGCGACATCGATGGTCCGACCACCGTCGAAGCTGAATCGCCGGTCCCGCCGACATCCAATACCTCGGCGAGCGCGACTTGCTGCCCAACAGGTAACGCTCGAACCTGCTCCGAAACAAGATATGTCTGACTTCGAGTCTGCAGGATGGAGACAAGAAGAGAGACTTCAAACCGCGAGTTCGCTGAGAGTAATGCGGTATTCGCTTTGATCCCTGCCTCCGACGACCTGGCCCACACTGAAACGAGGGAAAACGCCACGACGGCAAGGCTAATCGCGCACGCAGCCGCTATCGTCACGAGAAGTACCCGTAGCAGCGTGAGCGGGCCCATCGATGATCCCTTCGTGTGCGTTGCGTTGCTCAGTATCCAAGTCCTATCTCAGGGCCGCGAAGGCCGGTACCACGACGGCATCGTGGGAGGACTCTTCATATGGTTATCGGAAGGCGTTGATGTTTTCGGAGGCCAGGCTCTGGAATACGCTCAACCCGGAGACACGGTGACAGCACCCAGGACAATCGATCAGGCGACGTCCGCTATCGCTCGCGACTGTAATGCAGTGCTCCAGACCCTGACACAATTGCGGCCCTCGGCCTTCGCCTGGTACATCGCCTTGTCCGCGCTATCGATCAACTGATTCAGGTCTGTTCCGTGCTGTGGCAGCAAGGCCAGACCGATCGAAATGTCAACGGCCCCACCGGGTCAAGATGCTCACCACTCAGAGGCGCTGCTTCCACGGCCACACGCAGGCGTTCGGCGAGCGACAGCGCCTCCATCCAGGCTTGCCTGGAAGAATGTTCTACAGAAACAATCGTCAGGTTTAGGTTGAGGTTTAGGAAGTCAGGCGACAGCCGTCGCGTCAACGCCCAGGGCGTCCTCCCAAACCTCAACGCGGTTGCGGCCGGCATCCTTGGCCCGATACATGGCCCGGTCAGCCTTTTCGATGAGGTCGTTGATGTCGGTGCCGTGATCGGGCATGAGGGCCAGCCCCACCGAGATGGTGACCGGACTGACCGTCTCCAGTTGATCGCCGGTTATCGGTGTGTTCACAACGGCGGCTCGGAGGCGTTCGGCCGCGACGAGGGCGTCATGTCCGGTAGCGGTCCTGAAAATCGCGACGAATTCCTCACCCCCGTAGCGGTAGATCAAGTCGCCGTCGCGCATCGCGGTCCTCAGGACCGAGGCGATCTTCTGGAGTGAGATGTCTCCGACGCGATGGCCAAACTCGTCATTCACGGCTTTAAAGTTGTCCACATCCACCATAGCAACGGCCGCGGTGCCACCGCCGTTGAGTTTGTCGAAGTGGTTGGCGATGTCCTCGGATAGCTGGCGGCGGTTGGGCAGGCCGGTCAGCGGATCGTGCAGGGCCTTTCTTTCGCTGCTTTCGGCGTGGTCGGCGGCAACGACCGCGGTCGCAACCTGAGACGCCATCATTTCAAGGACGCGCTCGTCCTCGTCCGAAAACGTATTGCTGGCCCGGGCCCAGACGGCGAGCGTACCGACGACGCGAGCACCGACGATGAGCGGGACGATGATGCCCGACTCGACGCCCGAGTTGGGGTCGTCCGGGACCGGCGACGGGCCGACCAACGCCTGTGCCCCCTGGTCGATACGCGTGCTGCGGCCGCGCCTGGCCACGCGACCGGTTGGTCCTTCGCCCAGGGGCACCGGCGGCAGGTTGGGGATTTCCTTGCCCTCAACAGTCAGATTACCCGCGACTACCAGTTCCCCGTCCTGCAACAGGCGCAGTACAACGATTGTCCCGTTCATCACGCGGAGGGTTTCGCGCAGCGTGGCGCTGATCACGTAGTGCATGCTCAGGGTATCGGTGATCTCCGAGAAGACCGCGTACAGGGCGTTGAGCTGGTCATTGCGGTACTGCAGGGCGCCGGTCATCTCGCGCAGCGCGTTGCGTTCCGTTTCGCTTGATTGGAAGGCTCGACTGATCAGGCGGCCAACGAAGAACGTCGCGACGCCCATTAGCGCAGTTAGCGAGGTCAAAGCCAGCAGCATGACGAGACGTGCGCGAGAGGTGGCGTTAGCGACATCGACCTGCGCTTTGGTGACACCGAGGGATAGCCTGTCCTGGGCAGCGTCGATCTCTGCGCCCAGCGACACGACGCCTCCCAGAACGGCCGCGAAGTTCGAAATCGAGTCATCGTCGAGGTACGCGTCGAGAGAGGCCCTGAGGCGATCGCGCTCGGTAGCGACGTCGGCGAGATCAACGCCATCGAAGCCCGCGAGCTCATCGATCTGCGCGGAATAGAGATCAATGCTGCGCTGCAGAGCCACAGCCTCGCGGTCTGATATCGGGATCGAAACAGCTGGTAGCGGAACCTCGGCATCGGGATCCAGGAAGCTCGCGGAAATGAGACTGATGATCTGAGCCCGTTGCTGATCGAGAAGACGGGACTGTCCGCTATCTGAAAGGAGGAAGCCGTATGTACTCACGATCAGGATTTTGAGCGGCTCTCGCAGGCCCGCTTGCACTTGAGATGCAGCGGTGGTCGCGTTCGCCATGGACGCGGCTTCCCGTGTGCGCGAGTCGACGGTCGAAGTAGCCCAGAGGACCGCGCCTATGGCGAGCGCGGCGGCGCAGACCACCATTGCCAGATAGAGACGCAGCAAGGAGTGAGGCGAGAGCGCTCGAAGAGCGCCGCCGAGTGTGCCCATACCTCGATTATCGACAGACTCAGAAGCGAACCGTATAAGCGCGAAGGCTGCTACATGGATGGGACGCTAGCCGACCGGAACAACCCTCACCGGCGAACCGCCCAGGAAGCCGAGGATGTCCTCCACAGCCTCGCCGTAGAAGCGCTCGTAGGTTTCCTGGGTCACGTAGCCAAGATGCGGCGTGATCAACGTGTTGTCGAGCTGGAGGAACGGGTGAGTCGCCGGCAGCGGTTCTTGATCGAAGACGTCGATACCGGCGCCGGCGATACGGCGATCCCGCAGCGCCGCAACAAGCGCGGCTTCGTCGACGATCGGCCCACGTGAGGTGTTGACGAGAAACGCCGTCGATTTCATCAGCGACAGCTCTCGTTCCCCGACAAGGCTGCGAGTGCGGTCGCTCAAAACGAGGTGGACGCTGAGCACGTCCGCCTCTGAGAACAGGTCGTCCTTGGCGACCAACCGGACGCCGACTTGCTCCGCACGTTCCCGCGTCAAGTTCTGGCTCCACGCGATCACATTCATCCCGAAGGCGAGACCGACCTTCGCCACCTGCGACCCGAGGTTTCCAAGGCCGAGGCAGGCCAGCGTCTTGCCGTGCAGGGTCGGGCCGATGGTCGTCTGCCAGCGCCCGGCGCGGGTGGCCCTGTCCTCCTCCGCGATATGACGCACGCAGCCGATGATCAGGCCCCAGGTCAACTCCGCCGTTGGGGTCGCCATGCCGCCTGTGCCGCACACCGTGATGCCGAGGTCGCTGGTCGCCTGCATGTCGAAGGCGGCGTTGCGCATTCCGGTCGTGACCAGCAGCCGGAGGTTGGGCAAGCGACTCAGCAGGCTGCGAGGGAACGGCGTGCGCTCACGCATCGCGACGATGACGTCGAACGGCTGGAGGCGCTGCGCCAGCGCATCTTCGTCACTCACGTGGTCACGAAAGGCCTCGATTGCCGAGTCTGACGGCAGCCTCTCCCAACCGCCGATCGAAAGCGCGACGCCCTGATAGTCGTCAAGCACGGCAATGCGAACCATGGTCTCTCCTTCAGTCTCGTTCACGCAGTCTCATTCACGGGCGGGTCGATGCTAGGATAAGCGCACTTCGAGCGGCCGTCCGCTGAAGCAGAGGGTACCCCGGACCCCACTAAAGGGCCGAATGGCGCGCCTATAGGACTATCGTTGCGGAAGCGCCACTCTTATTGTCCAGGTCGAATAGCTAACAGGAGTCTAAGGTTGATCTACGAGCTGCGCATCTATGACGCCATGCCGGGCAAGTTGCCGGCGCTGAACGATCGCTTCGCCAACATCACGGGCGGCTACTTTGAGAAGCACGGCATCAAGCAAGTCGGCTACTGGACAGACGTCGTCGGGATCAGCGGGCGCCTGACCTACATCGTCGCGTTCGACGACCTGGCACACCGCGAGAAGGCATGGGCTTCCTTCGCCGCCGACGCAGAGCGAATCAAGGCGTTTGCCGAGACGGAGAAAGACGGCCCGCTGGTCGCCCGCGTCGAGAACAAGATCATGCGCCCGACCGGCTATTCGCCGATGCAGTAACCCGCGCACTCAATGGCAGACCACCGCTCATTCTCTGTCGAGGAGGCGCTGGCCCACCTGCGGGACGCCGACGCGAAGCTGGCCGAGGTCATCAACCGGGTCGGCGGCTACGACGCGCCGCGGCGCTCCGACCCGTACGCGGCGCTAGTACGGGCGATCCTGTTTCAGCAACTCGCCGGGGCTGCGGCCAACGCGATCCAGAAGCGCTTCTTCGCGATCCACGAGCCGGCAGACCAACCACCGGCACCAGAACAACTGCTGGACACGACGGACGACCAGTTTCGCGGCGCCGGGATCTCGCGCCAGAAGATGGGCTACCTGCGCGACCTCGCGGCGCACGTCGCTGACGGACGCCTGCGCCTTAACGAACTGCCATCGCTCAGCGATGAAGAGGTGATCGAGCGGGTTACGGCGGTCAAAGGCCTCGGGGAATGGTCGGCCCACATGTTCCTCATGTTCCATCTTGGACGGCCGGACGTGCTGCCGATCGGCGACCTCGGCGTACGTCACGGGATGCGTATCACCTACGGTTTGCCAGAGCTGCCGACGCCGAAGCAGGCGATCGAAATCGGCGCCCCGTGGGCGCCGTTCAGGTCGGTCGGTTCGTGGTATATGTGGCGCGCGGGCGAGCCGGTGGCGCCGGATATCTAGCGAGCCTTCTCGGCTACAACGCGCTGAGCGACAAACTGGTGGAGCAACGCCAACTGAGATTGAGACAGCGGAACGTCGGTGGTATTTCCGAGGCGTGAAAGCGCCCGGGCCAGGCTGGCCCCGTCCTTGATCAAGACGGCGCAGGCAACCAGGGCATCGTTGGAGCGTTCGGAGGCATCGTGCACCAGAACGCCACCGCCTTCGCGCGTGCGCTGTTGGACCCAGCTGGTGACGATGTGCAGCTCTTCAACCTCAGGCAGGCCCGCCCTTCTCGCTGAGAGCCTGAGGTAGCGCATCCCGTTGTCGCGCACGGTGTCGCCGACGGAGCCACACTCCTCGCTCAGGTCCACCACGGCACGCACGCCGCGCGCACGCACGGCCTTCCAGCCGTCCAGACCTGCCGGCATCCCAATAGCGAGATCCCGGGTGATCCAGCGGATCGAGGTTCGAGCTTCTGATGGTCGCAGAAAGCGCATCATTTCACGTAACAAGCGGCTCCGTCCCCTTGCTGCGGCCGTCCATGGCCCGCTACTGGCGCAAGTAGTCAAACTCTTCAACGTGGGCGGCACCTGCGTGTTACGTGGTTGGAATTCACCCGCAGGTATAATTCGCCTCACAAAGACGTCACATATCTCGTTTCTAGACCCGAGGAGCCCCGAATGAAGAGCGATGCCGCCAGGCAGATGATGGACGCCGCGAGGGACAAGGCCGCGGAAGTCGGCAAGCCCGTCAGCGTAGCGATAGTTGACGCCGGCGGCAGCTTAATGGCGCTGGAGCGCCTCGGCGATGCGCCCTCCGCCACCGTCATGGTCGCTGAAGGCAAGGCGGTGGCCAGCGCCGTCATGGGCCGCGACTCCGGCCGTCTTGAGGCGATGGCGCAGAGCCTGCCGCTGATCATCAACTCGCTGATGATGCGCTATGAGGGCCGATTCACGCCGGCCCAGGGCGGCGTCGTGGTCAAGGACGGCGGTGAGGTTGTCGGCGCGGTTGGCGTTTCCGGCGCGACGAGCGAGGAAGACGAAGCGATCGCACGGGCGGGCGCGGATGCGTATGAGGGCTAGCTATTTCACCGCCACGTAGTAGTTGTTAAACCGGTCGCTCGGCAATCGACGGATCTCGACGTCTCCAAAGCCCGCGTCCTGCATCATCTGGACGGCTCGCTGCTCACCCCACATTGTGCCCAGGCCCATCCCCTCCAGCGCCAACGACACCGTCATACAGTGCATCGTCGAAACCGTGTACAGGAAGGGCGCAACGGGATGATCCATGTTCTCCTCAAGACGGCTGGAGGCAGCAACATCCACGCAGAGGAAGGTGCCACCCGGACGCAAGGCGTCGTACACGCACTTCAAGACCAGGTCAGGCCGAGCCTGGTCGTGTATGGCGTCGAAGGCCGAAATAAAGTCGAACGCCTCAGCCTCGCCCAGATATGCCACGTCCCGTTCCACGAAGCTCGTGTTCTGCAATTCAAGCGCGGACGTGTCGGCGGTAGCAGCTTCAATCACCTCGGCGCCAAAGTCATAGCCAACGAAGCGACTATTGGGGAACGCCCGCGCCATGATGTTGATCGCGCGGCCCGAGCCGCAGCCGACATCAGCAGTGTCGATGCCTTGCTGTAGCTTCTCCACCACCCCGGCTACGGGCAGGACCTCGCTCAGCAGGCCGTGGTCAAATCGACGACCGCTGGTTTCGGCCATCAGTGCATGGAATCGGTCGTAGCTGGAGTAAGGCACACCGCCCCCTTCCCGAAAGCAACGCACGACCTCCTGCTCGACACGCGCCGCGTCGGTGAGAAGCATCATCGGGCTTGCCATGTTCGCTGGACCTGCAGCCCGCGTAAGCCAGGCCGCGTGTTCCGCGGGCAACGCGTAGGTCTGGGCGGCAGAATCGTAGTCGACGATGCGCCCCACCACCATCGCTGCCAGCCACTCCCGCACGTAGCGTTCGTCGGGCCCAAGCCGCGTCCGCAATTTGCCAGCTTGTGCAGTCCGGTACCCCGGCCATCGCGTCGAAGAGGCCGGTTTGGTGGCCAATGCTGGTCATGAACATCAACGAGCCTGCGTTCATGATGCCAGCCATTTGGGCGCCGAACGCCTGCGACTTGGCGCTGTCGAGCGGCTTATCAGTCGTCATTTCAGCCCTCCCTGTATGTCAGCCCAGCAACAGGTCAGCAAGACCGGCGAAGTCGGGCGCGTTGACGTCGACGCCGTCGAGGGTCGCTTCGTACTGGGTGTTTTCGCCCCGTTCGCGCGGGCGCGGCACGTAGGCCGTTGCCAGGCCGGCTTCTTTCGCCGCCATGAGGTCCCACTTGTGCGCCGCCACCATCATCGCGTCCTTCGGTTCGATGCCGAGCAGATCGAGCCCATCGAGGTAGGCGTCGACGTCCGGTTTGTAGTGGTCGAGGAACTCGCAGGAGATGATGGCG
>DASTLN010000206.1:0-4000 GCA_035714925.1 Dehalococcoidia bacterium | reverse complement strand
CCTGCAACGCGGCCAGAAACTCGACCTGAAGGTCCTGGCCGGCGAAGACTCGTATGCCTTGAAAGCCGAAGTGATCCGCGTGCGACCCGCAAACGGTACCAACGTCGTGGCCCTGCGCTTCCTTCGCGGGCAGCGTGTCACGCTCGGCGGCCTCGTGGTCTACATCCTGAACGGCCGCATCCGGCCGGAGCATACGCCCCGCCGCGTGCCTCGTCGCAAGCCCTCCACCGAGGTCGCCGCGGCCTGAGCCATCGTTTGACCCCCCACGGGGCGCGTGCTTGAATGCGTCAGCGGCCGAGGCGACGTTCGGTGCCCGCGACCTTCAGGAGATGGCTTCATGGCAACGGTGACTCGTAGCAGACCTCCTGGCCGCAAGATCCCCGTGCCGAAGCCGCGTCTCACGCCTGAAGGCATGCTCAGGTCGGCGGTCGCCTTACGCCCTCTGCTTCGAGAGCGTCAGGCGGAAACAGAGGCGGCCGGCCGCGTCCTCGAAGACGCGGCACAGCAGTGCATCGACGCCGGGTTCTTCCGCATCCTCCAGCCCCGGCGTTTCGGCGGCTACGAGTTTGACCTTCCGTCCTTCGTCCGAGTCGCTATCGAAATCGCCCGTGGTTGTCCTTCCACCGGCTGGGCCGTGGTATTTACCGCCGGGCACCCGCACGTCCTCGCCAAGTTTCCCGAGGAGACACAGATCGAGGCGTACGGCGACAAGGGTGAGTTCCGGGCGCCGCTGGTCGGCGGGCAGGGCGCCGCCGCGCGCAAAGTCGATGGCGGCTACGTCATCACCGGTGGCTGGGACTACGCCTCCGGCATCGACATCGCAACGCACTTCATGGCTACTGCGCCCATCCGCGACAAGCTGGAGGACGAGCCCAAAGGCGTGCTGATCGCCCTTTTCGAGCAAGGCCAGTACGAGATCGTCCGCAACTGGGAGATGTTCGGCATGCAGGGCTCCGGCTCGCACCGCGTCGAGGTCAAGGAGCAGTTCGTGCCGCAGCACCGCGTGCATGAGCGCAACCTGCTGATGCCGGCCATCACGCCGCCTGAGGAGCGCGTCTTCGAGAACCCCATGTACGCCGGGCCGAGCAGCAACATCCTGATGTCTGAAATCGCCGCCGTCGCAATCGGTACGGGCTACGCGGCGCTCGATTGCTACGAGGAGGTCCTCAAGCGCCGGACGACGCCTCGCTCCAGCAAGGTCCGGGCCGAGGACCGCGAGTTCCAGGTCTACTTCGGCGAAGCGACGGCGCTGCTCGACACCGCGAAGGCAGCGCTACTTGGCTGTACGCAGCAGTACATGGACGACTGCCGCGACGAAGTCTCCGGCAAGAGCAGGTTCACCACCGAGAAGAGCGCCCGTATTGTTCTCGTGGAGCAGCAGTGCTGCCGCCTCGCCGGTGACGCCGTGAACCTCATGTTCCGCATGTCGGGCTCGTCTCAGATCAAGCCTGGCATGCCGATGCAGCGCTACTTCCGCGACATCTCGACGCTGCTGACGCACACCACGATGGCCTTCGACCGCAACTTTGAGCAGGTGACGAAGATGCACTACGGCTTCGACCTGACGCCGTCCGATCCGCGATCGCAGGAGTTCGCTGCCCGCGGGTAAAGCCTCAACGACACGTCAGGGTCCCGGACTGTAGACTGATGCCACAACATCCCTCGTGAGGTGACGCCGCATGCTGAGCAAAGAAGACAACGACATCCTCACGCAGGTAGGCCCCGGTACGCCGATGGGCAACCTGCTACGCCGCTACTGGACGCCGGCGCTGCTCAGCACCGAGGTGCCGCAGCCCGACAGCCCGCCGATTCGCGTGCGGCTGCTCGGAGAGGACCTCGTCGCCTTCCGCGATGCCAACGGCGACGTTGGTCTGTTCCCGCAGGCATGCCCGCACCGCGGCGCATCGTTGTTCTTCGGGCGCAACGAGGAGGCCGGCCTGCGCTGCGTCTACCACGGCTGGAAGTTCGACACCGCCGGCGCCTGCGTCGATATGCCCTCCGAGCCCGCCGAATCAAACTTCAAGACCAAGGTCCGCGTCAACGCCTACCCCACCCACGAGTCCGGCGGCGTGATCTGGACCTATATGGGCCCTGAGGAAACGATGACGCCCTTCCGCAACTTCGGCACCGATGACCTGCCGAAGGAGGAGTGGCGCGCCTCCCGCACCTACACGGCCTGCAACTGGGTGCAGGCGATGGAGGGCAACATGGACACGGCCCATATCTCCTACCTGCACCAGTACTTCGGCCTCATCGACCAGCCGGACGACGGCACCGACCGCCCCGGCTACCCGACGAACGCGATGTCGTGGAAGTTCTGGGCCCACGACCGCACGCCGCGGCTCGATCTCGAGGACACGTGGTACGGCTACAAGTACGCCGGCATCCGCACGACGCCAAACGGCCATACACACGTGCGCATCAGCGCGTTCTGCATGCCCTACTCCACGTTCGTCGCCGCGACGCCGTTCGGCTACGGCGGCGGCCTCTTCGTGCCGATCGACGACCACAGCGCCTGGCGCTGGCAGTTCAACGCCTTCTCGATGAAGCTGCTGGCCGAAGACCCGATCTTCCGCAACGGCTCGCTGTTCGGACCGAGCCAACCTCTAGGTCAGCCCTACGGGTTCCTCGTCGCCGCCAACAGCAACCAGCAGCGCAACGCCAGCGGCGGCCCCAACCGGCCCAGCGGCAGCAACACGATGAACGACCGAGAGTGGCGCCCCGACAACGACTACAAGGTCGACCGCGACCTGCAGAAGGACAAGCTGTACACAGGAATCACCAACTTCGTCTCGCAGGACATGATGGTGACGGAGTCCATGGGTTCGGTCTGGGACCGCTCGCAGGAACGCCTCGGCACGACCGACAAGTCGATCATCAAGCTGCGCTCGCTCCTGATCGACGCCGCCAGGGACCTCGAGAAGGGCATCGACCCGCCGGCAATCGACGCCAACCTGCCGTACAAGTCGATCCGCTCCGCCGAGAAGATCCTCGCCCCGGGCGAAGACTGGCGCATCCTCGGCACCGACGAGGACCCAACGGTCATCGAGAAGCTGGGCCTGCGCAACTCCGAGTCGGCGGTCGCCGGCGGCGGGTAAGCTACGACGCTTCGACGTTGACAAGGCCCGTGTCGCGCGACACGGGCCGTTGCTTTGTGTAGGCTACGGGCGCATTCACGATGGAGGCACCCATGAAGCGCAGCACTGACCGTATCCTGACGACGCACGTCGGCAGCCTGCCGTTTCTGCCCGGCGTCGACCACGCGACCTTTGACGACGACGCGAAGCTGCGTGAGGCCACGCGCGATGTCGTGCGCCGTCAGCGCGAGATCGGCATCGACATCGTCAACGAGGGCGAGTACACCAAGGGCGGCGACTGGCTCTCGTTCATCGAGACTCGCTTTGGCGGCTTCACGGAGCAGGAGCGACCTGCCAACGAGATGCCGCTCGTCGCGCGGGGCAAGGACCGCGAGGAGTTCGCCGAGTTCTACGACTACGCCAACAACAAGGGCACGTTGTTCTTCATGCCCGGCGAGCAGATCGCCACGCGACGCCCGTACTGGGTCTGCACCGGCCCCGTCACCTACACAGGCCAGGACGAACTGGCCCGTGAGATCGCGCTGCTCAAGGAATTCGCAGGTGGCGAAGAGGTGTTCCTCACCTCCACCGCGCCGGCGAGCCTCGAAGTCTACCGCCGCAACGACTACTACAAAACGGATGAGGAGTACCTCTATGCGTTCGCCGACGCCCTGCGCGAGGAGTACGTGGCGATCGCCGGCTCCGGCGTGATCCTGCAGATCGACGATGCGTGGCTTCCGGCGCTGTGGGACCGCATCGGCATTCAGATGGGCATGGAGGCGTTTCGCAAGTACTGGGAGCTGCGCACAGAAGCGCTAAATCACGCGATACGCGGCATCCCGGAGGACCGCATTCGTTATCACCTCTGCTGGGGCAGCTGGCACGGTCCTCACGCCTTCGACCTGGAGCTCAGGAGCATCGTC
>DASTLN010000205.1:0-2911 GCA_035714925.1 Dehalococcoidia bacterium | reverse complement strand
GAGTTCCTCGAAGTTTTCCGGAAGCTCAGCCTCGATCGTCTGCCAGCCCTGGGTACTCGTAACGTCGATAGATGTCGCCATGGACGAGCTTCTCGCTCAGAAGTTGGTCCATGGAAAAGAAAGCTGCTAACAGCGATGAGGAGCAGGGGATGGTTTCCTTGCACGTGTTCCTCCCGGTGAGCGCGATCGTACACGCCAAACCGGCTCCTGGCCTCGAATAGGACGTGCTCGCGGATAGCGTGGTAGGCTTCCCAGTCTCGCTCGGTCTGAACCGGCAGCAGTTGGTGGTTCGTCATTGTCAGCGGTCCGCCCAACGGCCTGGCGTTCACCTGCGGGGCCGGAGCGCAGCGACGGCCTCGCCAGGTGCAACGCGGAGTTGGGGTGCGGCGGCACGAACGCTGACCTCTGGCGGAGTGGGCGAGACGTGTTCGCGTCCGGACTTTGCTTCGGCCTCCTGCAGCATCTTGAAGATCGCCTCCAGATCGTAGTCGTGCTCCTTCGCGATCGCGTCGCGAATCGCGCGAACCTCATCGACAATCGGGTCTCGGCTCATGATTCGTTCTCCTCCATCAACTCGAGGGGTGTACAGATGATTGGAGGCCGGAATCCGGCCCTCCAGCACAGCTCCTCGAGCTGCGGACGCAGCGCGGCGTTTGCGATGTGCGTGCAGTTCCAAGTCAGAAGAAAGTCCATGCCGTGCACGGCGGCCAGAGCCACGTGCAATGCATCGATCGCCGCCTTGCCCGGTATGGTCGCAGTCGCCAAGAAGCTCCTCGCCAGCTCCAACGCCTGCGGGGCCGACGCAAGAATGGCGAGGCCCTGCAGGGCTTCGATGCGTCTGGCTGCCGCGCCTGCATCACCCCGAGAAACTTCCTGAACGACTGCCTCTGAGACGTAGAGTCCGAAGCGTGTGCGCTTGTCCCACCATTCGCGCGTGACCTGCTGGTGCCCCGCGACCAGGAGATCGCGACTTGGAAGGGCCGTCAGGTAACTGATGACTGACGTCTCGAGGTACACGCGCTGCGTCATAGGAACCGAGAACCAGGCTCAGCGTACCACGAGGTCGATCGCGTGACGAAGGCGGCTCCGCTCGAGGAAATCAGGTCAGGCTGCGCCCCGATGACCGCGGAACGAAACCATGCGCACTCTGGGGCGGGACCTTGTCGGAAGAGACCGAGCGTGGTGGCCATGCCGAGGAATCCAACCCGACAGCCCAACGTTTAGCGTTCTGCCGCGTGGTCCTGAGCGTAGCGAAGGCCACGTCGGTCAGCAACGTTGAGTTGGGGAGCACTCTACTCGCCGGCACATCAACGACGAACCTTTCTCCTGCGCGATGCGAGTTTTCCAGGCGGACTCACGCCCCCCGCGAGCGCCGCGACTGCAGGTTCCAAGCTGGCCGCCGCAAACTCGAACAGATGTGTCGGAAGGACGTCGAACGGGCGGCGAAGACGGAGGTCGCGAACCTTTTTCGCGGAAAGGGCGCCATGCGCCGTAACGTTGCGCAGAGCGGTTGCGAAAGCGACGTGTTCAACCCACTCGGTGACCGCTGAGGTTCCGCGAAGCCAATTGACAAGAAGGGGCTCTTCAAACTTGTTGAGACCCAGAAAGTCTGCCAGCCGCGACTTCTGCGAGGCGGCGGGGAAGTCGAGCCAGCGCTCCAGCGTCCGCGGCTGTGGTGCGGCTGAGCGGCGACGGCGAGCGATGGGAGCCGGCGGTGCCAGAGACACCATTGGCAGGGCCGCCTCCACAAGCTTCCAAATCTTCTCTTCCCTCCCAATTCGGCCACGCAAGAATATCTCAAATCCTGCGACGGCGGCCACGAGGCGCCACTGGCTTCCCCTCACACCGTCCAGTGGACTCGGCTGCCGAGCCGTCGAGTTGCGGCCCAGTGCTGGCGCGAAGTCGAGATGCGCGGCGCGCATGAGCGCATAGCCTTTCGCGATCGCCGCGAGCCGATGCTCCATCGCGTACGCTCCTGCACCGAGGGCTCCTACGATCCTTATGGCGCGACCTTGAGGCGCTCCCGAGCTGGCAGCGCTAGGCACTTCGACCAGGCGACACCACTGCAACCACAGATCGCGCCGAACGCGCACGGTGGGTGCTGACGTGCTTCCCCTCAGTTTGCGATTTTCGCTGGTTGCCATACGCGTTCGTGCGCTCTCACGCGGTGTCTGCCCAACGGATTAGCGATAACCTGCGGCCCGACAGCTACACGAGAAGGCTTTGAGAAGCGAAACCGCCGGCGGCGCCGGCCGCGAAGACATCCATTCGCGGAAAGCCGGCAGGTTCATCGCGGAGTTGAACTAAGCCGCGCCAAGCGCGGCAGCTGACACACCACGGAGCCCAGCGCCCGGGTGTTTCGAAGGAACGGCCGCAGGGTACCGCGCGTCATCGGCTGAGGCAAGGCGCGTCAGGCTCGGGGAAACTCCCGCGGGCACGGGGGCGGTGTGTCTCCGTGTTCACACGGAGACGCAGATGATCACAATGTCGAACTGGCGGGAACGAATGGTCGAGGACATGCGGCTGCACGACTTGCGGCCGCGGACGGTGGAGGGCTACGCGCTTTCGGTACGCCTGTTCCTGGAGCGGACCGGGAAAACTCCCGATGATGCGACGGAAGAGGACGTTCGCCGGTACATTCTGCACCTGCGGGACGAGCGAGGGCAGGCGCCGTCGAGCGTCAACATCGCGGTGTGCGCGCTGCGCTTCTTCTTCGTGCACACCCTAGGCCGGGAGTACGACGTGTTCGACCTGATGCGAGTGCACAAGCCTCGCACGTTGCCAGGGGTGCTGAGTCGAGACGAGGTTCGGAAAGTCTTGTCGACGGTCGAGCATCCCGTACGTCGAATGGCGCTGACCACCATCTACGGCCTGGGCCTTCGGCTCGGAGAAGGACTGAAACTCGAGGTGG
>DASTLN010000204.1:0-6325 GCA_035714925.1 Dehalococcoidia bacterium | reverse complement strand
GTTCCTGCGCTCCTACTCCGAGCTCGCCGTCACCGCCGCCTTCAGCCGCGCGCCGGCGGCGTACCGCAAGGTTTTTCGGAGCTGCAACGCGGCCTTCCGGCTCGACGAGCTGCGGCGCGGCAAGCGCTGGTGCCGCGACTGTCCGAAGTGCCGCTTCGTCTTCCTCGCGCTCGCGCCTTTCGTAGCAAGGCCGGAGATGATCGAGATCTTCGGCGGCGACCTGCTCGAGGACCCGTCGCAAGAGCAAGGTTTCGCCGAGATGCTCGGGCTTTCCGGTCACAAACCTTTCGAATGCGTCGGCGAGGTCGCGGAGTGCGTGGCGGCGCTGGTGCTGCTGGCGCGCTCGCCGCAGTGGCGGGACGCTCGGCTGGTCCGGAGGTTCGCCGCGGAGATCCTGCCCGGGCTCGAGGATCCTGACCGGCTCGTCGAAGAAACGTTGCGGCCGGGAAGCGTCGAGTCGGTTCCGGAGCGTTATCGGGCGATGCTGCCGGCTGCTGGCATTAATTGCCCAAAGTCCTCGGCAAGTATTCGGAATCGAGCCGCGCAACCAATATGACAAAAGGTGCCAGCTTGCAGTACTGATTGGGGAATGGATGGCCCGCTTCTCGCATCCTCGTCGTTTCTTCAGGTGTCGCTGGCCTGTCATCTATCTCTACTATGGCAAAACGGGCATTAGTCATCGCGTGCGTAATCTCGGCAAGCGAACGTGGGTACGCTTTCAGCGGACCTACTGTGTGCCCAATCATGGTCAGAGAGCCCGGCTCTGGAGCGGGGCGATTGACAGTGAACTCTCCAAAAGATATTGCGCTCCAGTAGCCAGTGCGAAAGGTCACCGGATTGGGAATCGAAACAAGTGTCATGCTTCCGGGCCGCATACTCGATGCGATTTCCCTGAAAACCAAGTCAATGTCTGAAATCCAGGGAAGGACAAGCGAGCATATCGCCCCCTCAAATTTTCCTGGCGTACTCTCAACATCTAAGCATGCAGACCGTACTACAGGATCATGAATAACCACGGAGTACTTGCGGCGGGAGCGCGCGTAGCGCAAGGTTCCTTCCCCGCCGCCGTAGTCCAAGATTCTCCCGCCCAAAGGCATGTACCGCCAACAAAGCCAGGAAATACGACCCGTCAGTATAACCTGTTTCGTAATCCATCCTGTGCCGCCTGCTAGGCCATCCAGATAAAGTCGATAATTGGGATAAGCGATCCGCCATAGCTCCTCTGCGCCGACGCTCTGTAGTGCATCCCTGCTAAGGTGTGCCAACTCCGGCGGGACCTCCAGGTAGTATGGACTGATCTCAGAGGCGGTTCCGCGGATTCTGAATTCTGCGCCAAAGACTGACAAAACAGAGTCAACCACCGCGGTGTCGCCAAAGACTATGGGCAAAGGGATAAATCGCATCTCTCCGAGACGAAATCCTGCTGCACCGCTGTCCTTCACATGGTAGACAACGACCTGGATCTTGACAACTGTATTCTGCCGAGAGCGTCGACCGACTGCCAAGAAAGCCGGTACTGCAGACGAACGTAACTCTTCGGGCACGAGGGCAGCAGCAAACCTAGCTGCGGTCGCGAGATCACAGAACAGTTTGCCACGCACTTTGGTCGTGGGCAGGCTCCACTGGCCGGGATAAGGCTGCTCATCTTCGGATCTCCGCTTGAGAAGAATCTTGGAGTCACAAAGAAGGGCCACGGCCAGAAGGCCCTCGACTTCGGAGTTATGACTAGGCATTTAGTCCGCGGACGCCCTAGAATTCGCCGGCGGCCCTTCCCCCAAGGAGCTTCAAATACTCGACGACATACAGCCCTATAGCGTACCGTCGATCATTGTTCTCGACCTCGACCGCCGTACCGGCGACAGCGCTCCAATCGGCAACATGGGAGCCTGCTTTGTATGCGCGAAGGCGCTCGATGGTATTGCGGAAACCTGTGAGGGCGCGTTCAAAAATGAGATAAGAACGCCGAATATGATACGCAGACGTTACTACAGCTGCCGTGATCGGCCTCCCGAGATCAGAAGCGAGCGCCATTCCAGCTACGATTGCATGCATCGCGCTTTCAAGAGTAGTCCTGGCTCTGTTGTCAACGATCATATTCTTCACGGCGGCCTTTCTTATGTTGACCAAATAGTAAGCCATTGCCTCAGCCTCGGATGCAACCAACTCCTCGCTCGTGTCATAAATTGGGGTTCCACCCGACAAGAATAGCGTCGGGTTGGTGGCCGAGTGGGCAACCTGTAGTGCTGCGTCGGCGCGGAAGCTATGGCCTCTACGGGCACCCAGGACAATTATCAGATCACAAATTGACTGGTCCGAAAGGCTCGCGTGGCATTCTGGTGCAACAAGATAGTCATAGAGACGGCGAAATGTATCGCGCTGGCCCTGACTGAATCCCCGATCTAATGCAGCCACGATCCCATCGATGATTGGGTCACGAAGCGAACGGAGTTCCAACAGTTGTTCCATTGTCATCGGGAAGCTCGCAGTGGCCGGAGGTGCACTTGGAGCGAAACTGGATCTCAGTGTGTCGAACAACTCTAAATCAATTGGCCACTGCTCTTGAAGGCTGATTTGCATCTGGGCAGGCGCGAGGGGGCGAGTGGGAACATAGTACTCCCCCTTGAGGTTCGTGAATCGGTCGTAGAGAATCGCCTGCTCTGATGGCGAGAGTCGGTGCCATCTCACCACTTCGACTTTGCGACGCTCTATCATTTCGCTAGTTACTGGGAGGTGAAATTCGCGGATTCGATTCCGGCTCTTGAAGTCGCGGGCGCTACTGACGACATCGTCACGCAACCGCTCGGCCCAATCGACCCGAGAGGTGGAGTAGATTATGGTCCGTAGGTGACGGAGATCGAATGGTAAATCTTCCAGAGATTGTGCAGTGAGAATGACAGCCTTGCCCAACGCGTGAGCGTGTCCCAACTCGTAGAAGACGTTTGGGTTACGCCCCGTGAGATCGGCCAGAAGGAGATCGGCATTTGCAATGCCCTCGCGGATGTCGTCGAGGATTGGCACTGACGCGTAGAGCGAGTCAGCTCTAGTCACTCTCATCCCAGCTTCTCGGAGCGCTGGGACGTAGATGTCCGCATAGTAGGTGTCAAACACAGGTCCGAATGGCATCAACACAAAGGCGTTTGTCATATTCGACCTTGTCAAGAATGCGAATAAAACATGTGCCACTTCTAACGGACGATCTGTTCGATGAGCGGCCGCAGCTGCGCAGCCTGCTTCAACGTGGCTCGGCAGAAACTTCAACCGCTTCAAGCCTCTTCGTCGGCTTCCACACCCTGACTTGAGCGAGCTGCCTCAGTGATGCGGCCGGTATCCCTGATAGTAGCCCAGCGGCGTGACCGAAGAAGGTCTCGCTCGGTTCAAGGCAGCCTCATGGTACCTCATCTGACGCCAAGAGCGCAAACAACTCCTGAGGCGACCGGATCGGGCGACAAGGAGCGAGCTGAATCGGGGCGGTCATAGGCGAGGGTGCTCCCGAGCCGGCGAGTGGGGTGTGGCAGCAGCCTTCTTGGACGCCGAGGTGGAGTTGACCCGGTTTCGTGGACAGTCAATCCTTGGGGAGAAGGGAGTCCACGATGCGAAAGCGACAAACACCGTATCCGCCGGCGTTCCGGCAACAGATGGTGGAGCTGGTACGGTCGGGACGGACGCCCGAAGAGTTGGGTCGGGAGTTCGAGCCCTCGGCGGAGTCGATCCGGAACTGGGTGCGTCAGGCCGATCGCGGTGAGGGCCGTCGGCTCGATGGTCTGACGACGGCCGAGCGCGAGGAGCTGCGGCGGTTGCGTCGCGAGAATCGGCGGCTGCAAGAAGAGCGGGACATCTTGGCAAAAGCGGCGGCCTGGTTCGCTCGGGAGAGCGGCTCGATCCCCGGGGAATCTTCGAGCTCGTGAGGGCGAACCAGGCCCACTTCAGCGTGTCCCGGATGTGCGAGATCCTGGGTGTCTCGCGTAGTGGCTACTACGCCTGGCGTGAGCGGGGGCCCTCGGCGCGGTCACAGGCCGACGGCGAGCTGACCGTGCGGATCCGGGCGAGCCACCAACACTCGCGAGGGACCTACGGGGCGCCGCGGATTCATGAGGACCTGAAAGACGAGGGTGTGCGGATAGGCCGCAAGCGGATCGCGCGCCTGATGCGGGCCGCGGTCTTGGAAGGCGTCAGCCGTCGATCTCGGGTCCGCACGACGGTGCGGGGAGATGGTTCCCGGCCGGCGCCAGACCTTGTCCAGAGGCGGTTCTCCGCGACCGGCCCCGACCGCCTGTGGGTCGCCGACATCACCTACGTCCCGACCGGCAGCGGCTTTCTCTACCTGGCCGTGGTGCTCGATGTCTGGAGCCGGCGGATCGTCGGCTGGTCGATGGCCACTCATCTGCGCGTCGAGCTGGTGCTCGACGCATTGAACATGGCCTTGGACCAGCGTCGACCCGAGGAAGTGATCCACCACTCCGATCAAGGGAGCCAGTACACCTCCCTGGCTTTCGGTCGGCGCTGTCGCGAAGCCGGCGTGTGCCCCTCCATGGGCTCGGCCGGTGACTGCTACGACAACGCGATGTGCGAGAGCTTCTTCGCGACGCTGGAGTGCGAGCTCATCGACCGCAGCAGCTTCCGAACACGGGCCGAGGCCCGGATGGGCGGTCTTTGACTACATCGAAGGCTGGTACAACCCACACCGTCGGCACTCAGCCCTGGGTTACCTCTCTCCTCTCGAGTACGAACGTCGGCACGTGAGGGGAGATACCGTTGAAAGCTTGAGAAAGGCCGCCTGAGGGGTTGCTCGGTGAGCAGTAGTTGTGAGAGAATGGTAGAGAGTTTTGATCACCCAAAACCCGCAAGGGTCGGCGGTGGGGAGTTCTGAGATATAGCGATTCACCCCAATCAACCACTGTCCACCAAACCGGGGCAGGTCCAGAGGGAGGGGGCCTTTGGGGGAAGCAGCATGAAGGGTCGGGGAGGAGTGCTGCTAAGCAACCCGAGGCGATTGTCGACCTCGACGTTCGTCCCGGGATGACCGGTTGCCTTCCTTGCTTGACATGCCCCTCGTTGTTTTGGCATTCTCTTGTACCTGTCTATTCTCTCTATGATATGCAGGGCACTTAGCGCCGCGAAGAACCGCAGGGAGCTTTCTTGGCAGGCTGCCAAGAATAACCAGTACGAGGGATTCCTTGCCCCATGCTCTCCAGGAAACCCACAGCACCAGATGACCTTCCAGGCTATCGTAGCTTTCAGGCTGTAGCACAGAACCCGGTCACAGGACTTGGGGCCGGAAATCGACAGGCGGAACGTGACCTGCGGAGAGGTTTCGATGCGCCTCGCTGAATTCGCGGGCCAACGCGTCGCCCTCTGGGGACTTGGACGCGAAGGCCGGGCGGCCTTTCACGCGCTCCACCGCTTCCTGCCAAAGCTGATCTTGACTGTGCTCGACGACTTCCCGCTGCCTCTGGAAGCGGCCGACCTCCTCATCGGCGACGCACGGATCCTGACCGGACGCGACGCGGTCGCTGCCGTCCTCAGCGACTTCGACGTGATCGTGAAGTCGCCGGGAATCAGCCTCTACCGTCCCGAGATCGAAGAGGCGAAGCGGCGCGGCGTCCACGTCACGTCCACCACTCGCATCTGGTTCGCCGAGCACCCCGACGCCTTCGCCGTCTGCGTGACGGGCACCAAGGGCAAGAGCACCACAGCGTCGCTTGTCGCGCACCTGCTGCGCGCCGCGGGCGTGGTGGCGGAGCTGCGGGGCAACGTCGGACGTCCGCTCCTCGACCCTCCCACCGCGGAGCCGGACGTCTGGGTCATCGAGATATCGAGCTACCAGGCGGCGGACCTCGAGGCCGACCCGAGCGTCGCGGTGCTGCTCGACCTCTATCCGGAGCACCTCGACTGGCACGGCGACGTTGAGACCTACTACCGCGACAAGCTGCGGCTGTTCGCCCATCAGCGCCGGGGCGTCGCGGTCGTCAACCGCGCCGATCCCGTCAGCATGAGCTTCGCCGAGACGTTCCGGCGTCCCGTCTACTTCAACGACCCCTTGGGCTTCCACGTGGCCGGCGGCGCGGTGTGCGACGGCGAGCGCGAAGTGCTCCCCGTCGCGCGCATCGCCCTGCCCGGCGCCCACAACCACGGCAACGTCTGCGCGGCCCTGACGGCCGTCCGCTGCCTCTACCCGGAGATCGACCCGGCGTCCCTGGTGCCCGCCGTGGAGAGCTTCCGGGGCCTGCCGCACCGTCTCATGCCGCTCGGCGAGCGCGACGGCGTGCTCTACGTCGACGACTCGATCTCCACCACGCCGCAGTCGACGATGGCGGCGCTCGCCACC
>DASTLN010000203.1:0-6895 GCA_035714925.1 Dehalococcoidia bacterium | reverse complement strand
CGCCGATGCCGACGGTGAGAGGCCATTCGGGGTACATGGAGCCGACGTAAAGCGTCACGGCCTTGCCGAGGTCGGCGGGGCCAGGCTCCGATTCGTCCGGGAGCAGGACGACGAGCTCCTCGCGGCGGCGCGAGACGATTGCCTGCGGCGCGCGGTCGCGGACGAGCTGCGCCACGCCTTCGAGGACGCGGCGGCGCCAGCCGGCGGCCCAGCTCGCGGAGTCGAGTCTGCGACCGCCGTCCGTGCTGAGATAGGCCTGGTCGCGGGCGGCGGCGGCGTCCGGCAGGAGGGCGAGTACCTGATAGGCGGTGGTTTCGTCGTAGCCGAGGCGGCGGGCGCGCTCACGGGTCGCCTGCTCGTCCGTCACCTGGCCGTCGAGGAGGCCCTCGAGGAGCTCGTCGCGCAGCTCGGTCGTGACTTCAGCGGTGAGGCGTTCGCGCATCAGGGCGAGGGCGTAGACGCTGGCGGCGTGCTGGGCTGCGAGGAGGTCGGCCTCTTCGGGAGGCAGCGCGTCTTCTTCCGGCGTTTCGGGCTCAAGGATGGCGAGGTAACCCAGGATGGACTCGCCGGCGAGGACGGGCGCCAGGACGCAGCCGTAGTTGACGCCCCAGGCGGGCAGCGGCGGCAGGCGCATGGAGCGGCGCTCGGCGGCCATCGTCTGGAGGACTCGGCCGACGTAGGCGTCGGTGGGCTCCCAGCGAACCTGAGCGCCGACCTGCTGGGTGACGGGCCGAAGCATGCCGTCGAGGAGGATGACGGGCCGTCCCACGAGCTCGGAGAGCGCGACGGTGATGGCGGTCGCGTCGGCGCCCTGCAGGACGAGCGCGCCGAGGCGGTCGTGGATCGCCACGAGGAGGCGCAGCGTGGCGTTTTCGCGTTGCAGCGAGGCGCGGGCGCCTTCCAGCGCGGCGGGCTCTGCCTTCTTCGGCGGCGCGGCGGGACGGGACCGGCGAGCGACGGCGCTCTCGCCCGCGGTGCGGCGAGCGGCGGCTATGACGACGCCTCCCGGACGAGGCCTTTGAGCTCATCGACGTCGTTGACCGCGGATGAAATCACGACACCGCGCAGCCTGCCGCCCTTGCGCGCCTCATCGATTAGCTCACGAGCGATCTCGCGGCCGATTGCCGGGGCGTCTTCGTGCGCCTTCCACATGCGCTCCAGCATCTGGTCCGGCAGAGATATCCCAGGCACTTCGTGCTCCAGGTACTCGGCGTGGTTGAAGTCGCGCAGCGGCATGACACCGAGCAGCACGGGAAGCTCCGGCGGCACGTTGGCGGCGTCCATGAGGCGCTCCAGCGCGGCGACGTCGTACACGGGCGGCGTGATCAGGAAATCGGCGCCGGCCTCGATTTTGCGGCGCGCATCGGCGATTTCGCGCTCGGCGTCGTCGGCCGAGGGGTTGATGCGGGCGCCGACGACGAAGGCGGTGGGCTGGGCCAGCGGGATGCCGTGGCGGTCGTGACCGTCGTTGAGGCCGCGGAGGAGCTGAATCAGCTCGACCGAGTCGACGTCCCAGAAGCCGCCGGTATTGGGGTAGTCGCCGAGCAGAGGGGGCGTGCCGGTGCGGCAGATGACGTGCCGGACGCCGAAGGCGTAGGCGCCGAGGAGGTCGGCCTGGAGCGACATGACGCTCTTCTCCCAGGTAGCGACGGTGAGGATGGCTTCCATGCCTTCGACGCGCTGCTGCAGGAGGACGGCGAGGCTGGTGGGGCTGACCTGGGCTCGGGGGCTGTTGGGCGAGGCGATGAGCACCGCCGTGGCGCCTTCCTCTTTGAGCAGGCCGGCGTCCAGGACGGCTTGATCGGCGCCGCCGCCGGTTGGCGCGCCGAGCTCGCCGACGACGACGAACTGCTTCTCGGCGAGGCGTTGCATGAGGCGGCTTGGCGCGACGGTGCTTCCAGTGGCCTCCGGGGCGCCCGTGGAGGACGCTTTGCTGGTGGCGCGGCGCCGTGTCTCGGGGCGCAGACCTTTCACGGCGGCGGCCATGGCCTCGACGTGCGCCGGGGTGGTGCCGCAGCAACCGCCGACGAGGGCGGCGCCGGCCTGGACGTAGCGGGTGGCGTAACGCGCGAGGTAAGCGGGGTCGGTGGCGTACTGGAACCGGCCGTCGACGAAGCTGGGCGAGCCGGCGTTGGGCTGCGCCGCGAGCGGCAGCGACGTGTGCGTGCTCAATTCGGCGAGGATCTCGAGCAGACCCTGCGGTCCGTGGGTGCAGTTGGCCCCGAGGCCGGCCAATCCGAGGCCGTCGACCTTCTTCGCCACCTCGGCCGGCGTTTCGCCTGCGAGGGTGCGGCCATCGTCCATGAACGTCATCTGGGCGACGATCGGGATGCCGGGCGCGGCTTCCCGGGCCGCGCTTATCGCTTCGGTTAGCTCATCGGTGTTGCCGAACGTCTCGAGCAGGATGAAGTCGACGCCGCCCTCGGCCAGCGCCGCCATCTGCTCGCGAAACGCCTCGCGAAGCACGGAGGCGGAGATGCGGCCACGGGAGCTGGCGGGCGTCGCGGGGCCAACGGAGCCGGCGACGAGAACATGACGGTCGGCCGCGGCGGCGGCTTCGCGGGCGACGCGGACCGAGGCGGCGTTGATCTCGGCGACGCGGCCTTCCAGACCGAAGCGGGCGAGCCGGGTGCTGCAGGCACCGAAGGTGTTGGTCTCGATGACGTCGGCGCCGGCGGCGATGTAGGCGCCGTGGATCGCCTTGACGAGCTCGGGGCGGGAGACGCTGAGCTCTGGGAGGGAGAGGTCGAGGGAGACGCCGGCGGCCTGGAGCATGGTGCCCATGGCGCCGTCGCAGACGAGGATGCGGGAGCCGAAGACGTCTGAGACGTCTCGTGGGGCTGTTCGGCGTGGGGTGGTTGACCTGGCCATGATTTCGTCCTGATTTGTGGTTGCGCACAGTGTGGCGCTGCTTTGTTATCGGCGGGTTGAATCAGGGTGCGTCTTTCCCTACAGCTTGTCTAGTATAGCGCGCACGAGAGGGGGCTGTAGACGTCGACCCCTGGGTGGACCTCGTTGGGGCGTTGACGCACTATCGGCGGATGACGCCGAGGCTGGAAAGCCTCGGCTACGTGGGTAGGAGGCTGCGTGGGTAGGAGGCGAAGCGTAGAGGCGGTTCGCGCAGCGCCCCTACGGCGCCTCGCGAGGAGAGGGGACCTGGTGGTTTGACGTCGTGGCGTTTGTGGTGAGTACGGACTCTGCAGGTTGAAACCAAGATTATATACTTGACACAAGGTAGCACATCACTTATCCTTGTCCTTGATGGAACGCTTTGAATCTGAATCGA
Source organism: Dehalococcoidia bacterium (assembly GCA_035714925.1). Lineage (GTDB taxonomy): Bacteria > Chloroflexota > Dehalococcoidia > DSTF01 > WHTK01 > WHTK01. Next base: position 3,609 of record DASTLN010000203.1, on the reverse strand, counting down.
CCTCTTTCTTCACCCAATCGCGGACTTTCTTGGGGAACAGTTTCTTAGCGATCTCTTCGCTCGTCATTTCCTGCGGCTTCTTTGGTTTCCTAGGCATGCGAGGCTCCTAATGCCGGACACAACAGCGTCAATAAACCTTGTCTCTCTGGTCGACCGCTACCACTCGCCGGAAGCGGCCCGCGACTTGCTGGAAAAGTTGCGCTGGCCTGACGGCGTTGACTGCCCACGCTGCCAGGGGCGCGTGATCTCCCGAATCCTGAAGCGTGACCAGTTCGACTGTGATTCATGCCGCTACCAGTTCTCGGTTACTGCCGGAACCATCTTCCACGACTCCAAGTTGCCGTTGTGGAAGTGGTTCCTTGCCACTTACATCATGACGGAGAGCCGCAAGGGTGTCAGCGCCAACCAGATGAAGCGAATGCTCGGCGTGTCCTACAAGACGGCTTGGTACCTCTGCCACCGCATCCGCTCGGCCATGGGTGACGCCAGCGCCGAAATGCTCAAGGGCATCGTTGAGGCTGACGAGACCTATGTCGGTGGCAAGCTGCGCGGTCGGCACAACCGCAAGTGGACGGCCAACAAGACGATGGTTCTCGGTGCCATCCAGCGTGGCGGCAACGTCCGGCTGCGGACCGGCAAAGTCAACAACCGCAAGACGCTTCACGCTTTCGTCAAGTCCGTGGTAGACGATGATGCCGAGGCCATCTACACCGACGAATGGTGGGGTTACAAGGGCATTGGCGACGAGAACACGCGGCATGAGACGGTCAACCACAAAGAGGATGAGTGGGTACGCGGCGACGTTCACACAAACAGCGTAGAAAGCGTCTGGAGCCTGTTCAAGCGCTCCATTATCGGCTCCTACCACTCCCTCAGCGAGAAGCACATGGACGCCTACCTGGACGAGATGGCGTGGCGCTTCAACAACCGTCACAACGAATACCTGTTCCGCGACACGCTGATCAAGCTGGTGAACGCTGAGACGTTGGAATACAAGGAACTCATTGCGACGTAATACAGAGTTCATTTCTCGTACTGCGAAAACAGAAAATGATCAGTCAATTTATCCATGGTATCCACGACGCGAATCAACGTATCTAGGTTTTCGGCGTATCTCTCAAGGTTAGTCTTTCTTGGCGGCTGCAGTCCGCCTGAACCGGGTGCAGGCATACCTAACCGCTGCGGGTTGTACTTGACTATTTCGTCCATAAGCAGTCCATCCGAAGATGGCAGCGTGCGGTCTCGTTGCGTGGCTCCAAACGCATCTTGGATGAGATCTCCTGTTTCACGCAGCCACTGATCCTCGGTGACTGCGAGCCAGTCGTCCTTACCTTGAAACTTGTTCATCTCTAGCGCGAGATCACGCCTTTCTCTTAGTAGCTTCTTGATACGTGGTTTCCATTCCTTCCGATCAAGCGCGGCGTCCTGAGAAGTTTTCTGCGCTACGGAATCGCCTGCGTCGCGATGGTCTTCCACATCGCCGGGAGATACCCACGTTGGAACTCGTTTCAGATTAAGGATCATGAGCCAGAGAACAAACCACAAAACAAGCATCAAGGCGGCATAGGCCATACCCTCACCGACGCCAGAGATGTAAGGGTCAAGCTCCCGACCGATGGCTCCAGCAGGTGGCTCATCACTGAAAAGCTCCCATATTTCCTTAAACATGACCAATGCGCTTATCACCGCCCACAAGGCAACAACAGCGATGGCGCTGCGGATAGTGGCGACCGGGTGCTTCTTGTAGAGGGATGTACCTTGAAACATGCCCCAGAGTATTTGGCCGGGGCTTGGCACATCGTTGGGTTCAGCCAATGCAACTCACCTCTCGCTTGGTATTCGGTCTTAACCAAGCGAGAGTATACGGGTTTACCTTGCATCACGTATACAATCTTGGTTGAAACCTGCAGCCGCGACAGGCGGGGGGTGGTGGCTGCGTTGGCGACTTCCGGCTTCGAGGCGGCCAGATTCTTCGTTCCTCAGAATGACAGTTGGGACGTGCCGAGGACTGCGTTGGGGCGTTTGGTGAAGGACGTGAGATTGCTTCGTCGCTGGAAGCTCCTCGCAATGACAGCGGTGGGCGCTGTCGCAGCGCAGATTGTTTTGTCGCTAGAGCGCTACCGGCGGATGACGTCGAGGCTGGAAAGCCTCGGCTGCGTTGGTTGGGAGGCTGCGTGGGCAGGGGGCTGCATGGGTAGGAGGCTGCGTGGGTAGGGGGCTGCGTGGGTAGCGGGCTACGTGGGTAGAAGGCGCAGTGTAGGGGCGGTTCGCGAAGCGCGCCTAGGGGTGTTGCGTGTGAACAGCCGGCGTTAGAAAAGGCCGGTGACCCAGCCGCGGTCGTCGATGTCGACGTGGTTGGCGGCGGGTTCGGAGGGGAGGCCGGGCATGGTGCGGATGGCGCCGAGGTAGGCGATCAGGAAGCCGGCGCCGGCGGCGGGGCGCAGCTCGCGCACGTTGACGCGGAAGCCCGTGGGGCGGCCGAGCTTGCCGGCATCGGCGGAGAGCGAGAAGTTGGTCTTGGCGACGCAGATCGGCAGGCCCGCGAGGCCCCAGTCGGCGAACTGGCGCATCTGGCGGCGCGCCTCGGGTGTGAAGTCGACGCCGTCTGCGCCGTACATGCGCGTGGCGACGGCCGTGACCTTCTCCTCGATCGTCTGGTCGTCTTTGTAGAGGAAGTCGAAGGTGTTGGGCATGTCGGCGGCCTTGACGAGGGCGTTGGCGAGGGCCTCGCCGCCGGCGCCGCCGTGCTCCCAGACCTCGCTGACCTCACAGGCCGTCGCACCGGCGGCGAGCGCGCGCTGCCTGACGAACTCGACTTCGGCGTCTGAGTCGTAGCTGAAGCGGTTGATGCAGACGACGGCGGGCAGGCCGCCCTCCCGGGTGACGTTTTCGATGTGCTTTTCGAGGTTGCCCATGCCCTGCTCGACGGCCTCGAGGTCCTCCTGGCCCAGCCCGTCGGGCAGGGGCCGGCCGGCGACGATGCGGTATTTGCCGGAGTGCGCCTTGAGGGCGCGGACGGTGGCGACGATGACGGCGGCGTCGGGGCGAAGGCCGGAGTCGCGGCATTTTATGTCAAGCATCTTCTCGAAGCCGAGGTCGCTGCCGAAGCCGCTCTCGGTCACCACGAAATCAGCCACTTTGAGGCCGATCTGGTCCGCGAGGACGGACGAGTTGCCGTGGGCGATGTTGCCGAAGGGCCCCGTGTGGACGAAGACCGGCGTGTGCTCCAGGGTCTGCAGCAGGTTCGGCTTGATGGCGTCGCGCAGGAGGACGGTCATTGCGCCGGCGGCCTCGAGCTGGCCCGCTGTGACCGGCTTGCGGTCCTTGTCGGTGCCGATGACGATGCGGCCGCAGCGCTCGCGCAGGTCGGCGAGGCTGGATGAGAGGCCGAGCACGGCCATGACCTCGGACGCGACGGCTATGTCGAAGTGCGTCTCGCGCGGGAAACCGTTCTCCTTGCCGCCGAGTCCGATGACGACGTTGCGCAGGGCGCGGTCGGAGATATCGAGGACGCGGGGCCAGCTGATCGAGAAGGGGTCGATGCCGAGCTCGTTGCCGTGGTTGAGGTGGTTATCGATCATGGCGGCGAGGAGGTTGTGGGCCATCGAG
>DASTLN010000202.1:0-2451 GCA_035714925.1 Dehalococcoidia bacterium | reverse complement strand
AGGAGTTAGCGTGCACAGTCGTCAGCGATCCCTCGTGGCCGGTGTTCATCGCCTGCATCATGTCGAAGGCCTCCGGTCCCCGGACCTCACCGATGATGATCCGGTCCGGGCGCATGCGCAGGGCGTTTCGCAACAGGTCTCTTTGCGAAACCGCGTTCTTGCCCTCGATGTTTGGAGGACGTGCCTCCGCTGAGAGGACGTGGCGTTGCTGCAGCTTGAGTTCGATTGGATCTTCAATCGTAACGATGCGCTCTCTTTCGGGGATGAAGGCCGAGAGCGAGTTGAGCATAGTCGTCTTACCGGTGCCGGTACCGCCCGAGATGACGGTGTTGAGCCGAAGCTGAACGCAGGCGCGCAGGAAATCCATGACGGGCTGTGTCAGCGTCCCGTTCGCTACGAGGTCTTCGATCGCGTACTTGTCAGGCCGGAACTTGCGGATCGTGATGACGGGCGACCGTGGAATCAGCGGCGGGATGATGACGTTAACGCGGGAGCCATCAGGCAGACGGGCATCGACGAAGGGAGACGACTCGTCTACGCGCCGGCCAAGTGGGGCGATGATGCGGTCGATAGTCAGCATGATGTGAGCGGCGTCGCGGAAGCGAAGAGCGGAAAGGTAGATGATGCCGTCACGCTCGAAATAGATCTCGTCGGGGGCGTTGACCATGACCTCCGAGATCGACTGGTCATTCACAAGAGGCTCCAGGGGGCCGAGGCCTACGGCGTCGTCGACGACGCGCCGGACTACCTGCTCTTTCCTCTCCCCGTACAGGTGTGGCGCCACCTCGTGGACAAGTGCTTTGGCGCCGGCCTCTACAGCCTCACGACCGCGTTCCGGCCCCAGTTTCTCAACAGCCGAAAGATCCATATCACGGATCAAGCGCATATGGACCGCCTGCACCGTCTTCTCGTCCTCACTGGAGAGCGGGGAAAAGTCGTCAGTTATCGCGCTGTCCGTCTGCACCGGAATATCCCACTGTTCTTCGGAGTTACCGTCTTTTGTTCCTTTTTGCCAGAGCATCTCTATCCTCCGTCAGCCACCGGGGCCGTCTCGTCGCGTTCACCGCGTCGCCCAAACGGCCAGAGTCGCTTGGGGTTGTCCACTTGCACTTCTTTGGAAACACCGCCAGTGACGGCCTCCGCGAGCGCGTTAATTGCCCGGGAGCCGCTGCTTTCAGGGGCGCTAAGGACGGCCGGGTTGCCTATCTGTGACCCGATGCGCACCTGCTTGTCGTAGGGAACCGTCCAGAAGAAGGTCCGCTTCAGGACATCCTCGATTTTCGATGGCCGGACCCCGTCATCAAAGGCCGTGATATTGAGCACGAGCCGGATTCGGCTGTCCGGATACTGCAGCTGCTGCAGAGCGTCGAGGCCGAGGAGCGAGTTGTTGATGCTGGAGAAGTCAGATGACGTCACCCAGAGGACCATGCTCGCCTCATCGAGGACTGCGAGCGACACGTCGCCGAGATTTGCCGCGGTGTCAATCAGGACAATGTCAAACTGGCGGGCCAGCAGGCCGATCGCGGTGCGCAGTTTGTCCGGCGTGACCTCCCGCCAGAGAAGGCCCTGCCGCGGCGCCGACAGTACGGATAGACCGCTTGAGTGCCTGGCGAGATACTCACTAACGTTAGCCCGCTCGACCTTATCGATGTCCCTGACCAGGTCGACGATGCCAACCTCCGGTCGCAGCTCGAGCGCCGCCGCCACATCTCCGAAGCTATTGTCTGCATCGATGATGGCAACTGACTGACCAAAGTTCGAAGCCAGCGCGACGCCAAGGTTGGTAGCGATAGTTGTCTTTCCGACGCCGCCCTTGGCTCCGAAGACGGCAACAACGAGGCCCTTGGGACCAAGGCCCTTCGATTGACCAGACAGGCGAAGCCGCTTGCGCTCCTCTGACTCCAGCACCGACCGCACAGACTCCAGCAGGCGGGCCGGGGTGGCCGGAATCAGAAGGAAGTCCCGCGCGCCGGCCAGCATCGTCTGCCGGACGGCCTCGACGTCCTCCTTCTGTGCGTAGGCGATGACCGGAGTCTCCGGAAGCACATCGAGAAGAGCCTCGATCGTTCGCAGCGAGCGCTCAGAGGGACTGCTCATGGCGCAAAAGATCGCGTCCGGCTTCACCTCACTCGCCAGCGACACAGCCTCCGTGCCAAAGCCCGCCTCGCCGGCGAAGCCAAGCTGCGCCTGCCTGACCAGCTGCTTCACCTCGTAGCGGCCCTGTGGGTCCTGGTCAACGACCAGGATCTCCGGTACTCGCGCCATCTTTTACTCGCTTTCCTTGCCTAATTCCATGTTTAGTTGAAGAAGTTCAGGCCAAGCCCCTCGTCGACGATCACGACGTCCGTTGGGGCCGCCTCGATGATAGTGTCGTCGCCGAACGCCCGGACGACCGCCCAGATCCGTATCGCGTACTCCTGCCTCGATATCAGCAGGAGAGTGTCTTCGGGT
>DASTLN010000201.1:0-13863 GCA_035714925.1 Dehalococcoidia bacterium | reverse complement strand
CTCGATGGCGACGCCGCACACGACCGGCATCGTAGCCCTCCTCCTCGGAGAACAACCTTCGCTCAGTGTCGACGAGGTTCGCAGCCTCATCGAAGGTACCGCGAGAGACGGTGGCACACCGGGCTGGGATCCGGACTTCGGATACGGGATCGTCGATGCGGCAGCGGCAGTCGCCTCGCTGACTGGTGCTCCAACCCCGACACCCTCGCCCTCGCCAACCCCCACCGCGACACCACCGCCCCCAGCGGAGGAAAGCGTGACGATCACGAAGGTGAGCTACAACTCCCGCCGGGATATCCTGAAGGTTGAAGCCACCAGTGACGCCTCGCCTGGCGCCGCGCTCAGGGTCTTCGACAATTCCGACCCGGCGTCGCCCGTGGAGCTCGGGCAGCTGGATTACAACTCCAAGCGCGACCAGTACTCGGCGTCATTCACCTGGCCGGTTCAGCCAATCGAGATTCTCGTGATTTCATCGGAAGGAGGGCAGGACTCGTTCTTCCTCGGTGGCCCTTAGCGATTTCCGGCCACCGCTCAGTTTCAGGGGGGCTTCTCAGGAAGCCCCCTCTTTGCGTCCCTGCTACCATCGATCCATGAGCATCAAGACACGCGGCACCAACCACCCGGCCCTCTTCGGCCTCAACTACGAAAAGACAATCGACTTCTACACACGCGTCCTCGGCATGCGTCTGGTCCTCGAACAACCCAACCTGGACGACGCCGAGTCCGTACACCTCTTCTTCGAGACCGGCCCCGGGCAGTTCATCGCCTACTTCGTCCCGAAGCCCGGCAAAGAAATCGAGGGCCGTGTCCAGCCCGGCGCGCTGAACCACGTCGCGCTCAACCTTGACGGCGACCTCGACGAAGCGATCGCGGCGCTCAACGCCGAAGGCGTCCCGTTCTCAGGCCCCGTCGACCGCGGCTACGAGCGCTCCGTCTACTTCCGAGACCCCAACGGCGTCGTCGTCGAGCTCCTCACCTGGATCACGCCCCTGCCCGACGGCGTCGACGAGGGCGATCTGATCCTCGCCGCCCAGGCCCGCCGCCTCGAACGAGGCGCCTACGCCATCGAAGACGAAGACGTACAGGCCGTTATCGAGAAGCTGTAGATTCTGGCCCCCAAGCCTCGGTTTTGATCTACGATATTCACCTATCCCCCCGCCGCCTCGACTGAACGGCCCGGTTGTGACAGACCACAAAACGATACGCAATAATAGGTATTATTCATTCTCCGTTAGTATTGAGAATCGCGCGGCGTCGCATTCGCCGAATAGCCGGGTGACCGAAGTGCGTCACCAGAGTCACAAGCAATGAGTACAAGGACGCAATCGCAAAGAGAGGAGAAGGATAAACGTGTCTGAAAGCGAAAACCCAGCAATCCCCTCCCCGGAGCCCAAGCAGACTCGGCCCAGGACCAACAAGGACTGGTGGCCCGATCAGCTGGATCTGGGCCTGCTCCGCCAGAACTCGCCCCGGTCGAATCCAATGGGAGGGGACTTCAACTACGCGGCGGAGTTCAAGACCCTCGACGTCGAGGCGCTGAAGCGAGACCTCATCGAGGTGATGACAACGTCGCAGGACTGGTGGCCCGCCGACTACGGCCACTACGGCCCGCTCTTCATCCGCCTCTCGTGGCACGCCGCCGGCACCTACCGCATCTCCGACGGCCGTGGCGGTGGCGGCACCGGCATGCAGCGCTTCGCCCCGCTCAACAGCTGGCCCGACAACGCGAACCTGGACAAGGCGCGCCGCTTGCTCTGGCCGGTCAAGCAGAAGTACGGCCGCAAGATCTCCTGGGCCGACCTCCTCGTCTACGCCGGCACCGTCGCCATGGAATCGATGGGCTTCAAGACCTTCGGCTTCGCCTTCGGCCGCGAGGACAAATGGGAGCCGGACGAGGTCTACTGGGGCGCGGAGGAGACCTGGCTGGGAGACGAACGCCACACCGGCGAAGGGGACATGCAGGGGCCCTTTGGCGCCGACCACATGGGCCTGATCTACGTCAACCCGGAGGGTCCCGGCGGCAACCCGGACCCCGCGCTCGCGGCCAAGTTCATCCGCGAGACATTCCGCCGCATGGCGATGAATGACGAAGAGACCGTCGCGCTCATCGCCGGCGGCCACACCTTCGGCAAGACCCACGGCGCCGGCGACGCGACCCTCGTTGGCCGCGAGCCCGAAGGTGCCGCCCTCGAAGCGCAGGGCTTTGGCTGGCACAGCGCCCACGGCAGCGGCAAGGCCGGCGACGCGATCACCAGCGGCATAGAGATTACCTGGACCACCGATCCCGTGAAGTGGGACAACAACTTCATGGAGAACCTGCATCAGTACGAATGGGAGCCGGAGAAGAGCGCCGCCGGCGCCCATCAGTGGAAGCCGGCGAATCCTGAGGCTCAGGGCACGGTGCCGGACGCCCACGATCCGTCTAAGAAGCACGCCCCCGGCATGCTCACAACAGACCTCGCGCTGAGGGCGGACCCGGCCTACGCCGCGATATCGCAGCGTTTCTACGAAAACCCCGATCAGTTCGCCGACGCGTTCGCCAGGGCGTGGTACAAGCTGCTGCACCGCGACATGGGTCCCATCACCCGTTACCTCGGCCCCTGGATTCCCGAGCCGCAGCTGTGGCAGGACCCAGTCCCCGCCGTCGACCACGAGCTGATCGGCGCGCAGGACATCGCCGCCCTCAAGGGCAAGGTCCTCGCATCCGGGCTGTCGGTCTCCCACCTGGTCTCCACCGCCTGGGCTTCGGCCGCCAGCTTCCGCGGCACCGACAAGCGTGGCGGAGCCAACGGTGCTCGCATCCGCCTCGAGCCGCAGAAGAACTGGGCCGTCAACAACCCGGCGGGGCTGGCGCAGGTGCTGCAGACGCTGGAGCAGGTCCAGACCGAGTTCAACGGCTCGCAGTCCGGCAGCAAGAAGATTTCGCTCGCGGACCTCATCGTCCTGGCCGGCTGCGCCGGTGTGGAGAAGGCGGCGAAGGACGCCGGACAGGATGTCACGGTCCCCTTCATGCCCGGACGCACGGACGCCTCCCAGGGACAAACCGATGTCGAGGCATTCGAAGTGCTGGAGCCCGAGGCCGATGCCTTCCGCAACTACTACCGCGGCGGGGAAACCCTGTCGCCGCAGGAGTGGTTGCTGGAGCGGGCCTACTTCCTGACCCTGACGCCTCCCGAGATGACGGTCCTCGTGGGTGGTATGCGGGCACTGGACGCCAACGCCGGCAGCTCCAAAGACGGCGTCCTCACCAACCGCCCCGGTACGCTGACCAACGACTTCTTCGTCAACCTGCTCGACATGGGCACGGAGTGGAAGGAAACGGGTCTGTACAGGTACGAGGGCCGCGACCGCGCATCGGGACAGGCGAAATGGACCGCCACCGCTGTCGACCTCGTCTTTGGCGCAGACTCGCAGCTCCGAGCCCTCGCCGAGGTCTACGGCGCCGCGGACGCTCAGCAGAAGTTCGTGCGTGACTTCGTCGCCGCCTGGGACAAGGTGATGAACCTCGATCGCTTTGACCTCGACTGATCTCGGCTAACGCTTCAAGAGGCCGGCAGCCTTGGCTGCCGGCCTCTTGATCAGCCCTCCCAAGCGTCGGCAGGCGCCAATCCCAATCTGGCAAAGACTTTCAGGTAACATGGATTTATGGCAAGGCGATCCGTCGACGACTCGCATATTTCGCTACTGCGCGAAGCCGGCCTCCGCTCCACGCCGCAGCGCCTGGCTATCGTCGAAGAGGTCTTCCACCGGCACCACCCGACGGCGGCTGAGGTCTACGAAACCGTTCGCCGCCAGTTCCCCACCATCGGCCTCGCCACGGTCTACAACACCCTGCGTTCACTGACGGAGCGCGGCTTCGTGCGTGAGCTGCCCTTCGGCGACGTCACGCGCTTCGACGTCAACGTCGAGCCGCACGCCAACCTCGTCTGCACGAACTGCGGCCGCATCGAAGACTCAAATGCCTGCGACGACCTGATCACCGAAATCCGCCGTCGCGTCGAACGCGGCGACGGCTTCACGCCCCAAAGTCAGCGGCTGGATATCTACGGCCTCTGCAGCAACTGCGCCTCGTCCCAACGCTGACCTTCGATCTCACTGCACCTCATACCTCAATCGGATGGTGAACTCGCCTTCCGCCGTTGGCTGCGCGTCTATCCCTTCCTGCAGCCACCAGTGGATGGTCTGGTCGAAGACATAAGTACCAGGCTCCAGGACGACAAGCGGCCCGATCTTCTTGGGTATGCGCACCGGGTAGTCGTGGCTCTGCCCAGGCTCCAGCAAGATGAGCTGCAGGTCAGCCGTGCAAGCGAAGGAGATCAACTCGGATTCAGCATCCCAACTCGCGTCGCAACCGCGGCCCACCATGATCATCTTGCCGGTGTCATTAGTCGAGGTGGAGCTTAGGCGCCCAGTTATCATTTCGCCAGTGAAACGTGTGTCATCAAGGCGGGCGGTCTGAGCGCCTCTCCACGTGACGCGTACTCCGTGCTCGAAGTCGCCCCTCTCATTCTCGGAGACGCTGGTAACCTCCGCACTTACCGGCGAGTCCTGGTCAACGACTTCCACCTGCACCGTGACCTCGCGCGGCTCCTCATCTCCGCCACCACAGGCGGCGAACGTCAGCGCCGTCGCGACGAGGAGGAGTGCAGCGTGGAATCTCAGGCCGTCACGCCTCGAACGGCAGGTCGTACAGGTCGACGACGTTCTTAACCGTCATGGCGTAGCGCTCCTCCGGCGTGCAGTCGGCCAGGATGCGGTCGAGCACGCCCTGCGAGTCCGGAAACACGCTGTCGCCGTGCGGGTAGTCGCTGCCCCACATCAGCGTGTTCACGCCGATGACGTCGCGCGTCCGGATGCCCAGCAGGTCGTCCTCGTACGTGGCGAGGAAGTTCTGCTTCCAGTAGAAGCTCGGCTTCTCCTTGATCGGCATCGTGCGGAGGCCGCCACCGCGGAACCAGTTCCAGTCCAGCCGGTTCAGCGTCATCGCGATCCAGCCCGTCTCGAACTCCGTGATGACGAACTTCAGCCCCGGGAAGCGCTCGCAGACGCCGCCGTAGATGATGTCGTAGATCGTGAAGGTCACGCCCGTGAACGCCAGCGGGCTGCCCGCGGCGCGGTGCGGCATGCCGTGGTTCGGCGTCGCGCCCGTAAAGATATGCATCGTCAGCGGCATGCGCAGCGCTTCGGCGGCGGCCCAGAACTTGTCGTACCACGGGTCCGAGTAAGGGCGGTCCGGCGGCGCGGTGGCAGGGATGCAGAGGCCGACGTAGCCCAGCTCCTTGCAGCGCTGCATCTCCGCGATCGCCTCGTCCAGGTCGTAGAGCTGCACGCACGCGAGGCCGAAGAGGCGGTCCGGCGCCTCCTTGATGTAGTCGGCCGTCCAGTCGTTGTAAGCGCGGAAGGTGGCCTTGAGGATCTCGGGGTCCTGTATCTGGTAGGCGTTGAAAATGATGCTCGGGTACAGGACCTCGGCGTCGACGCCATCCAGCTCCTGATCCTCGATCCGGACCTTGACGTCGTAGACACCGGGGCGCGCCAGTTCGTAGCCCATCTTGCGCACTTCCTGCGCATCCTCTCGCCCGAAGTCAAAGCCTGCCTGCAGGAAGCCCGTGATGATCAGACCGTACTGCCCGTTGCCCAGGTAAAGCTGTGGCCCAACGTCCTCGCGAAACACCATGTGCGGCGCCTCTTCACCGAAGCGTTTGACCAGCGGCTCGAAGAGCTCCGGTGGCTCCACGACGTGCGAATCGGAGGAGATGCAAAGCTGCCTTGTCGTAGTCATGGCTGGCCTTTCGCTGCTGGTCGTTTGCGCTTTACATGAAGTTAAGCGTTTCGCGCTCGCCGATGCTACACTTGGCCCCGGAACGCGTCAACGAAGTAAAGGGGTGCCTCTACTGACTACACAAGAACCTCGTCCCGAAGCCCTCAAGTTCAACGCCTACGCGTCCCGCGCCGCGCGCGACTACGCCGACGCCTTCGACTGGTCCGACCCCGCGGCCATCGAAGCCGTGATCAGCGTCAACCTCACCAACTCGGCCCAGGTGGCCGCCATGGGCCGCCTCTGCGACTCGCTCGGCATCAGCCGCACCATCGGGCGATACCAGTTGCTGCGCATCCTCTACTTCACACCGGAGCACCGCCTGACCCAGGTCGAAGTCGCCGGCGAGATGCAGGTGACGTCCGCCAACGTGACATTCCTCGTCGACGGCCTCGAGAAAGACGAGCTGGTGCGCCGCGTGCCCTCCCTGACGGACCGCCGCACCGTCTACGTCGAGCTCACCGACACAGGTCTGGCGTTCGCCGAGCGCATCGTCCCGTCCCTCGCGGGCTTCATGGCCGCCATGCTCGAAGACTTCGACGACGCCGAGAAACGCCAGCTATCACAGCTGCTCGACCGCGTCCGGCGCAACGCCGAGCGCTATCAAACGCGCTCGCTCGACTAGCAGGCCTACTTCAGCGCGTCCGCCACCAGCTCGATGGCGTGGCGCGGCGTACGCGACGTGAAGTGCCCGATCTGCTGACGGCACGACACGCCCGTGATCGCGATCGCGGTCTCGGCTGATGCCGCCTCGACCGCCGGGAACAGCTTCAGGCTCCCCATCGCTTTCGAGATCTCGTAGTGCTCCGCCTCAAACCCGAACGACCCCGCCATGCCGCAGCAGCTCGTCTCCACCAGCGACGCCTTGTAGCCGGGCACCAGATTCAGCATCTGCAACGTCGGCTCCGGCCCGACGATCGCCTTCTGGTGGCAATGCGCGTGCAGCAGCACCTCCAGCTCCACGTCGTCACGGAAGATCGCCGCGACCTGCGCCGGCTCCTCGGCCGCCAGCCTTGCGAGCAGCTCGTCGAGCAGGAACGTCTGCCCCGCCAGCGTCTTCGAACCCTCGTCGCGCAGCAGCTCCGGGTACTCATCCCGGAACGTCAGCAGGCAAGACGGCTCGGCGCCGATGATCGGCACGCCCCTCTGCGCGTACGGCAGCAACGCCTCGACGTTGCGGCGCGCCCACCTGCGCGCCGTCGGCAGCAGCCCCTTCGAGATCGCGGGCCGTCCGCAACAGCCCGTGCGCTCAGCCAGCACCACGCTGTAACCCAGCGCTTCGAGAATACGCACCGCCGCGTGGCCGACCTCCGGATGGTAGTAATCGGTAAAAGTGTCGTGGAAGAAGACGGCTTCGCCTCGCGCCCCCGGCGCCGTCGCCTCCCGTTTGTGGAACCACGCCGGGAACGTCTGCGACGCGAAGCGCGGCAACGGGCGCCGCGCTGCCACCCCGGCCACGCGCTGCATCACCGCGCGCAGCGGCCCGATGCGGCCGAAGAGGTTGGCGATCCTGCCGAACGGCGCCGTCAGACGGCTGACGGTGTTGATCTGCGCGAAGAGCCGCGCCCGCAGCGGCACGCCCTTCTGCTCCATCGTCTGCGCCAGCACCTCGTACTTGATCTTCGCCATGTCGACGCCGGTCGGGCACTCCGCCTTGCACGCCTTGCACTCGACGCAGAGGTCAAGCGCATCGTGCATGCGCTGCGAGGTGAATTCGTCGGGCGGCAGGACGCCGGTGAACGCGAGGCGCAGCAGGTTGGCCCGGCCGCGTGTCGAATGCTCCTCTTCGCGCGTGACCATGAAGGAGGGGCACATGCCGCCGTCCATCTTTCGGCACGCCCCTTGCCCCGTGCACTGGTCCGCCGCCGCCGCAAGGCCGCCCTCGAACGCGAAGTCGAGGTGCGTCACCGGCTCCCAGACGCGGGCGTCCGGCTCCACACGCAGGTTCTCTCGGAAGCCCGGCGTATCGAAAATCTTGCCGGGGTTGAGCAGGTTGTTCGGGTCGAAGGCCTGCTTCACCTCGCGGAAGGCGTTGGTCAGCGTCGGCCCAAACATGTGCTCCGTGAACACGCCCCGCACGATGCCGTCGCCGTGCTCGCCGCTCAGGCTGCCCCCGAACTCGAGCACCAGGTCGGCGACCTCGCGCGCGATCTTCTCCATGCGGTCGAGCCCCTCGCTCGTCTTCGGGTTGACCATGGGACGGATGTGCAGGCACCCGACGCTGGCGTGCCCATAGTACGAGGCCTCGGTGTCGTTACTCGAAACGATCTCCTGGAAGCGCTTGATGTACTCCGGCAGCTTCTCCGGCGCGACCGCGGCGTCCTCGACGAACGTCGCCGCCTTGAGCGGACCCCGCACGCTGGTGATCAGCCCCTGCCCAGCCTCGCGCATGCGCCACATGTCGCGCTGCACCCCGGCGTCGGCCGTCGTGAACGTGTAGTAACCCAGCTTCTTGCCCTCGAGGTCCGCCTTCAGTACCTCGAGCTTGCCCGCGACCTCGCCCTCCGTGTCGCCCGCCATCTCGATCAGCAAAATACCGCCCGGCTCGCCTTCGACGAAGTCGGCCAGATGCCGGAACCCGCTGTGCGCCCGGCACCGCTCGACGATGACGCTGTCGATCAGCTCGATCGACGCGACCGGATGCTCCAGCGTGGCGACCGTCCCCTCCGCCGCCTCGACCAGCGTCCGGAAGTGCACCGCCGCGAGTCCCTTGAACTTCGGCAGCCTGTGCAGCCGCAGCTTCGCCTCCGTCACCACCGCCAGCGTCCCCTCGGACCCAACCACCATTCGCGCCACGTCCATCGGCCCCGTCTCGTGGACGAAGTCGTCCAGGTTGTAACCGGAGACGCGGCGCATGATCTTGGGGAAGCGCCGTTCGATCTCCTCGGCCTGTTCGTGGCCGATGCGACGCAGCTCGCGGTAGATGCCGCCCTCCAACCCCGGCAGGTCGAACTTGGCGTCCAGCGCCGCGCCGTCCAGCGCCGCGAACGTCGTCAGGTTCGAGTCCGCCAGGACCGCGTCAACGCTGAGCACGTTATCGATCGTCTTGCCGTAAACGATGGAATGGGCGCCGCACGAGTTGTTACCCACACCACCGCCAATAGTGGCCCGGTTCTGTGTCGAGGGGTCGATGCCGTAGAGCAGGCCGTGGCGCGCCGCCTGTTTGTTCAGCTCCGTCAGCACGATGCCGGGCTGCGCTCGGACCCACTGCTCCTCGGCGTTGAACTCCAGCGCATTCGCCATCTCGCGCGAAAAGTCCAACACGATGGCGTGGTTCACCGTCTGCCCCGAGAGCCCCGTACCGCCGCCGCGCGGCATGACGGGCACCCTCGCCCGCGCCGCTACCTGCAGCACGTGCTGCACGTCCTCCGTGCTCGTCGGGAAGACGACGCAAACGGGCTCCATCTGATACAGCGACGCGTCGGTGGCGTAGAGCAGGCGGTTGTAGCGGTCAGAGCGCACCTCGCCGCGCATGCCGCGCTTCAGGTCCTCAACAACCGCCTCGCGGTCCGATTCCGTGAGGTCGCGCGCGCGCTGGACGGTAGCTGCAAGAGGCGCCGAGTTCATAATCGAACGCTAACAGGCACGATAAGCAACAAGCAACAAGCCCCCGTCTCCTGTCCCATCGGTTCGTGAGAGGCAAGAGCGCCAAACTGATGTAGCTGCAGGTTCTTTGGACCTGCGCGTCCACCCTTTGGTCATTGCGAGGAGCGTCCAGCGACGAAGCAATCCCGCACGCGCGCAAACGCGCCGAAAACACCAATCAACCCCCGTCGTCCACAGCCCCTCTCCTCGCAAGGAGAGGGGCGCGCGGCAGCGGGGGTGAGGTGCCCGGCAGAGCAGGATCCGCCCCTCATCCACGACCAGCCCGTAAGCCGCCACGCGCGTCACCTGCTGCCGCACCACCAGTCAGACCTCCCGCGTCCCAGCACTCACCACCCGCCCCCCAACCTCGCCCCGCCCCTCCAGCTTCGCCGGCCGCGCGTACAGCACGGAGCCCCGGCCCTGCGTGATCACCAGCTCGCGCCCCAGCAGCTCGATCAGCCGCAGCGCCCCCGAGCCCGTCGCCTCGTCCTCCGCGATGCCGAAGCTCGACGCGAACACCCGCGCCCGCAGCCGGCCCTCCGCTTCGTCTTGCCAGGCCCAGAACTCGTGCATGCCGTACTCCGGTCCCGGCGGCGCCGCCAGCGCCTCGACCTCACCCGGCGCGTCGAGCCGCACGAACCGCCACGGCGGCGCGTCCTCGATGCGCGCCCGGATCCACGTCACGCCATCTTCGACCCACGTGTCGACGTTCGCGGCGCGCAGCGGGCGCAGCGTCTCAACCGGACGCCCCGTCACCTGCGCCAGCAGCCACGCTGTGCCGACCAGCGGATGGCCCGCCAACGGCAGCTCCGCCGCCGGAGTGAAGATCCGCAGCTCTGCCCGCGCCACGTCGTCGACGAAAACGGTCTCGCTGTAGTCCAGCTCCGCCGCGATCGCCTGCCGCCTGGCGTCATCCAACTCCGCCGTATCCAGCACGATGCCCAGCGGGTTGCCGTGGTTGCCGTCCGCATCCGTGAACACGCGGACAACCTGCACCTCTGTCATGAACCCAGCTTCGCAGAGGCAGCGACTGTGCGGAAGACTCCTTACGAACCCGAGTGCCTTCCACTAGGCGTTATCGGTGCTTCCCGGCGCGAATTCGGGTCGAGTCCGTATGGGAGGCCTCTCGGGATCGTGGCACCGTAGCCATGATGCAAACCGAAACGGAACGTCCCCGCCTCAGACTCGTCGTCGACAACCCGCAACCCCCCCGGGGCGCCGGCGCATCGCTCGCCGAAAAGCTGCTCGACTACATCGGCGCCGTTCGAGGTCTGCGCGTCGTTGAGTTCACCTACGGGCCGAGCCGCCTCGGCTGGCGCCTCCAGGCCGCCGGCTGCCGCGTCGACTGCATCGACCTCGCCCTCTACCCCATCGATTCCGTCCCCTTCGAATGGATGGGCCAGTTTGACATGGCGATCGTCACGAGCGCTCTGCACCAGGTCGTCCGGCCGGACCTGCTGCTCGCCGACATCGTGTCCTGCCTGCGGCCGGGCGGCACCTGCGGCGGCATCGAACCATCCCACAGCGACCTGCCGCCGCTAATCCTGCGCTCGAGCGCCGGTTCGGCCGGCCTCTCCCTCGTCGACGTCTCAGAGCTGGAAACCAACGCCGCGCTGTTCTGGAAGGGCCTCGTCCCAGCGCTGCACTCCCTGCCCCGCCCAGCCCTCCAGCGCCACGACGGCGGCTCCTCCTTCATGCCCCTCGCCGCCTGACGCAACCACCCTGCGCAAGGGATTCATAGACGACCTCTTGGCCGTCCTGCCGATAATCATTAGGCTGTACACTGGAATTGAGCATGGAGGCAACCTCTCCTTGTTCCTTGGGAAGGGCTATTCCAGCAGCGTCTTCCCGCTAAATAGCTGTCTGGAGGCCGGAGAGGGAATCGGACCCTCGCATGGGCGGGTGCAGACCGCCCGTGTTTCCACTTCACCATCCGGCCTTAGATGGGCGATAGGGCGGTTTCCGATTGCAAGGGGGGCCGCCCTATCTTTTTCCGACCTAGTCCTCCGTGTCTTCTTCATCATTGGCGGCGGGTTGCGGTGGGGCATCCTTTACCTCAATCGCCCAATCGATGAGCGCTTCCAGACCACGAAGCCAACGCTCTCGGCGATCCTGCGTCCACCATCCTTCATAAGGCAGAGAGTCCACCATCTGGTGGATGGGCCGAAGGTCGGCGCGATCCGGGGCGGGGCTCGGGGTGTCTTGTTGCCTTACAGGGGCTCGGTCTTGGCGTGGCGCTCTCTGCCTCGGTGGCGTATTGCGGGGCTGGCGCGGAGCCGCCGCCTCTTGTGGAGCAAGACCAGCCTCTTGGCAAAGTCCCCTGAACAGCCTCGCCATGCTGACCCGTTGGCCCGACGGTTCGTATCTCCGAAACGCATCGACGATACGTTGCTCATTGTCCTGAGCGGGGTCGATGCCGAACTCGAAGATGGGTGCATAGGCGGCGCGGACTACTTCCGACAACAGTTCGGGATATTCCTCCGTTGTTGCGCGGCCAAGCCGCGTAAAGAGATCGGTGCGCCGGTTGCTTTCGTCCACGAGGCCGAGGAACCGAAGGGCGGCGATGACTCGCTGAAAAAGGCTGTCCGGCACGCCAGCCACGGCGAGTGTCGAATCATCGATGTGTTCAGGCAGTCCGCGCTCGTGCATCCGGCGGATTACTGCCAAGACCGTGGCGGGTGGGGCGTAAGGCCCCCTCAGTTGCTGTTCCTGCACCATCAGTATCTACCTCCTGAACCGTATTGTATCAAAAATCAGTACGCGGCGCAATACGTATCACGGTGTAACGGGAAGGACTGAGGACGGGGAACCAGAGTTGAGAAAGGTAAGAACGGCCGGATGGCGTTAGGTGACCCGGTGGGCCTTCCATGGGGTAACAAAAGATGAGGCACGGCGGGTCGGTGAGGAAGCGATGGAGCGTCAAAAGGAGATCGATAGCAGGCCACTCGGAGAGCCGGGAGAGTGAGGGAGTTATTGTGCAGACTGGAAAGTAATTGTGCAGCGGCGACTTTTGGTGCAAAGCCGGGTGTCCCCCAGTCTTGCCATCTACCGAGCGGCGCAGACAACGGCGCCAGCCGGAAGGATGCGCAGCGAACTCAACGCCCCAGGCTAATCCGACACAACCCTCCCTCAAACTCCTCAACTCGGAGCATCCCCACCGACGGGCAAGACGCCTAGAATGGCGGCAACGCAGCAGGGGTAGCGGGGGCGCAGCCCATGCGCGGGGGGCTTGGGGGGTGTCCCCCCAAAGTTACCTTTGATAGTGAGCGGAGCAGACAACGGCGCCAGCCGGAAGGCCTGTCCTGAGCAGCGTAGAAGGGATGCGCAGCGAACCCAACGTCCCGAGCTAATCAGAGGCAACCTCCCTCAAACTCCAGAACTTGGAGCATCCCGCCCACGGGCAAGACGTCTAGAATGGCGACACCGCCGCAGGGGGTAGCGGGGGGCGAAGCCCCATGCGCGGGGGGTTTGGGGGGTGTCCCCCCAAAGTTACCTTTGATAGTGAGCGGAGCAGACAACGGCGTCAGCCGGAAGGCCTGTCCTGAGCAACGTCGAAGGGATGCGCAGCGAACCCCACGCCCCGAGCCAATCAACCACGCCCGTACCCGCGCAGGACCTAGAACGGAATGACTAATGCCTCTCGGCCAGGGCAACCACCGCTACGAACTCGTCGAAAACTGGGAGCAACTCCCCAACGGCTTCACCCACGGAGACGTCGCCGGCGTCTCCACCGACTCCCAGGACCGCGTCTACGTCTTCAACCGCGGCGAGCACCCGCTGCTCGTCTACAACCGCGACGGCAGCTTCCTCACCTCGTGGGGCGAGGGCGTCTTCACCCGCCCCCACGGCATCACCATCCACGACGACATCGTCTTCCTCGCCGACGACGGCGACCACACGGTGTGCAAGTTCACCCTCGACGGCGAGCTGCTGCAGACGCTCGGCACGCCAGACCACCCCTCCGACACCGGCTACGACTGGGGCGTCTCGACCCGCCTCAACACCATCGCCCACGGCGGGCCGCCCTTCCACCGCCCGACGCGTCTCTCAGTCTCATCCGACGGCGAGCTCTACGTCTCCGACGGCTACGGCAACGCTCGCATCCACCGCTTCTCGGCCAAAGGCGATCTGCTGCAGTCCTGGGGCGAGCCGGGTACGGGTCCGGGCGAGTTCAACCTGCCGCACAGCGTCTGGGCCCACACCGACGGCCGCGTCTTCGTCTGCGACCGCGAGAACGAGCGCGTGCAAATCTTCAGCCCTGATGGCGAGTACCTCGACGAGTGGACCAACATGAACCGCCCCGGCGACCTTTTCATCGACGCCGACGACAACGTCTACATCGGCGAGATGAATTACTGGAAGGACCACTACTCCCTGACCGGCTTCCAGTGGCCCGAAAACCGCCTCGCGCGCATGACCGTGCGCGACCTCAACGGCAACATCCTCTCCACCTTCGGCCG
>DASTLN010000200.1:0-1913 GCA_035714925.1 Dehalococcoidia bacterium | reverse complement strand
GCCATGCATGCCCTCCGGGAACGAGCCGGTGAAGAGGATCGCGAACTGCGCGATAAAGAGCACGACCATTGCGGCGAGAATCAAGAACACGAGAACGATGAGGTGTGGAATCAGCAGTATCAGCTTGATGAAGTAACCGATGAAGAGCGGGAAGTTGAGGATCCGGTTGAGGTTCTCCGGATAGTCGACCTCCAGTGCGACCGGGAAGCCCGGCTGAACGTCCATGCTGAACGGTGGATACTTGTCATAAGCACTCACCAAATAGCCAGTCATGTTGGCGTTCCAGCGCATGTAGCCGACGTAGAAGTTGAACAAGCCGCGCGGGTAATGGCCGCTAAACAGGATGGCGAAACAGGCGATGAAGTAGACGATGTTGGCGACGATCTGGAGGAAGTAAAGGATGATGAAATGAGGGATCAACAGGAGCGACCGGATGGACGTGCCGATGCCGAGCGGGAAGTTTGTCAGGCGCGATTGCGATGCGTCGTGCCCAACATCGAGGCGTACCGGGTAGTCGGCTGTGGCTTCGGCTGTTGTCATGATCGGTGCCTCCGTTCGCTCGGCCCAGCCTATTGCTAACGGGAATATGCGTCTGAGGGCGTAGGTTGTCAAGCTGCAAGGTTGGTTTCTGAGGGGTTACGAGGCGCCAACCTCACCCCCGCTGCCGCGCGCCCCTCTCCGTCGACGGAGAGGGGCTGTTGACGGCGGGACGTTTGAGGGCGAGGTGGGGGCGTGGGTGACGTAGGGGCCCTGGGTGATGACGAGGCGTCCCGGGCGCGATTCATCGCGTCCCTACGAGAGTTCGAATCGTGGGGGCTCTAACCATTCTTCGGTGGGCGGGTTCTCCTGGAGGAAGAGGGCGCGGCGGCGGTCCTGCTCGCGGTATTCGTCGGCCTGGCGCAGGACCGCGTCGCGGGTGGCGTGCTCGGCGGCTTCTTTGGCTATTTCGCCGTCGCTGCGCTCTCGGGGTTTGCCGGCGTGGACCTGCAGGCGCCCTTCCTTTTGGAGCTTGATGAGGTGGCTCTGGACGTTGCGGTCGGCCATGCGGCGTAGCCGGGGGTCGACATCGGCGTAGAGGCGCTGCATGAGCTGCCAGCTGGTTAGCGCGTCGCCCTTCGAGAGCTCGGCGACTATCTGGGACTCGCGCGCCTCGCGGTGCGAGATGTACTCGTCGATCCAGGCGGCGGGGTCTTCGATCAGCGGGCCGTGACCGGGGCAAATGACGCGGAGGTTGGGGAGGGCGCGCAAGCGTTGCAGGCTTTGGAGGTAGTCAGCGAGGTCGTTTACGGCGGTGCTGGTGCCGCCGAGGATGGTGTCGCCGGTGAAGAGGACGCCTTCCTCCTCGAGGTAGAAGCAGAGGGAGTCTGGGCTGTGGCCCGGCGTGTGCATGACCTGGAGCCGGACGCCGCCGCCAGGGCTGAGCGTGTCGCCCTCGCCGAGGGGCAGGACGTGGTCGGGGAGCTTGCCGTCAAGGCGGGCGGCGGTTTCGGCCGAGACGTGGGCTTCGGCGTTGAACTCCTCGCAGACCCAGCGCAGGTTGGATGAGTGGTCGAAGTGGAAGTGCGAGAGGGCAGCGAGTCCGATCTCAGCCTTCTCAGTCGCGGCGAGGTAGCCGCGCAGCATCCAGCGATAGCGTTCCTCGTCGGCGCCGGTGTCGATCGACAGGGTCTGGCCGTGTCCCACGAGATAGATCGTAGTGAACTGCGGGTGCATCGGGTTGGTCTCGGGGACCTGGACGGCGCGGACGCTGGGGCTGACCTGCATGCTTCTATTCTAGGGACGCGGGTGCCCGTCTGCGTGAGGGCGGGCAGAAGGGCACGCCTATAATTGAGCGATGTCTCAGGAATCCCTGGACGGGGGGATGCCGATCGCGGCGACGGGAAGCACGGAGCGCTCTCAGCCAAAGCTCAGGG
>DASTLN010000199.1:0-5591 GCA_035714925.1 Dehalococcoidia bacterium | reverse complement strand
GTCGATGGCGATGCGGCGGCGCAGGTTGCTGGGGTCGCGCGCGATGACGCTGGCCGTGGCAAACGTCTGGCCTTCGAGCGCGTTGCGGGTTTGCAGCAGTCGCTCGAGCTCTTGCTGGCGCGACGCCTCTTCTCGAAGGCGGGCGATTTCGGCTTCGAGGCGCTCGTTTTCGGCGCGGAGCGAGTCGTTTTGACGTGTCAGTTCGCTGACATCGCCATAGTTGGCCACGACATCGGCGATCGGCCTCGCGGTGGATCGCAGGAGCTTCTCGATGGGTGAAAACACGGTGTAGGAAACGTCTTCCAGGGGTCTCAGCAAACCGATTCCGGACAGCGCCAAGAGGATGAGTCCCGCACTCATCACGCTGGCGAACCAGGCCGCACTCCTAACAGTCAGGAGCAGCTCCATCCCGCCGCCTCATGAGTGGGCAGCGCAGTGAGTTGAATTAACGCGGCGGCTTTCGCGTGGCCAGCGAAGACTGCACCTTGGAGAGCATCTGCGTCTCCTCCAGGGCCTCGCCGCACCCCCGGACTACGCAGGTTAGCGGATCCTCTGCCACGTAGACCGGGAACCTGGTGTCCTGCTGTAGGCGCCGGTCCAGGCCGCGCAGAAGCGCACCACCACCGGCGAGACAGATCCCTTTGAACATGAGGTCCGCAACCAGCTCCGGCGGCGTCACTTCAATCGCGAGTCTCACCGACTCGACGATCTGGTTCACCGGGCCCGAGAGCGCGTCGCGAATCTCGACGGTGCTGACTTCGACGACCTTTGGCAGGCCTGTCGCGAGATCGCGGCCGCGAATTTCGACCGTTTCTTCTTCGTCCAGCGGGTAGGCAGAGCCGTGGGAAATCTTGATCTCTTCAGCACTGCGCTCACCGATGACCATGTTGTGGACCTGGCGGGCGTAGCCGATGATCTCCTGGTCCATCTCGTCGCCGGCGGTGCGGATCGAGTGGCTCTCGACGATGCCGCCCAGCGAGATCACCGCGACCTCGGTCGTACCGCCGCCGATGTCTACGATCATGCAGCCCGAAGGGTCCATTATCGGCAGGCCGGCGCCGATTGCGGCGGCCATCGGCTCTTCGATGAGGTAGGCTTCGCGCGCGCCGGCGTTCAGGGCCGCGTCGTGGACGGCGCGCTTTTCCACTTCGGTCACGCCGCTGGGGATACCGATTACGACGCGCGGGCGGGGGATCCCGAAGCCGTAACGTTCGTGAACGGAGCGGATGAAGTAGTGAAGCATGCGCTCGGTGACGTGGAAATCGGAGATGACGCCGTCTTTGAGGGGGCGGACAGCGATGATGTTGGCCGGGGTGCGGCCCACCATTCGCTTGGCTTCGGCGCCTATGGCCAGGACCTTCTTGCTGATACGGTCGATCGCGACGACGCTGGGCTCGTCGATGACGATACCGCGGCCCTTGACCATGACAAGCGTATTCGCCGTACCCAGGTCAATGCCCACGTCGTGAGAAAATAGCCCTAAAAACGAGCTTATAGGATTGAAGGCCATGCAGTCCTTGCCTTCAGATCAGAAAAAGTCCACCCCAAGTTGACCTGAAGTATAACCGACATAACAAGGGACGTCAAAGCTGGGAAACGATTGCAAATCCCTAACATTTCGAAACACAAATCAAGGCTGAATATCGCTATGAAACAAGATTCGAATCCAGTTCGAAGTCGATTGCCGCTTTTCGGCGATGTCGGCGTAATTCAAGCGCTGATTCCGTGCGCCTGTAACAGTGCCTGAAACCCGTCCTCATCCAGGACCGGCACCTTGTACTCTTCCGCCTTCGTTAGCTTCGAACCGGGGCTCTCGCCTGCGACCAGGTAGCTCGTCTTCTTCGTCACGCTGCTGCCTACGCCACCGCCCAGGCGCTTGATCAACGACTCGATCTCGTTTCGGCTCCAGCGCGAGAGGCTGCCCGTCACGACAAACGTCGAGCCCATCAGCGGCCCCTCGCGCGCGGCGGCAGCGCCTTCCAGCTTCACGCCGGCGTTGCGCAGCTTCTCGATCACGCTAAGGTTCTGATCGTCGTGGAAGTAGGCGTAGATGCTCTCCGCAACCTTGGGGCCAATGCTCGAAACGGCAGCGAGGTCTTCGGCGCTCGCCTCCTTGATCGCGTCGATGTTGCCGAAGTGGCCCGCCAGGAGGTCCGCCGTTTCGCCGCCGACATGCCGGATGCCTAGCGCGAAGAGTACGCGTCCCAGCGGGCGCTGTTTGCTGGCTTCGATGCCCGCGAGCAGGTTCTCCGCGCTCTTCTCCCCCATGCGCTCCAACGTGACGAGCTTGTCCTTCGTCAGGTCGTAGACATCGCCGATATCACCTACGAGGCCGCTCTGGAGAAGCTGCTGCGCCATCGACTCGCCGAGGCCCTCGATGTCCATGGCGCCGCGGCTGGCGAAGTGGGTTAGCAGACGGAAAATCTGGGCCGGACAGGCGCGATTGGGACAGTAGGTGCGGACTTCGTCCTCAGGCTTCACCACGTCGTGTCCACACACCGGGCACTTCGCGGGCATTTTGAAGGGTTTTTCCTTGCCGCTGCGAAGGCTGACAACAGGCCCCACCACCTGCGGAATGACGTCGCCGGCGCGCTGCACAATCACCGTGTCGCCGATGCGGATGTCCTTGCGGCGGATGTCCTCCTCATTATGTAATGTTGCGAGCCCTACCCTTGCGTGGGCGACGATGACGGGCTCGAGTACCGCGAAGGGCGTCAGGACGCCGGTCCTGCCCACGTTCGTTTCGATGTCCCTCAACTTCGTGGTCGCCTGCGTTGGCGGGAACTTGAACGCGATGGCCCAGCGCGGCTCGCGGCCCACGATCCCAAGGCCACGCTGCACGGCGAACTCGTCGACCTTTATCACGAGGCCGTCGATCTCATAGTCGAGGCTGTCCCGCTGCGCCTCCCAGCCTTTGACGTGCTCGATTACGGCCTCGAGGTCCGTGAAGCGCTTGATGTGAGGGTTGACGCGAAAGCCGAGGTCTCCCAGCCACTGCAAGGTCTCCCACTGCGTCTGCGGCGCGCTGCCCTCGGCCCAGCCGAGCTGGTAAAGGAAGATATCGAGCGGTCGCGTGGCCGTAACGCCCGAGTCGAGCTGACGCAACGAGCCCGCAGCGGAGTTCCGTGGGCTGGCGAACAACTGCTGTCCTTGCGCGCCACGCTCCTCGTTCAGCGCCTCGAAGCCCGACTTCGTCATGTAGACCTCGCCTCGCACTTCGAAGCGCTGAGGCGCCGACTTCGCCAGCGAAAGCGGGATGCTGCGGATCGTGCGCAGATTCTGCGTGATGTTTTCGCCCCGCGTGCCGTCGCCGCGCGTGGCGCCCTGCACAAACGAGCCGTTCTCGAAGACCAATGCGACGGCGAGGCCGTCGATCTTCGGCTCGCAGACCAGCGCCAGGTCGTCGCGTTCAGAGAGGCCCGCGACGCGCTTGTGCCAGGCCCGCAGCTCCGCCTCATCGAAAGCGTTGCCGAGGCTGAGCATCTGCTGGCGGTGCTCGACGACACCGAATGCCTCGATCGGCTGGCCGCTGACGCGTTGCGTCGGCGAGTCGGGCGTGATCAGCTCCGGGAACCTGCCCTCGAGGCCACGCAGCTCGCGCATCAGCGCGTCGTACTTCGCGTCGTCTATTTCCGGGCTGTCGAGCACGTGGTAGCGGTAATCGTGGTAGTTGATTTCGCTACAAAGCTCTTCGACGCGCAGCTTGGCTTCCTGCGCGTCGCGCTCCTCCGGCGTGGTCTCCTGCAGGTCGTCATCGCTCACGTCTTGAGTATAGCGAGAGGCGCTGAAGTCAGGCCCGCGGCGGTCTGAGGACGTCCTGCATGACGGCGTCGAGCTCGTCGATAATCCCCTGCGTCGGAGCGAAGACGTTGTAGCCGAGCAAGTCCGGCGCGCCGCCGGACAGGCCTCTCACGGCACCACCGGCTTCCTGGACGAGCACCACGAACGCCGCCGTCTCCCAGGGCTGGCCCAGGAAGGGACGTCCGGCAGGTGGCGCCTCCAGTGCCTGGCCCATCATCGTGAACACGTCGTAGCGGCCGCAGGCGACGGCGCAGGCCATCACGCTTGGCGCGCCGGGCAGGCGGATCGCCTCGATGTGAGGCAACACGGTCTGGACCCGCGTCGCCAGGTTCGTGACGCGTACGGGGTCGCTGCCGCGAAACGCCGTTGCGAGGATGGCGCCACTCAGTTTGTCGACGCGGGAAACGCGGCACCGCCCCGCGTTCAGCGTGGCGCCCTGCCCTTTCGCGGCGCTGAACAACTCATCGAGCACGGGGAAGTAGATGGCGCAGGCCAGCGCCTCACCGCCCGCGACGTAGGACACGATGGCGGAGAAGTGGGGCGAGCCGTGGACGTAGTCGGCGGTGCCGTCCAGCGGATCGGTGAACCAGCAGCCCGTCTGCAGTAGGGCTTCGACCTCGCCGTAGCGCTCGTGGTCCTCCTCACCGATGACGGGTTCGTCAGGGAAGTGCCGGGCAACCGCAGCTTTGACCGCGTCCTGAGCCTCGAGGTCGACGCGCGTGGCATAGTCGGTGCGTTCGCCGGCGTGGACGTCGCGTTCGAGCTGCTGGCCTCGGTAGCGCAGATGCACCTCGGCGGCAGCGCGCGCCGCTTCGATGGCCACCTCGCGGCGTAGCTGCAGTTCCTCTATCCCGGTCATCTCGCGAGTATAGCCACATCGCGCATCTATTCGGCCATTAGCGCGATGTACTCGTCGAGCAACGACTGCGATGCGGCGTAGGCGTTGTAGCCGAGGAGGTCCGCCGGACCACCGTCCTGGCTGCCGACGGCACCGCCGGCTTCCTGCACGATGACGAGGAACGCTGCCGTCTCCCACGGCTGTCCGGCGTAGGGTCGGTCCGGCGCCGGCCCCGTCCGTGCGCCCAGCACCGCGGTGAGGTCGTAGCGGCCGGCGGCGACGCCACAGACCATCTGCGACGCTGAACCCGGCATGCGGAAGCCTTCAATGTGAGGCAGGAGCTTCAGCATGCGTTCGGCGAAGCGGTCTCTGCGCTCCTGGGTCGAGGAGTTGCTCTGCGGCGTGGCGAAGAGCGCGCGCTCCAGCCTGGTGACACCGCTGACGTGGATCGGCGCGCCGTTCAACGTGGCGCCGAGGCCCGCGGCGGCGGTGAAGAGCTCGCCGAGGACGGGGAAATAGGCGGCGCCGGCGAGCGGCTGCCCACCTCCGACGTAGCCGACGACACACGAGAAGCCGATGTTGGTATGAGCGAACTCCTGGGTGCCGTCCAGCGGGTCCGTGAGCCAGCAGCCAGCGTCGAGCATCTCGCCGATGCGGGTGCGCGCCTCGATATCTTCCTCACCGATCACGGTCTCGTCCGGGAAGTGGAGCGCGATCGCCTGCTTGACGGCATTCTGGGACTCGATGTCGGCTTCGGTTGTGTAGTCGGCGCGGTTTTCGTTGTGGATATCGCGCTCCAGCGACCGGCCGAGGTAGCGCATGTGGACGGCGCCCGCAGCCCTGGCTGCTTCTTCGGCCACGGCCCGGCGCATCGTCAGGTCGTCCTGCGAGGTCACGCTTCGGCGCGGGCGACGGCGTACAGCTCGTCGAGCAGCGCCTTCGTCGTGGCGCC
>DASTLN010000198.1:0-19201 GCA_035714925.1 Dehalococcoidia bacterium | reverse complement strand
TGATCGTCCTCAACGATGACATCGCCGATGGACGCGACATCTCCTGGATCTGGGACGCCGACTTCGAGATCGCCGCGGGCCGTCTGGAGCACGTCATCGTCAGCGGCACGCGCGCCGCCGAAATGGCGCTTCGCCTCAAGTACGCCGAGTGGTACGAATCGACGCTTGAGGTCGTGCCGGACATCTCCGCCGCGCTGGCCAGCGCCTTGGGCGCCACCCCTGACGGTGAGTGCCTGGCCGTTATCCCGACATACACCGCCATGCTGACCGTGCGTGAACTGCTCGCCGCCCGCGCGGGCAAGGAGCCCTTCTGGCGATGAGCGACACAACGCGCATCCTGCGCCTCGGCCATCTCTACCCATCGCAGATGAACATCTACGGGGACCGCGGCAACATCGTTTGCCTCCAGCGCCGCTGCCGGCTGCGTGGTATCGAGCTCGAAGTCACCGGCCTCAAAGTGGGTGACGTGCTGCGTCCCGACGACTTCGACCTCCTTTTCATCGGTGGCGCGCAGGATCGCGAGCAGACGCTGGTCTGCAGCGATCTCGCGGCCACCAAGGGCGCCCTCCGCGAGGCCATCGACGACGGCGTGGTATTCCTCGGCGTCTGCGGTGGCTACCAGCTCTCGGGGCGCTTCTATCGTGGTGCCGACGGCGTCGAGATGCGAGGCGCCGGCGTTTTCGACCTCTACACACTGCACCCGGGGCCGCACGCGAGGCGCCTCATCGGCAACCTAGCCGCGGACTGGGAGGGCGGCAGCCTCGCCGGCTTCGAAAACCACGGCGGCAGGACGTACCTGGGGTCCGGCTGTGAGCCTCTGGCCCGCGTCCTGCGCGGACACGGCAACGACGGCGCAAGCGGATTCGAAGGCGCCCGATACAAGAATGCGTTCGGCAGCTACCTGCACGGGCCGATTCTGCCCAAGAATCCCGCTTTCGCGGACCGGTTGCTCAGCCTCGCGATGGAGCGCCGTTACGGCAGCGGCGCGCTGTCGCCGCTGGACGACTCGCTGGAGCAACTTGCTCACGCGTCAGCCCTGAAGGCGCGTTAGGAGGATTTGCCCGCGACCGGAAGCCCCCGTATTCTGACTCTGTCCACTTGACCCTGGAGGAAGCTCCTGCGCCTGCTGGCGACCACTCTCTCACTGCTCTTGATAGCCCTGTTCGCGACGGCCTGTGGCGGCAGCGCTAAGAGCGCCGGCGCCGGTAACGGCAGCGATGGCGTAGTGATCACGCCGCTAGGCACACCCGGCGAAGGCTCAACGGCCACCACAGGCGGATCCTCCAATGACGGCGGCCCGGCACCGACCAACGAACCGGTCTCGTCGACGCTGAGTGGCTTCATCTTCCCCATCCAGGGCGGTTGCCTACCGGTAGGCGACCAGCTCATGCCAAACGCTCCCCGTGAGTACCGCCAGGGCACGCATGAGGGCGTCGACTTCTACAACGCCGATAACTGCACCGCCATCGGGGTCGCTACGCCCATTGTCGCGGCGAAAAGCGGTGTTGTGATCCGCGCAGACCTCGGCTACGTAGACCTCACGCTGGAGCGCTATCAAGAGCTGGCAGCTAACCTGACGTCCGCGGAGTCGCTGGACGCCTTCCGGGGCCGGCAGGTCTGGATCGACCACGGCAACGGCGTCGTGACGCGTTATTGCCACCTCAGCGGCATCGCCGACGGCGTGACCCAGGGCACCGTCATCAGTGCAGGCGACGTGATCGCCTTCGTCGGCGAATCTGGTACGCCGGAATCTATTAACAACCCGGGTAGCCAGTACCATCTACACTTTGAAGTGAGAGTCGGCGACTCCTACCTTGGCGCGGGCCTGCCACCAGAAGAGGTTCGCGCCCTCTACGTGGAGCTGTTCGGACAGTGAACATGAGCAATGAACCAGGACCGCCGGAGCTGGATTCAAGGCCGCAGAGCCGCCGCGAGTGGTCTGGCGTGTTCCGCAGCGTCGTGCTGCCCATCGGGCTGGTCGTAGCCATCGTCGCAGCACTCCTCTACGTCGGTGCGCGGGGCGGCGGCACGGAAGACGACGGCTTCGGCACCGTTGAGCTGCCCGCAACGAAGAACGTCACCACAGAGGGTCCGGCCGCCAACGCCGACCGCGCCGCGCCCGACTTCCTCCTGAGGCAACTTGGCGGCAACACGCTGCGTCTCAGCGACCTGCAAGGAAGGCCCGTCATCGTCAACTTCTGGGCCACCTGGTGCGCCACCTGCCGGGCTGAAACGCCGGACTTGATCGAGCTTTACGAAATGCACGAGGGCGACAGCCTCCTAATACTGGGTGTTAACCTGCGTGAGAACGAGGAAGCCGTGGCGGACTGGGTCGAGAACTTTGGCATCCCGTACCCCATCGTCCTTGACCGCAGCGGCGAAGTCGCCAGCACATGGCGCATCGGCGGCCCAAACCAGGGCGTGCCGTCCACCTACTTCATCGATGCTCAAGGCGTCGTGCGCAAGGTTGTCTTCGGCTACGTCACCGAGAAACTCGCCGCCGAAGGCCTGTCCCTCATCCTCCCGTCCGAGGACAGTTAGATGGCGCAGGCGTCGTACGGCGACAGGGCCTCGCAACCTTCCCGCAAGGACTGGTCGGACCTCGATCCCTTCCGCCTGCTCTGGCGCGGACTCGTCTCGGTCCGTTTTGCGCTGGGCCTCATCGGCTTCCTCGCGCTCGCCTCGCTGGCCGGCACCTTGATCCCGCAGCTTCCCGTGGAGATTCGCGGCAATCCGGTCGCGGAGACTCAATGGCTCGAATTCCAGCGCGAACGCTTCGGCTTCCTGACCAACTCCATGGATGACCTGGGCCTGTTTCAGGTGTTCCGCTCGCTCTGGTTTGTCTCTGGGCTGGCGCTACTCGTCGTCAGCGTCTGCGTTTGCACGGCAAACCGCCTGCCGCCTGTCTGGCGCAACGTCGTCCGGCCTCAAACGCGCGTCCCGGACGAATACCTCACGCGTAGCGAGGCAACGGTCGTGACCTCAACTCAGACCGAGTCTCTGACACGGCAGCTGCAGAAGCGCCGCTACCGCGTCACCACCACCGTGGAAGGCGATTCGACCTACCTCTTCGCTGACCGCTATCCCTGGGCTCAATTCGCGACGTTCGTCAGTCACCTCGCGCTGATCCTTTTCCTCGCTGGCGGCTTCGTCACCGTTATCACGGCGCGCGACCAGCAACTCCTCATCGGCGAAGGCGAGCCCGCCCTGCCCGTCTTCGCTATCGATGACCCCGACCACATGCAGGTCTACGTCCAGGACGCAATCGGCCGCTTCGACGAGACCGGCTTCCCGCTCTACTACGGCACAGAGCTGGTCGTCTATCGCGACGGCGAAGAAGTGGCTCGTGGCACCACCACCGTCAGCGACCCGCTGCGCTACAACAGCTACACCTTCCACCAGTCGCTCTACTACCCCGATGGCGCCAGCCTCGTCGTTCGCGACGTCGCGACCGGCCGCGTGGTCTACGACGAGGTGCTGGCGCTGACCGGCACTGCCGCCACACCCCGCGTCGTCGTGACGGACGACGGTGGCAACGTCGTTCTCGACGACGCCATCGTCCCAACGGACTTCATCGCCGACGCAGCAGGCACGACCGTCCTACTGCCCGGCAGCGACCGCGAGTTCTGGGTCGGCGCCGTGCCCGGCAACGAGAGCCGGCCGTGGCAGCTAATCGTTTTCGAAACCAGTGATGCGGGCACCCGGGAGGTCCTTGGCCCCGGCCAATCAAGCGACCTTGGTGGCTACACGCTCAGCTTCGCCGGAATCGTCGAGCTGCCCTCCCTGGTCGTCCGTAACCTGCCCGGAGCCGACGGCGACGCTGTCGCTGAGATGTCGCAGACGCAGTCAGGCCTCGTCCTGACCGTAGGCACGGTCGAGAGCCGCGCGCTGGCCCTCTCACCCGGCGAGCCTGTCACCATTGGCGACTACGAATACACCTTCGGCGGCCGCCGCGAGTTCTCCGGAATCACCGTTCGGCGTGACCCGGGCTCCATGTTTATCTGGATCGCGACAGGCGTTTTCTTGCTTGGTCTGGCGCTGACCTTCTACACGCCCAGGCGCAGGCTCTGGGGTAAGATAGCTTCAGGTCAGGCAGCTTTCCGTGGCCTCGGCGGGCGCCAGCTGGCAGTGGAGCGGGAAATCAGGGAGGTAGCGGCAGCTGCGGCTCAGGACAGCCGGCCGGCCGCGGCGGAATGATCGAACTTCTCAGCGTCAACATCGGTCTCAGTCCCAATATCGTCGACGTTTTCGGCCTGCTCATCACCTGGCACGGCTTCTTTACCGCAATCGGAATCGTGGCTGGCGTCTGGCTTGCCGTCAGTGTCGCGTCCACCAGCCGCGTCAACATCGACGCCGACACTGCGTACACGCTGGGCGTCATCGTCGTTGCCGTCGGCCTCGTCGGCGCCCGCACGCTGTACGTCCTCGAGAATTACGGCGACAACTCGTCGATCGATAGCGTCGTCGACATGTTCCGCATCACGGAGGGCGGCATTTCGATCTACGGCGCCATCATCGGCGGCGCCATTGGCGGCTGGGCCTACGGGCTGCGCAGAAAGCTTCCCTGCGCCTCCGGCGCCGACGCGGCCGTATTCGGCATGATGCTCGGCCTCGCCATCGGCCGCATTGGCGACCTGATCAACGGTGAGCACTTCGCCAAGACGTCGGACCTGCCCTGGGCCGTCACGTACAGCAACCCCAACAGCCCGGCGTTCTTCCGCGAGGCGATGCACCCCGCCACGACTTACGAGATGTTCGGCGATCTGGTCATCCTCGGCATCCTGGCGTTCATCTGGCGGCTGCAGCCCAAGAGCGGCGTGATCTTTACGGCTGCCTTCTTGCTCTACGCCGGAATGCGCTTCTTCGTCAGCTTCCTCCGCCTCGACAGCGAGGAGCCGCTGCTGGGACTGACGACGCCGCAGGTCGTGTCTGTTCTCGTCCTCATCGTCGGAACGCCACTGCTGGTCTACTTCATGCGACGTGATGAGCCTGAACGCGAAGACATCACCCCCGCCGAACGCCAGCGGCGCGGGCTCTCCCGCGCGGAGCGGCGCCGGCGTCTACACGGCGCCTAGCGTGTCCCGCAACACGAACCGTCTGCGCCTGCTCCGCCGCCCTGAGTGTGGTCTCTGCGAAGACATGGCGCGAGACCTGCAACGCCTGCGCGTAGACTTCGATGAAGTGGATATCGAGGACGACGAAGGGCTGGAACACGCCTTCGGTGAAGCGATTCCAGTCCTGCTGGACGGCGACGCAGAGATAGCGCGTGCACCGCAAACGGAGCAGTCTCTAAGGGTGGCTCTGATTCGCGCGGGCTTGCTCCCGGCGGTACGCTAACTACATGAGCGAGACGTTCAAGGTACGCGTCGAAGGGCTGCAGTTCGACGCGGCGCATTTCGAGACGTTCGGCAGCAACACCGAGCCATTGCACGGCCATAGCTACCACGTCGCTGCCGAGGTGGAAGGAGACCTGACGCCGGACTCGCTGGTGGTCGATTTCGTCCTGCTCAAGACCCTCATTCGCGGCCTTTGCAAGCAGCTGGACCACCGCTTCCTGCTACAGCAAGACAGCCGCCAACTCGACATCGAAGCCGTCGACGCGTCGTGGAAAATCAAAACCAGGGCCGGCCTCGGTTACGTATTCCCTAAGCAAGACGTCGCTGCGCTACCGATCGATAACAGTAGCGCCGAACGTCTCAGCGAGTGGATAGGAGCCAATCTTTGGCAGGCGCTGGAGGAAAGAGGCGTTAACAACCTTCGCTCAATAACGTTAGAAGTATATGAAGGACCTGGTCAGCGTGCCTCGCACCGCATTGAGCGGCCACGCGTCGATTAGACTCGCAACTTGCCGCTAGTCAAGAGACCGACAATAATTCACAGGTTACTCAGGAATACGAATGATTAACGTGTTTAGTCGCCACGAGAAAACGAAAGAAGCTCCGCTGTCGTTCAAGTCAATCCTTGTGCCGGTCGATGGTAGCGAGGCGAGCTTGATGGCGGTTGAGTTCGCGTGCAGCATCGCGCGGCGTGGGCGTGGCAAGGTCCACGTCGTCCACGTTATCGAAGTCCGCCGCGCCCTTCGGCTCGACGCCGACCTGACGGAAGAGGCGCAGCACGGCGAAGAAATCTTGACCCAGGCAGAGTTGGCCGCCCGCCGCCAGGACTACGAGGTCGATGGCGAACTGCTGCAGGCTCGCGACGCCGGTCATGCGATTGTCGATGAGGCCATCGAGCGCAACGCCGACGCTATCGTCATGGGTGTCCCCTACACCCGCCCCTTCGGCGAGTTCGAACTGAGCCGTGTGCCGACGCAGGTCATGAAGACCGCTCCCTGTGAGGTCGTCTTGCTGCGGATGCCAGCGGAGTAGACCGTGTTCGTAGTGATCATGGGTTGCGGACGCCTGGGGGCTGAGCTGGCTATGATCCTCGAAACCGACGGTCACGAAGTCTCGATCCTCGACGTCGACAAGTACGCCTTCGACCATCTGCCTACCGACTTCAAAGGACAGAAGGTGCTCGGCGACGGTACCGACCAGGACACGCTGCGCCGCGCCGGCGCGGAACGCGCAGACGCTTTCGTGGCCGCCACCCGTGGCGACAACCGCAACGCCCTCGCCGTCCAGATCGCCAAGCATGTCTTCCAGATCAAGCGCGTCGGCGGCGTCATCTTCGACCCGATCCGCGAGGAGGTCTACCGCAGCCTCGGCATCCGCACGATCAACCCCACCAAGCTTGAAGCCGGCCTGCTGCGCGAGTCGATCGAGCGGGAGGAAGATTAGGTGTTCATCATCATCGCAGGCGCCGGCAAGGTGGGATACCACCTGGCGCGCGCGCTTGTCGCTGACCACGAAATCCTGATCATCGAGCAGGATCCCGACCGCGTCGACTTCGTGGCCGCGGAGCTCGGGACCGATGTCATCATGCTGGGCGACGCCTGCGACGCCGCCACGATGGAGCAAGCCGGCATGGAGCGCGCCGACCTCGCCGTGGCAACCACCGGCGACGACGAAGACAACCTGACGTTCTGCCAGGTTTCGAAGGCGCGCTACAACGTGCCTCGCTCGGTCGCTCGTATCAACAATCCCCAGAACGAAACGCTCTTTCGCCAACTCGGCATCGACAGCACCGTCTCCGCCACGAACCTCATCCTCGGCCATATCGAGCAGGAGCTGCCGTGGCGCGGCTTGATACCACTCATGACGCTGGCCGGCCTCGACCTCGAAATCGTCGAGGTTCGTGTTCCGCGTGAGGCGGTCACTGTCGGCAAGCAGGTCAAGCAGCTGCTCCTGCCTCAGGGGTCGCTGCTCTGCCTCGTGATCTCGGAAGGCACGCCACGCCTACCAGCGCCCGACACCCTGATTCATGCCGACGACATTCTCCTCGCGGTCACCGGCCTCGAGAGTGAAGAAGCCCTTCGCAGCGCCCTGACCGAACCCCCAAACGCCCCCTAATGAGCGAAGAGGTTGGCTATCTCGGCCCGCCCGGCACTTTCGGCGAGCAGGTTGCCTTGCTCTATCTTCAGCAAACCGGTCTCGACGCCCGGCTGCATCCGCTCGATAGCCACGTAGAGGTCATTCGAGCCGTGGACAACGACGAAATCGCCTACGGCGTCGTGGCCGTGGAAAACGCGCTCGGCGGCGCCGTGCCCGAGACCCTGGACGCCATTCTCGCCGCGGCCAACGTTTCGCTTTGCGCCGAGCTGACGCTGCCCGTTGAACACCACCTGATCGCGGCGGCGGGTTCCAGCCTCGAAGACATCGTAACCGTTATGTCACATCCACAAGCGCTGGCCCAGTGCCGTGAGTATCTGGAGAGCCATCTACCCAACGCCAGCCTTGAGGCAGCGCTCTCAACCGCCGGCGCAGTCGAGCGGGCCGTGGGCAGCGCCGGCGTGGCAGGCATCGGCTCGCGCCGCGCCGCCGAGGTCTACGGCGGCCTCATCCTCGCGGAGTCGATCCAGGACGAAGACCAGGACGAAACGCGCTTCGTCGTCATCGCCCGCCACGACGCCCCCCGCACGGGGGACGACAAAACGTCGATCGCCTTCGCCGTCGACCACGATCGTCCCGGCACCTTGATCGCGGCGCTGGGCGAACTCTCCAATCGCGGCCTCAACATGACGCACATCCAGCTGCGGCCGTCCAGGCGCGGCCTCGGCCTCTACATCTTCCTCATCGACTTCCAGGGACATCGGACCGATGCCACGGTCACGGAAGCACTGGCAGCGTTGCAGGCGCAGGCGGGCTTCTTCCGCGTCCTCGGCTCTTACCCCAGGTTCAAAGGCGCCTGAAAAGCTCTCTTCCTCGCCGGGCCGTCGATGCTACAATCGATCTCAGGTATGACGCTTCCTCGTGACGAAGACCCCGGCGCCGGCACGGCACCCGGACAATCAGCTTCCGAATCGCAAACCAACCCCTTCGCGCCACGGCCGCGCGACGATGACTCTGTACCCACATCGCAGGGCGACCTCTGGTCACCAGAGCCGGCAGAAGCGCCGAGGGTGCAGGCTGAGACTGCACCGGATTCCCTGTCTCGTGACGACGGAGGCAATCCGTTCCTTGGATCTGAGGAGACGGAGGCATTGGGCCTCGCCGTATCGACCATCGGTATGAGCCAGACCAGCGGTGAGTCACGCCGTCGCTGGCGACGCATTGGCTGGGAGTTGACGCAGACCCTCGTACTCGCCGTGCTGATCTTCCTGCTCGTGCGGACCGTCGCGCAGAACTTCCGCGTCGAAGGTCCCAGCATGGAACCGGGCCTGCACAACGGGCAGTACCTGCTGGTCAACAAAGCCGTCTACTTCAAGCTCAACGTCGGAAATCTCGCCAAGTTCATCCCCTTCATCGATGCCGAGGACGGTGAGGAGAAGTTCCTCTTCCACGGCCCGCAACGCGGCGACGTCGTCGTCTTCCGCTATCCGCGCGACCCCGACCGCGACTTCATCAAACGCATCATCGGCGTGCCCGGCGACCGCGTACGCGTCGAAGAAGGCATCGTTTATGTCAACGACGTGGCGCTCGAAGAGGACTACATCACGGACCATGCGGGACGCGACCTCGAAGAAGAGGTAGTCCCGCCGGACAACTACTTCGTCCTCGGCGATAACCGCCCCAACAGCTCGGATTCCCGCAGCTGGGGCTTTGTGCCGGAAGAAAACATCATCGGCAAAGCCATGCTCTCTTACTGGCCGCTGGATGCGCTGGGTGGAGCCGGCAACCGCAGCGTCGACCTTGGCGTGATCACGCTTCCATTGCCCTAGAGGAGCCGCCGTGCCCGACTCGTCACCGCCTGCCACCGACGTCGATGCGCTGCTGCGCTCGACCGGCGCCATCCTGGAAGGTCACTTTCAGCTCGCATCGGGCCGCCACTCCGGCGTCTACATCGAAAAGTTCCGCATCATGGAGGACCCGCCCGCGACGGCCGCGCTTTGCGCCATGATTGCAACGCACTTCCGTGACTCCGGCGCCACACTGGTCATCGGCCCCGCCATGGGCGGCCTCATCCTCGCCTACGAGACCGCGAAGCACCTTGGCCTGCACGGCATCTTCGCGGAGAAGGACGGCGATGGTGGCCTCATGTTCGACCGTGGCTTCGCCGTGACGCCCGGCCAGCCCGTCCTCGTTGTCGACGACGTGCTGACCACGGGTGGCAGCGTCAAGAAGGTCCTCTCCTTACTAGAGGACGCAGGCGCCAGGGTCGTAGGTGTCGGCTTCCTCATCGACCGCACGAACGGCGGCGTCGATTTCGGCATCCCGTTCTACGCCTGCCACGCCATGCAGATCGACAGCTACGCAGCGGACGACTGCCCCCTCTGCGCCCGGGGCCTCAAACTGGTCCAGACGTAGATTCCGTAGACACCGATAAGCGGCGACTGGGATAATTGACCGGGCCCTTAGCTCAGTCTGGTAGAGCAGCGGACTTTTAATCCGTCGGTCCAGGGTTCGAATCCCTGAGGGCCCACCACCGAATCTAATACCTCGGCATTTCTGCCTCAGAGACATCGATCCCGCGTTTCGCCACTGGAAGACTTTCCGGTGCGTGTCCGCGGGTCACGACGAATCCCCCGGTCCAGTTGTCCGGCAAGCCATGAACCCGAAGGAGGGCAGAAGCATCATGGCGAAAAAGCAAAGCTGGACCGACATGGACAAGAGCCGGACTCCCTTCCCCGAGCTACGCCGGGCCTACCGCTTCTACAACGAGACCAGCGGCAAGTCGCCCCTCACCGTAAAGTGGTACGACGAGCGCTTGGAGCTGTTCGAGCGCTTCCTGGGCGACGACGCCACGCTCGCTGAAGTGACAGTGCAGAACGTGCGCGCCTACATCGCCGAGTTGCAGTGCCGCACCGAGCGCCACACCCACAACCGCTTCGTCAAGAACAAGGAGGGCACGCTGTCGTCCAGCTACATCAACGGCTTCGCCCGCTCGCTGAGGGCCTTCAGCTCGTGGCTCTACGAGGACGGCTACACCGACACGAACGTCCTCAAGGTCCTGAAGCCGCCCAAGGTCACGCAGAAGGTCATCGAAGTCCTCACGGACGCCCAGATCGGCAAGCTCCTGGGCAGCTTCGACCGAAACGAGCCTTACGGCGCCCGCAACCACGCCATCGTTATCACGCTCCTCGACTGCGGCCTGCGCGCCTCGGAGATCTGCGAACTAACGCTGGCCAACGCCCGCTTCGACGAGGGCTTCCTCAAGGTGCGCGGCAAGGGCGATAAGGAGCGCCTGGTGCCGGTGGGCCAGGCAGCGCAGGCGTCGCTCGCGACCTGGCG
The DNA here is from genome assembly GCA_035714925.1 of Dehalococcoidia bacterium. GTDB lineage: Bacteria > Chloroflexota > Dehalococcoidia > DSTF01 > WHTK01 > WHTK01. Next base: position 8,432 of record DASTLN010000198.1, on the reverse strand, counting down.
CGATCGGTTTAGGAGACAGTTCGTCGCCGAGGAGGATGCGCCGTGGCTGTTCCTCAGCGCCAGCGGCCAGCGTCTCGCAGTGGACACGCTGGAGCAAATGGTGAAGAAGGCGGGCGAGAAAGCCGACATCACCGGCCTACACCCTCACCGCTTCCGGCACACCTTCGCCACGCGGTTCCTCACCGAGAATTTGGGCGACACGTTTCAGCTCCAGCAGTTGCTCGGCCACACGAGCTTGGAGATGGTGCGGCGTTACGTGTCATTGGCGTCAATGGAGAAAGTCATCATCGAGCGACGTGCGTCCTCCATCGACCGGCTTCTTAGTACGCCGAGGCCACAAGCACGACGCGTTCAACCGCGAAGGCTGAGGCCGATCAGGCTGGTTCATTAGCTCGTCCGAAAGCCCCAGCTTGTCGGCGGTTAGAGGAGACCATAGAAGAATCCCGAAGCGAATCCGAGCACTTCAGAGCGAGTTCGACCGGTTCACTCCCACGAATCGCTCACCATGGCTCGCAGGGAGCAGCCTTGAACGTGACACGAAGCTCGACCACACCGGTCTCAGGGACCGAGATGAAGGCGTCCACTTCGTCGCCTGGACAGGAGTCTTCGTAATGCGTAGTGCCCTCCCCATCAAGAAACACATGGTATTGGCCCGGAGGTAGATCCGAAAAGAACGCCAAACCGGGCAAACCAGCTCCTAGTGGCTTACACGGGTCATCCGGGCCGAATAGGCAAACTCTGGTCGGCCAGTCCCAATCAAAGAAGCCATTCGGATCTTGGAGGGCTCTCACGAAGACTCTGACCTCTAGCGGATGGGAGCTTGGTCCACCGTCCACAAAGATGAACGTACTCGCCCGTGTCACCAACTGGCCGTTTACCCAGAATTCTCCTCTGAAATCCTTTCGGCCGAGTTCGTTGGTTGACAGAGTTCCAGTGAAGCAGTCCCCACCGTTCACTCCGTTATCGCCGAGTTCCGTCGTGAAACGCTCGACCAGACCCTGAGACTGCGAAAACTGCCGATAGGTGAATGGAATGTTCTCTGAACTCAAGTGATAGCAGAAGGTAATCGCTTCGCCTGGTGCGTAAATTGCACCGTTTCCCTTGTTCACCGTAAGAGTCCCTGTATAACTCTGCAAGGGACACCCTTGGTTGCTCACCGGCCCCGGCTGGTTGTCGCAGTTGTCTTGGCTATTAGGTATGCCATCACTGTCGCTGTCCGGCTCTGGCGTCACCGGGCAACCTTGATTACTCACTGGCCCCGGCTGGTTGTCACAGTTGTCTTGGCTATTCGGGATGCCATCACCGTCAGAGTCCGGTTCTGGCGTCACCGGGCAACCTTGGTTGCTGGATGGCCCCGGTTGGTTCTCGCAGTTATCCTGGCTATCCCGTATGCCATCACCGTCGCTGTCCGGGTCAGCGTTGCGTCGTTGTATCGAGAACGGGGAACTAAGTGCGGAGGGGCTTCGGTCGGCAGCTAGCGTGACAATAGAGATACGCAAATCGTCCGCTAGTAACTGCGGATGATCGGGGATCGTCCAAACAAGTTCCCCTGAAGCCGCGGAAGTCTTATCCGGGAGATTAGGCGCGAAGGTATAGCCATCGCCGGTGACGATGCTGATCTGAACGTTTGTAACTCCTTTGGCATCCCACCTGATGCGGTAAGTATCGCCGACGTACCAAACATCTCCAGCTGACGGCTCCAAGATTCTTAGAGATGGCTCTACGCCGTCACAGCTATCACCGATGCCGTCATTGTCCTCATCCGACTGTCCGGGGTTTCTCACATCGGGGCAGTTGTCCGTCGCATCAGGGATGCCATCGTCATCGGAATCAATCGGACCTTCCTCGACCGAGCACGCGTCACTGAACAGACGGCTGAAGAAGTCAGTGTGGCCCTCGCTGAAGCGAAACAGCCTGAGGAATTCGTCAGGGACTTCGCCATGATCCACATCTACTTTGACGCTCAGCCGGTTGGGAGGATTGGCCGCAGTCCAGGTCCACTGCTGACCGTGGTAGTACCAAGATTCCTCCTGAAAGAGGTCGATCCCCCGTTTTACGTTCTCGGGTGCAGGCACCGTTGTGTATTTCACCCAGCTAACCGGGTTTATGCCGAGTTGAACGGCACCTAACGTCCGGCCAGTGTAAACATCAAGAAGTACTAACAGCTCCACAGGTATGCCGCTCTGACGAAGCGCCCATGCCGCTTCAAGCGCTGCCGCGCCGCCAGCGCTGTGTCCTATGAGGACGATCTTGTGGCCTTGGTCAGCAAAGCTTCTGATGGACTGGACTGCATTTCCGACTTCGTGATAGCGCCATACGTTGTAGTCTCCCACCTCGGTAACGCTATTGCGGACGTGGTCGATGATGTCATAGAGCGCTGAATCGAAGTTGATCTGATCTCGATAGACCCCTGGTTCCAGAGAATCCGGAAACAAATCCAGGCCCACAAGTGCCGCAGGAACATTGCCGGTCCAGAGGCCGGCAAGGGCAAACGGCACACTCTGTTCAGGATGCCAGCCCGTGAATCCCGCAATCAGGCATGAGCCCGCCTGCTGCTGAAGTGGCGGCATCGGTCCGGGAGTCCCCACGACAAAAGGGGAGGCAGAGAACGTGACCGCATAGAGCCTCCCCTCCACCCACGACGAGAGCATCGGACGCCATTCACCGTCTTCATAGTGAAAGATCATGCTGTCCGGCGAAGCGTCAAAGGCAACAACTATTCCGCCAGTGATCGCCGAGCTAAGCTGAATGTCTATGCCCGATCTGGGCTGAACACTATCTGGTAGATTCCGGTACTGGGCTAGCGATGATACCCCAACCTCGGTTCCGTTCTCGACAGAACCCGATGGAATGTAAACGGAGCCTGCCCCGGTCTCGAGTAGAACAGTCCCTTCGTCTCTTGCGGTGATGGCCGTATAGACGGACTGATCCCCCACGATCTTTCGCGTGATGCTCCCTGAATCAAAGAAGGTTTCCTTGCTGCCATCGCCATCGCGTAGAAGGAGCGCGAGGGCAACGAATTGCACGCCGAGCACGATGACGACAACAACGAGGGCGGCTTTCTGATTCTTCCTGACGCGCTCCCACATCGTGGGCGATAGTAGTCACTGTTGTGAGAAATAGCAACGACTAATCGCAACTACGACTGTCACAGTGGTGCTCTCTGCTCAAGACGGATGGAAGGAGGGCTGACCAGTCAGTCCTTCCCGTTTGCTACTTGATGCTCGCGGGTAGTGCTAGGGGTCTGTAGTCTGCCGCCATCAGGAGATCGTCCGTGTCCTCCAGACCGAGGCTTAGCCCGAAAACCGCCAAAAGTATCAACGCGTCCCGGCTCGGATTCGACCGTTCCCCTGAGAAGAGCCTGGAGACGTAGCTTTCGTCCAGCCAGGCATCTCTCGCTATGTCAGCTTGCGACTTGTCCAGTCGCGCCCGGTGCCGGCGCAGCAGCTGCGTGAGCGGCTCACCGACCTCGTAACGCGACCTGAGAGGTGTGTTGGCCATCAGCAACCTCCAATCTTCAAACACACGTTGAAGGCTGTCTGGCCGCCTCTCGGACTACCGCCCTCCTTCCGCTGAGCAGGATACGACTAACTTGCACCTCCGGCATTGCCCCCCAGGCAATGAGATCGACCCAGCGGTTCCCTAGACTCAAGACGCTGAGAGGAGACGGTCGGGTCGGGAGGCAAGAAGCCGCGAGGCTCACCTTCCAGGAAGGTGGTGAGAACCATGGAAGAGCATTCCGACAGGAATCGTCAGGGCGATGCTGCAAACCGGCGCTTCGGCACTGGACGCAGCTTTGAGGACGTCTTGAGCGAGGTCTACCGTCACACGAGCTGCCTCACAAGGGACTTGGAGCGCGCCCAGTCCTACCTAGAGAGGCCGTCTCGCGAAAGAGGGACAATCGCTAGTTCGTGCCCTCCACCCTACCGTCCTCCTCCAGCAACCCCAACGCGGTTCTTGAATTGATAATGCATCCTATCATATAATACGGTGATTCATGCCCACACTCGTACCGAACCGCGAGTTCCGCATTCTCGGGAGTGCGGAACTTTCATTTCTCAAGAGCCTGCTGCGTTACCGCTACCTCTCAAGCCGGCAAGTCTGCCGTCTGCACTTCTCTTCCGGTTCCCTAACTTACGTCCAATCGAAGCTCAAGCGGCTCACCGACGACGGCTTCTGCCAGCGGATCTGGGTACCGAAACGGGTCCCGCACGGCAGCTCGCCGGCCGTCTACACTCTGGCTCGCCGCGGCATCAATCAGCTGCGAGACGAGGGACTTGAGGTTAGCCAGCGCTACCATCCGTCCGAGAAGCAGGCGCTATCCTACCTCTTCCTCAACCACACGCTGGAGCTCAACGAGTTCCTGATCTGCGCCGAACTTCTCTGTCGCTGGCAGCCGGAGTTCCACCTTGCTGCCCTGCTGCACGACAGTGAGCTCAAGCGCAGGCCGGTCTATGTGGTCGACGACGATGGACGCCGAGCCGCGGTCGTCCCGGACGCCTGGCTCAACCTGCGAATCCAGGGGTCGTTCCAGGTCTGCTTAGCAGTGGAGCTCGACCGCGGCACCGAGGAACAGAAGAAGTGGCGCCGCAAGGTCTCCAACCTGCTGCGCTATGCCAACGGCCCCTATCAGGAGACGTTCGGGACGCGATCGCTGACCGTCGCGGTGGTAACTACGGCCGGAGAAAAGCGCCTGCTTGAACTCCTTGCCTGGACCCGCGCAGAGTTGGAGGCGAAACAAGAGAAGTCTCAAGACGACCTGTTCTTGTTCACCAGCGCCTCACCCGAGACGATGAATAGCGAGTCCATGTTCCTGCTGCCCCGTTGGTATCGAGTTTTCTCCGAGACTCCCCTGGCTCTGCTCGAAAACAACTGGGCCTAACAGGTAGATCCCTGTCCACAATCTTTGGGCCTGGTGCCGAACTCAGGGCTGGAGACGCCGTCAGCGGGTACGGAGTCTGCGGAACGATAGGCTGTAGACGACGATCCGAACGATTTTCAGCTTAGGCGTCCTGTGGATTTCCGTCTCGCTTTCTGAGTACGGGGCCTCATGAGGCTGCGACGAAAGCGCTGGATCAGATTGACAGCCGAGGCGGCGAGGTCTAGTTTGCAGGCGTCCTCGGCAAGCCACGCGATGAGGCGGTTGATATATGTCCCGTGGTTGGGTTCATCTGCAAGACGGCACGCCGGTTGAATTTTTCGACAGCGAAGGCTCTAGCGGTCGAGAAATGGGCTGGATGGACGTTGTAGAGGCATCCAAGCAACCGTCCATTCTTAAGACTAGCGAAGGCTGGTTCCTTTGCTGGCTCGATGGCACAACAGCGAGCGGTGACGCAGGCAGCCTCGAACGGGCTTTGAGGATGATGTACCGGCTCTTGCATCCTGTCGAACGATCCGGTGGCCCAACGCTGTGTCCAGGTACCGGCAAATATGTGCCGGACAGCGCGATAAAGGGCGATTTGTACAGGACTGTCATTTGCCCTGACTGTGATGAGTACTCCTCGGTGGAAGGCAATAAGATTGCTTTCCACATCGTTTGATTGAACCGCTGGTACGTAAGGGTGCCCTTTTGTAATAACTGCGGTACTCAGGTTTCCGCCACCTCAAAGTTTTGTGGCGCCTGCGGACACCGAATCGAATTGCCATCATCTCTAGGATCGGAGGCTAGTCCGACCTACAGGTGTGCTAACTGCAGTGCTCTGATTCCTCAAGGCTCTACGAGATGCCCCGCCTGTTCCAGCAGAGCATTCACGACAGCAAAGTCCAATGAACAGATGCCAGAGGAAGCCTTCGATGTAATGGAGTTGGACATCGAAGATGCCAACCCTTCCGCAGGCAAGACCCTCATCTATGGCCTCGTTGGAGGTGACGGAAACATCTATTCCATGCGAGTCGTTGGGCGAGTGCTATCACGTGGCGTCAGATCAATGGAAAGCCTAGAGTTGGCGACCTTTGATCGCTTTGGCGCTCAACCAATCGAATTATTGAGTGGCACAAATCGTACAAACGCTCAAGATGCCATAAGTGCTGTGCGCCGTGGTTTACTCAGTGAAGGATGGGCGGAGCTTCCCAGTGGGCGTTATTGGTTTAACCACCGATTTCGCAAGGGTCGGGCAGGTGGTGTGGGCTCAGCTGCAAACCTAAATTCTCGTATCCGTGCCGCAAAAAACCGCGACGCCCAACTCGGCGACGCCGTCATAATGATTGGTGGCATTGCTTTCTTTGGGGGCTGCTTGGCAGCTATCTTGGGCGCGGTCGCCGGCACAACATCTCTGGAGTCAGTCGGCCTTGGTGGCTTCATTCTAGGTCCCGTGATTTTCCTATTTGGCAATATGCTGCCCCACACTAAGCGGAAGTAGGAGTCGTTTAACAAAAGACCGGGCCAAAGATATGAACGAGTGTGCTTTCCGAGAACACGACTGGCTGACCGAGCAGAGGAACACCAGAGCAGGAACGTTTGTCAAGTTCGAGTGTAGATTTTGTGGAGTCGGCCATGAAGTTCGATTCTTCTCGACTGCTCCTCGCCATGTTCGCGCCGATCTCCACATCTTTCCGGGTCGAGGTCAATTCGAGGTCAGCAAAGAGGTCGTGCAGTGGTCAGTTATGGAGCTCGAAGCGAACCTATCTGACAGAAGAGCTGAGGGATATGAATCAGAGATGGGCCAGATCACAATCGGCCCTCTAGATAGGGAGGAGTCCGGCATCGAGCGGACGCCGAGAAAAGAGACTCATATGCCCATATCCAACCTGCAACGAACCGGCCAGCGCACTTTCCGCTCGACGCCGGAGCGCGTCATCGACCCCGCCAAGACTTACATGGCCACCATTCTGACCGATCACGGCGAGATCACCATCGAGCTCGCCGCCAAGGACGTACCCAATACGGTGAACAACTTCGTCTACTTGGCCTGCGTCGGCTTCTACGATGGCCTCACGTTTCACCGCGTAATCACGGAGCCACCCTTCATGATCCAGGGCGGCGATCCGGCGGGCAACGGTACTGGCGGGCCAGGCTACCGTTTCGGCGATGAGTTCAGCCCAAACTGGCGCCATAGTGGCCCAGGCATGCTCTCTATGGCCAACGCCGGCGACCCCGACACTAACGGCAGCCAGTTCTTTATAACCCTTGCCGCACAACCACACTTGGATCACCAAAACTCGGTCTTTGGCCGCGTCACTGCCGGCATGGAAGTGGTGCGCGCCATGCGCCGCGATGACCGCATCCTCCGCATCGACATCAAAGAGAGCCCGTCATCACAAGGCGAACGAAGTACAAACGGCATGAGATATTGCACCGAGTGTGGGGCCGAAAATCCTCAGTTAGCCAACTTTTGCTCCTCTTGCGGTGCGAAGCTAGGAAATCCAGCTGAAGAAAACCAGATACGAAATGACGCCAAACCTTCTATTGACTGGTTTCAATTCGCCGATTGGCAGAGTGACAACCAACGAGCTGCGACAATGACACTGGGTCTTCTTACATTGCTCGACCGCCCTGGCGCTTCAGCCAACATCGATGGACTAATTGAACAGGTGGAAGGTTCTGTCTACATAGTGCCTGAAGGTCACGAACGAGCCGAATCGGATTCTTTCACGATAGAGCTACGAAAACTTACCAGATCGGGAGATGAGAGATCCGGAGATCAAATAGCAAGCTATTACTACCAGAAGGCACGCGAAGGTAGTCCAGAAGATCGAGTAGCATATTCAGCACTCCTCGGCGCGTTCATGCTTAGCCAGGAACATCCTGACGCAACATTGAAAGTCATCGGTGGCGCCTTTGCGCAAATTTCAGAGTTGCTTACGCCACGAATGATCGAGATGGAAGCTCTCACCTGGTGCCTCTGTATGCACGCCCTATGCGTAGTGAAATCAACAGACGTTGAAAAAGTTGTCGCCCCATTGACTATTCAGGCGGATAAGCTTGCTGACGCACTACTTGAACGCCAGAAGGTGGAGACAAGCATTGAAGGCCGCGAGCTATTGACGATCGCGCACTTGCTTGCAGGAGTGTTATCTACGAGTGCCGCGGCTATCGCTGCCAGCGGCTTTGGAGTGACAGACACCAACATGGAACCGGTGGCTCGTAAGTTAGCAAGACAGATTGAGGATCTCACGAACGGGACCCTACCTATAACAGGATGGTTAGAGAACTTGTTTCGGTAGCTCCTGGGCATTCCGCGTCTATATATGTTGCTAGATCGCAGTCTCGTTATGTGACGTTGCTCACTGTCGCCGCCTGCGGTGTTAGCTGCGCCGATACAGTCCAGGAAACTCCCTTCAGGTTTCTTGTGGCATCCGCTTTTGAAAAGCTATAGGACAAGAAGTAAGCCTATAAGTGTGGATTTACATGCTTATAGGCTATAAGAGGCGCACTTGACAGTTTTGGTTTGAGGCTGATTAAGGCTGGCTAACGACGTCGCTAAAACGATAAT
>DASTLN010000197.1:0-6616 GCA_035714925.1 Dehalococcoidia bacterium | reverse complement strand
CGCGTTTCGCGCCGGGCATCTGCTGACCCCGCTGCATGATTATGTCGACTTGATTGTCGCAAACCTGCCCTACGTGACGACCGCGGACTGGTCGCGGTTGGAGCCGGAGCTGCGCGAGCACGAGCCGCGGCTGGCGCTCGACGGCGGCAGCGACGGCCTGGACCTGATACGCGACCTCCTCCGTCAGGCGCCGCGCTATCTGCGCCCCGGCGGCCACGTGCTGCTCGAGATCGGCGAGGGGCAGGTGGAGCCGCTTGCGGCGTTCATACGCGACGCATTGCCACCGAGGACGCTGTGGAACGCCGAGACTGACTTCGCGGGAATCCCGCGCGTGCTGAGCGTGTTACCCCGGTACCGCTGACCGCCCGCCCTGCGGCGTCACGAGGCTCGCGCCGGCGGTTCGCTTGTGTTTAGAACGCGTCGCGTCTAACTTCGCGGGCAGGAGTTGGCGTGGAACGAATCATCGCGATTGGTCTGGCCGGGGCGCTGGGGGCGCTGAGCCGCTACGGACTGCAGAGCCTGGTCAACGAGGTCGCCGGCCGCCCGTCGATCCTCGGGACGCTGCTGGCGAACCTGACGGGGGCCTTCGTGCTGGGGCTGCTGATCGCGGCGACGGAGAATCGTCTGGAGCTGAACAGCGTGACACGCGCCGCGATCGCCGTGGGGTTCCTCGGCTCCTACACCACGTTCTCAACCTTCATGTTCGAGTCGGTGACCCGTCTGGAAAACGGCGAGGTGCTGCTGGTACTGGCGTACGTCGCCGGGAGCATCGTGTTGGGCCTGGCGCTGACCTACGCCGGCTTGCAGGTGGGGCGCGCCGTCTAGCGGCCGGTGGAGCCGAAACCGCCCTCGCCGCGCGAGGTGTCAGATAGCTCGTCAACTTCCACAGCAGGCAGCATCTCGACGCGCGCGACGACCATCTGGGCGATGCGGTCGCCGTCCTGGATCCGGTAGGACTTCAGAGTGCCGAAGGTGTACATGTTGACGAATATTTCGCCACGATAGTCCGAGTCCGCCGTGCCGAAGACGACGTTAACGCCGCGGCGGGCGAGGCCGGACCGGGGCCGCACCTGAACCTCGTAGCCATACGGCACCTCGACGGCGATGCCGCTGGGGACAAGCGTAGGGTCGGGGCCGATTTCGATGTCCTCGTCAAGGCAGGCGTGGAGGTCGAGGCCGCTGGCGCCGGGTGTGCCGCGAGAGGGGACGCGGGCGCCGGGGCGCAGCAGTTTGACCTTGAGCGCGGGTTCGGGCATGGGGGAAGGCTAGCAGAAGCGGTGCGCGGGATGAATGCCCCGTAAGAGGCAAACGGCTGAGGCTGGAAAGCCTCGGCTACGTTATGCGAGTCTCCGTGCGCTGTTAGGCGTCGGCGGTGGCGGGTTCGGCCTCTGCTTCTGCGGCGGGCTCCTCTTCGGGCCAGACGAGCTTCTTCTGCATCTCGCGCGGCGGGTCGATGTAGATGGCGCTCCAGCCGCAGGACTGCTCGCAGAGGCGGCAGCCGGTGCAGCGGCGCTCGATCACGCTGGCCACGCCGAAGAAGTCGCCGACTTTGCCACCCGAGAGGTCGAGCTCGAGGGCGTCGAAGGGGCAGACCTGGATGCAGAGCTCACAGCCGGAGCCGATGCAGTTGTCTTCGATGACGATGGCCTTGGGCCATTCCTTGCGCGGGAAGGTGCGGGAGACGTCGCCCAGCTCATCGAGGATGGCCTCGGGCGGGCAGACGACGCCACAGGCGCCGCAGTCGATGCAGAGGTCGGGGTCGATTTGATGGATGACGTTACGGGAGCCGGTGATGGCTTCCGTGGGGCAGCGCTTGGTGCAGGCGGTGCATCCGATGCAGGTTTCGATGATCTTGTAGGCCAAAGCGTGTTCTCCGGTCGGCGTAGTGCCCGCTTACCACCGAGTATAGGTGCCGTGTTCGGATAGCCGCAAGGCGGGAAACGCTCAGCGTTCTGATGCTTCGATACGCGGGATGAGGCCGCGGTCGAACTCGGCGATGCGCTTTTCGCCGAGGGACCAGAGGCGTGAGCGGGCGGCCCGCGCTCCGAGAAGCAGCGATTCAAGCCGTACGCCCCTGAACGACCCAGGGTACTTCTGCAGCTTCTCGATCCCGGCATCCAGCAGGCGGATGGCGCCAGGGAACTCGTTGCGGGTGACGTGGACGAAGGCGGCGGTGACCTGGATCAGGCCCTGGTAGAAGCCGCGCATCTCGCGTTCGGAGTCGAGCCAGACCTGCTCCCAGGCCTCGTGGGCGTTCCAGTAGTGCCCGGCGTTGTAGAGGTCGATGCCGAGCTGAAGCAGCGCCTCGGGCGTCTGGGCTTCGAGGTAGGCGTCGCGACCTTCCCCTTCGGTGGCGAAGTAGGCATCGATGGTCATGCCAAGTATTTTGGCAGACGGCGGGCATCGTAGAATCGGGACGTGACGTGCTTCGACAAGCTCAGCATGGCGATACGACGCCTCTCACGCATTGCGATGAGGTCCGGATGACTCAGGAGCCGCCTTCTGCGAATGCGGCGCGATTCCCGGAGGGCTACGGCGTGCCCGGCACGCAGGGTGAGACGGGCGAGCGTATTGCGTGGAGCTACGTCGAGGAGAAGCTGCGGGCTGCTGCCAACTACTGGCTGACCACGGTGCGGCCGGACGGCACGCCGCACGCACGGCCGGTCGACGGCGTCTGGGTGGACGGTGCGCTGTGCTTTGGCGGGGCGCCGGATACACGCTGGTCGCGCAATTTGCAGGCTAACGCCGCGGTTTCAGTGAATCTGTCGAGCGAGGCCGAGGCGATCATCATCGAAGGGGTCGCGGAGCTGATCGACGACGCTGAGCATCCGCTGGCGGTGGCTTCGACTGCGGCGAATCGCGAGAAGTACCCGCAGTACTTTACGGGTGACGCGCCGCTGGCGAGTACGTTCCACCCGTTCTGGGCGCTGCGTCCGCGGCGTGCGTACGCCTGGAGCCTCGAGGGGTTTCCGAATCGTGCGACGCGGTGGACATTCTAGGGGGGCGCCTCTCCTGCGCTTCCCCTTCCGCTCAACGAAGGGCAGGTTTGCGAGGAGGGCGGCTGTGAAGGTCGAAGCGCTGGGCGGGCTTGCCGCGGTGCGTCATAGAATCGGTGCGTTGGCTCGTCCGACGAGTGCCTCAGGACGAGCGGTCCTCACGCAGGCCTGAAGGCCTGCAGCTACGTTTCGGTTTCCACGACCGGAGGTCGTTATGCGTGATGTTGCGTTAAGAGCCCTGGATACGGCGCGGACGCGCGGCGCTTCGTACGCCGACGTGCGCATCGTTGAGTTCAAATCGGAGTCTGTGACGGCGCGTAACGACGCTGTTGAGGGGCTGGTGGTGGACGAGTCGCTGGGGTTCGGCGTGCGCGTCATCGTTGACGGCTACTGGGGCTTCGCGGCGTCGAACAAGATGACGACGGCGGAGGCGGACAGAGTCGCGGCGGAGGCGGTCAAGATCGCCAAGGCGTCGTCGCTGGCGGGCGGGCCGAAGGCGAATATCGGGCCGCCGGTGCGCCACGCCGGCAGCTACGCGACGTCGATCCAGAAGGACCCGTTCGCCGTCTCGCTGGAGGACAAGATCGCGCTGCTGCTCAAGGTCAACGGCACGATGTCGTCGGTACCCCATATCGTCGCGGCGGAGTCGAACCTCTACAGCCAGCGCGAGCACAAGACGTTTGCGTCGAGCGAGGGCGCGTTCATCGAGCAGGAGCTGTACGAGACGGGCTGCGGCATCGAGGCGACGGCAACGGCGGAGGACGAGGTGCAGAACCGCTCCTACCCGAACAGCGTCGGCCGCCACCAGGCGACGCAGGGCTGGGAGTTCGTCGAGGGCTGGGACCTGGCGGGTAACGCGGGGCGCGTGGCGGAAGAAGCCTCCGCGCTGCTCACCGCGAAGTCGCAGCCGCCGGGCGTGACGACGGTGATCCTGGACGGCAGCCAGGTGGCGCTGCAGATCCACGAGAGCTGCGGCCATGCCATCGAGCTGGACCGTGTGCTGGGCACGGAGGCGGCCTTCGCCGGCACCAGTTTCCTGACCACGGAGAAGCTCGGCGGCTTCCGCTACGGGTCGGACATCGTCAACCTGACAGCGGACGCGACGATCCCGGGAGGCCTCGGGACGTTCGGCTTCGACGACGAGGGCGTGCCGGCGCAACACGTGCCGGTGGTGCGCAACGGGATGTTCCAGGGCTATCTGACGTCGCGCGAGACGGCGCAGCAGGTCCGCGCCATGCGCCCCGACCTGGCGGAAGGCGGCCTCGTGCCGGGACTCTCAGGCGGCGCGATGCGGGCGGATAGCTGGAGCCACCTCCCGTTGATCCGCATGACCAACGTCAGCCTGGAGCCCGGCGAATGGACGCTGGACGACCTTATCGCGGACACGGATGAAGGCATCTACATGGAGACGAACCGGAGCTGGAGCATCGACGACAAGCGGCTCAACTTCCAGTTCGGCACGGAGCTGGCGCGGGAGATCAAGAACGGCAAGCTGGGCGACCTGGTCAAGAACGCGACGTACACGGGCATCACGCCGCAGTTCTGGAGCTCCTGCGACGCGATCGTGAACCGCGACGGCTGGGTGGTCTGGGGGACGCCGAACTGCGGCAAGGGCCAGCCGGAGCAGGTGGCGCATACGGGGCACGGCGCTTCGGCGAGTCGGTTCCGCAACGTGCGCGTTGGGGTAATGCAGTAGCCCCGGGCTAGACGGCGCTCTCGAGGGAGGCCATTGAGGCCGTGCGCTGGGCGTCCTCGATGACGGCCTGCAGGATGTGCGCGAGGACCATCGTGGGAGCGCAGGCAGGTGCGCGCGTGGTGGCGCTACGCGTGGCATCCCGGCGAATCGACCGCAGCGCGGCGTGGTGGAGCCGGACGATGTCGCGCGGGCTGGCGCCGGATTCGACGAGCCGAGCGACCAGCCGATCTTCTGTCTTTTGTTCTTCGGCGGTGCGGCTTCGATCGCTGGCGAGGATGAGCTGCTTGAGTCCCTCCAGCTCGATCTCGCGGTCCTCGGCATCTTGCAGGCTGATTCCCTCGCCGTAGTCGGCGGGCAGGTCATCGAGCGCGAGAAGCGCCTCGGCCTCCGCAATGCCGGCTTCGAGGCTGGAGGTGGCTGCGACGCGAGTCTTGCGGTCGTCCTCCAGGCTGCGCAGGGTGTTTTGCAGGGAGCTGATGATACCGGCGGTGAGGAACTCGTCCTTCGTGATGTAGTCGTCGGCGCCGAGCTTCATGGCGGCGACGGCGACCTGCTCGTCGCGGGCGCCGGTGACGAGGATGACGCGCGTGTTGGGGTAATTCTGCTTGATGCGCTCCAGGAGGCTGAGGCCGTTCATCCGCGGCAGGCCGTAGTCGAGCAACACGACGTTGTAGGGCTCCTTGTCGAGTTCACGCAGGGCCTCCTCCGCAGAATCGACGGACTTCCACTCGCGGATACCGTACTTCTCCAGAGCCTGGCCCTCTAGCTTCGCATCCGTGATGCTGTCTTCGACAATGAGGACTCGTACGTGGCGACGATTGGGTGCGACGTTGGCTTCTGCGCTGCGTTTTTGACCGCGTCTGGAAAACACGCTCTGACCTCCGATTGTCAACTGCAGCTAGGGACAAGCGATGGCCCCGATGCCGCACTGATCACTTCTATCGACGGGTTCTGGTGCGGCATAAGAGCGGGCCGACGCTAACTCGCATGCGACGACGGCTGCGGTTGTCTTGCGTCCTGCCTTACAGTCCGTGCCGAGCGCCGTCAGAGCGGCGCCGTCAGCAGCTGCCCGACGGCAGCTCCAGCCTCCACTCGCCGTCCTCTTTGATTAGTGTGTTCTCCGTTGGGTCGGCTTGCTCGCCGTCCACGGTGGATACCACCGTGGCAGAGGCAGATTCGCCATCGACAACGAGATCGCGAATCTCCGTAATCGCGAATTCGCGCTCACCCAGCGCCTCGCGAGCGGCGGAGAGGAAGGCAACGAAGTTTTCCTCGCTGCACTGCGCCTGGCTGGCAGTATCGAGCAGCGCGTACATCTCGGCCGGCTCTGACGCGATGTAGTGGGCGACGTACTCGCGCAGGACGGATTCGACTCGGTCTGCTTCGGACCCGGCGCCACCGCAGGCGAGAAGCAGAATCGCCGGGACGAGCAGTGCGGTAATCAGCATTCGGTGCATGAGCCGCATTCTAGCGGGCCCACTATTAGGGGAAACCCGAATGTGTTGTCACGCAGGCGAAATGTATGCTCGCTTGGCTCTTGATGTGAACGTTTCGCGGTTGCGTTTAGCCTGCGCGTGGTGGAATTCGCTACTGGTCAAGAGCAAGGAGGGTAGCGAGATGGTAACGACGATTCGTTTGGAACCGGGAGCGATGGTGGTGAGCGGCGACGGTAAGCGGCTCGGCACGGTGAAAGAGATCGCTGGCGACCGTTTCAAGGTGGAGCGGCGTCTCCTGCCCGACTACTGGTTGGCGATGGAATACGTCGACCATGCGCTGGACGGTATGGTCCAGATGGTGTTGACCAAGGAAGGCATCGGCGCGGCCCGCGTCGATGCGCCCCGAAGCTAATTAATCACCCCGATCCGCCGGCACCGCCGGCCGCTTCCTCGGTGGCGGCCGGCGTGCCGGTGCTCGTTTCATGGAC
>DASTLN010000196.1:0-2438 GCA_035714925.1 Dehalococcoidia bacterium | reverse complement strand
GCTGTCGCTGAGCGCTGCGGGGCTCAAGCTTGAGCGCGTCGTCGAGGCGCTAACGATCGGCCCGGCGCGCGCGCTGGGTCTGGACCGGGCGATGCCGGGTATCGGGACGCTGTCAGAGGGCGCGCCGGGAGATGTCGTGATCTTCGACCCGAAGCGGGAGTGGACGGTGGAGCCAGGGGAATTCGCGTCGAAGGGCAAGAACACGCCGCTGGCGGGCCGGACGCTGAAGGGCGCCGTGGTGACCACGATCTACGGTGGAGAGGTGGTGTACGAGGGTGAGGGGGCCGGGGTTTGACGACGAGTTGTACTGTGAGAGTTGTAGTCTTACTATGATATCGTGAATCTTACATTTGGACGAAAAGTATGAAATCAGTCGTGTCAGTAAAGGGACAAACCGTTATCCCCAAGGAGATACGAGACGCCCTGGGAATCGAGTCGCACTCCCGGCTGGCGTGGTCGATCAAGGATGGTTCCGCTGTCGTCAGAGTCATGCCCGACGACCCGATTGGTGCCGCCATGGGAGCGCTCAAGCATCTCAAGCTTTCGACGGCGGATCTGCTGGAGGAGCGACGCTTGGACAAGGAAAAGGATGAGGCGCAGGCCGATGCGGCACTCAAACGATGGCGGACTACGTCCTAGACACGTCCGCAATCGTCGCCGGCTTTCGCGGGGAAGCCGGTCATGAGGACGTCGAGAGGGTACTCCGTGCTGCCGAGGCGGATGGTGACACGAGGGTGTACGTGCCCTTCATTGCCCTGATGGAAGTGGAGTATCAGTTCTTGCGAGAGATGTCTGCAGACGATACGGAGTACTGGATGGGCGTCGCGCTCAACTGGCCGATCCATGTGGTTGAGTCGACCCCCGAGTGGCGCCATGAAGCTGCCGTGGTCAAGGCGCGGGGACGCGTATCGCTGACCGACGCCTGGATTGCGGCGCTGGCCCTCACCCTCGATGCAGAGCTTATACATAAGGATCCGGAGTTCGATTCGGTAGATGGCTTGAAGGCTCAGCGTCTGCCTTACGATCGCGTGGGTGGAGCGTCGAGTTGATTGCTTCGCGGCTCGATATCGATGCGGAGGTCGGCGCTATTACGGCGGCGCTGAGCGCGCGACGCGACCCGGCGTACGAGTGGGGAATGCGGCGGACGGTACCGTCACAGCTACCGGCGCATGCGACGCGCGTGCCCGACATTCGCAAGACAGCTTCGGAGTGGCGCAAGACGCATAAGGGCGTGCCGCCGGATGAGGTGTTGGCGCTGTGCGACGCCCTGTGGGCTACAGGCTGGCGCGAGGAGCGTATTGTCGCGGTCGTGCTGATCGAGGGAAGCAAGGAGCTGCTGGCGGTGGTCGACTGGTCGCGCCTCTATCGCTGGTCACGGGACCTCGAAAACTGGGAGCACGTCGACTGGCTGGCCGGGGTGACGGGAAGAGTGCTGCTCGCGAACCCGTCGCTGCTGGCAAGGACAATGGCGCTGGAGTCGGGCGAGAACCCATGGCAGCGGCGGCTGGGGCTGGTGACGCTTATCGTCGCGTTCATGAAGGGTGGCGCCTTCCGCGATGAGCTGACGGCGATGGCCGTGCACCGGAGCAAGGACCCGGACAAGCTGGTGCGCCGGGCCGTGGTCTGGGCGCGGGACCGGCTGCAAAAGGACCATCTCGATGACTAAGGCGTTCCTTGTCCTCGAGGACGGATCGATTTTCGAAGGCACGTCGTTTGGGGCGTCGGTGGAGGCGATGGGCGAGGTCGTGTTCAACACGTCGATGACGGGCTACCAGGAGGCGCTGACCGACCCGTCGTACGCCGGCCAGATGTTGGTGATGACGTACCCGATCCAGGGCAACTACGGCGTCAACGACCGCGACGACGAATCGGACCGTATTCAAGTCAACGCCTTCATCGTGCGGGAGCACTGCGAGGCGCCGAGCAACCAGCTGATGACGGCGACGCTCAACGACTACCTGCTGGAGCGTGGCGTGGCCGGGATCAGCGGCGTCGACACGCGGGCGCTCACGCGGCGGCTGCGCATGGCGGGCGTCATGATGGGCGCGCTGGTTGTCGACGGATCGGCGGAGGACGCCCTGGCGCGGCTCCGGGAGTCGTCGCGCTACGGCAGCATCGACCTGGTGCCGACGGTGAGCGCGGAGCAGGCGTTCGCGTGGCCGCCGGAGGGCGTCTACGCGCCAGATGGCGGAGTCGTGGTGAGCAAGCGTGTCGTGCTGCTGGACCTCGGCGTGAAGTACAACATCATGCGCTCGTTGCGTCGCCTGGGCTGCGACGTCATGGCGATGCCGGCGAAGTCATCCGCGGAGGACATCCTGGCGCTGCGGCCGGACGGCATCGTGCTGTCACCGGGCCCCGGCGACCCGGCGATGCTCGACTACGCGGTTGAGACGGTGAAGGGGATCCTGGGGCGAGCGCCGGTGATGGGCATCTGCCTC
>DASTLN010000195.1:0-3100 GCA_035714925.1 Dehalococcoidia bacterium | reverse complement strand
GCGGGCGTGGGGGTAGGGGCTGTGCAGGCTCTTACCCCAGATCATGCCGGGCAGCGAATGGTCCGCGGAGTAGCGTCCCGTGCCGGTCACCTTGTCGACGCCGTCGGGGCGTCCCAGCGGCTTGCCAATCACGCGATACGTGGTCAACTCGTGGTCTCCTCTAGCGCACCGTCTAATCTGAAAGAGCGTCCTGCACGCCGCTACGAAACTCGTTCGCACCCAGCTGTAGCATGCCCAAAGCGGGCACCGTAACAAAAGTCGCACCCGCCCTGGCCAGATCAGCAACGTCGGCGGGATTGCGCGGGGAGTTGCCGCCAATGCCGCAGGGGATGCCCGCGGCCTTGCATCGGGCGATGACCTCTTTGCGGACCTTGACGACCTCTTCCTCCGCCGGGAAGCCCATGCTCTGCGCCAGGTCGTTCGGGGCGCAGTGGATGACGTCGATGCCGGGGACGCTGAGGATCTCGTCCAGCGCGGCGACGGCGTCGACGTGCTCGATCATCGGGATGACCATGACCTGTTCGTTGAGCCAACGCGTGGATTCGAGGCGCGTGACGCCGACGTTGTAGTCGTGCGCCCGCGTGCTGCCGATGCTGCGCTCGCCGTCGGGGTAGTAGCGCGCCGCCTTGACGACCGCCTCCGCCTGCGCCTTCGTGTTGACGTGGGGGACGATGACGCCCTGCACGCCGCGGTCAAGGAAACGCAGGATGGTGGCGGGCGCGTGGTCGGGGACACGGGCGAGCGGCGTGATGCCGGCGGTCTCGCAGGCGCGGACGAGGTGCTCGACCTCGAGCAGGCCCATCGAGCCGTGCTCGCAGTCGATCATGATGAAGTCCCAGCCGATGTGCCCCATGATCTCGACCGTCGTGGGCGCGTATTCGCCGACGATGGCGCCGAAGACGACCTTGCCGTCTTTGAGCTTTTGCTTCGTCGTGTTGACCTGCATGATTACCTCGTCAATCCCGCGCGCGAATGGGGCACATCGTCCAACCGCGGCTACTCCCAGCCTTCGCCGACGACGCCCTCAGCGTAGAGGCGCTCGATGTCGGCTTCGTCCTTGCCCAGGACGTCCCGGAGGATGTCGCGGGTGTGGCCGCCGGGGCGGTCGGCGCCGTGCGTCAGCTTGACGGGCGTTCGGGAGAGCTTGACGGGAGAGTTCACGACGCGAAAGCTGCGGCCCTTCCAGGAGGGCAGGTCGATCAGCATCTCGCGGTGGTTGACCTGCGGGTCCTTGCCCATGTCCTCGATCGTGTTCAGCGGCGCGATGAGGAACCTGTCGCCGAGAATCCCTTCCCATTCCGCTCTGGTCTTCTGGGCGAAGGCTTCGTTGAGCACGGGCTCGAGATGGGCGTGGTTTTTCGTGCGGTCGCGCGTCGTCCCGAAGCGCGGGTCGTCGATCAGCTCGTCGTGGCCGATGAGGGCGCAGAAGAGCGCCCAGTCGCGGACGCCGGCCAGGACAATGTACCCGTCCTTCGTGGGGAAGGCTTGAAACGGCGTGTTGAGCGGATGGCGGCTGCCGATGCGCCCGGGCACCTCGCCGGTGGCGAAGTGACGGATGACGGCGTTCTCGGCCAGGTTGACCTGCGCGTCCAGCATCGCGACGTCGATGTATTGCCCCTTGCCACTGGTTCCTCGTTCAACCAGTGCCGCGAGGACGCCCTGCGCCATGAACAAGCCGCCGGCCATGTCGCCGATCGAGTAGCCGACGCGGGCAGGCGGGCCGTCGGGGTAGCCCGTGATGCTCATGACGCCGCCGAGGCCTTGCACGATCACGTCGACGGCGCCGCGGTTGGCGTACGGCCCCGTCTGGCCGAAGCCGGACAGGGACGCGTAGACGATGCGCGGGTTGCGGGCGGAGACGGCCTCGTAGTCGAGGCCGAGCTTCTTCATGGTCCCGGCGGAGAAGTTCTCGATCGCAACGTCGGCTTTTTCCGCCAGCGCGAGCGCGATCTCCTTGCCCTCCGGGTGCTTGAGGTCGAGCTCGATGCTGTCTTTGCCACGATTGATGCTGAAGGTGTAGGTATTGATGCCGTCGACCATGGGTCCATTGGCGCGCCTGTCCTCGGTTTGGCCGACGACCTCCACCTTCCAGACCGTGGCGCCGAGGTCACAGAGCTGCATGACGCCGAAGGGCCCGGCCAGCGCCCAGGTGAAGTCGAGGATCTTGATGCCTTCCAGCGGTCCCGGCATGAGAGGCTCCGACTAGTTAGCGGGTCAGGGAAACACCGCATTTTTCTACGACGGGATATGGTGAGATTGTATCTGCGAGGGCAATGTTAGACGACTCGGCGCGGGCGCGGCGAATACAAGACATAACAAACTTGCAAACGGGGAGCCGATAACTAAGGTGAGCCCTCCTGACGTCTCATCTCTGACCCGAAAGGGTCCCTCCTTGAGCGGGGCCAAGGAGGGCTCGTCCAGTTATCTCTCTTAACTATCGCCCGCGTCCGACGATTCTGGATGCCCAGCACAATGGGGAAGCCGCTGATGTACAATAGGCCGCCGTTAAGTAAACTGGTTTCGGCGGACCGGAGGGACCCCGTATCCGGCTAAGGCGAAAGCATTTTCGAGGCCCGAACACGCCGCGCCGTTTTCGCGGGCGCGTGTATCCACCTGCCAGGCGTTTCCCCTGGACGTTGCTGCACGTCCTGGTCGTGGCGCTGGTGGTTGCGGCTACTTTCGGTACGGTTTCGATGACCAGCCAGGCGGAGCACGCCGGCTCCCAGGTCGCAGAGGCCGAGACCCTTTCGTTGAAGCAGACCAGTCCCAGCGAGCCGAACCCGGCGTTTGCGGCTGGGGCGCTGGCGCCGGTTTACGTGCCGCCACCGCAGGCGCAGGTGGTGCAGGGACCGCTCGTATTGCGCGAGGAGCTGCTGCCGCCGCCACCTTGCGTCGACGACCCGGTGCATCCTACGTTCTGCGTCTACACGGTGCAGCCGGGCGACACGCTGTCCGGCATCGCGTTGACTTACGGCATCGGCGGCAACGAGTACCTTTCGGCGGTTGAGATGCTGGCCCAGAGCAACAAACCGGACGTGATCAGCTCTGACGAGATCGTCCCGGGTCAGAAGCTGCGATTGCCGAAGCGTGTCGGCATCAT
>DASTLN010000194.1:0-24190 GCA_035714925.1 Dehalococcoidia bacterium | reverse complement strand
CGCCGACGACAACGTCTACATCGGCGAGATGAATTACTGGAAGGACCACTACTCCCTGACCGGCTTCCAGTGGCCCGAAAACCGCCTCGCGCGCATGACCGTGCGCGACCTCAACGGCAACATCCTCTCCACCTTCGGCCGGGAGGACCCTGACGCCGACCCGTGCGCCGCGGCGAAGTTCACCTCGCCCCACGGCATCTGGGTCGACTCCCACGGCGACCTCTACGTCGGCGAAGTCAGCCAGACGTCCTACGAGGGCACCATGTACCGGCCGGGCTGCCACTCGCTGCAGAAGTTCAGGCGCGTCTAGGTCTTCGGTTTCGGTGCCGGGAACGGCGTCTTGGTCGGCGTCGGCGTTGGCGTCGGCGTTGGCGTATCCGTTGGCGTCGGCGGTATCGGCGTCTGCGTCGGCGGAGGCGGCGTCGGCGTGTTAGTCGGCCGCACGTAGTAGGAAGGCGCCACCGTCCGTGTGCGGACGAAGATCGTGCAGGCCAGGTCGGCCGCGGTCTCACCGGCCCCAACCGTTGCGGTCACCTGGTATTCGTCGTCATCGCCCGTACCCGTGACCGTAGGCGTCGAATCGAACAACACGGACGTCTCGGACTCGATCGTCGCCACCACGGGCAGCGCTTGCGGGCTGACTTTGAGTCCCGCCACGGCCACCGTGCTGATCGCAGTGCCCGGCGCCAGGTCCTCCCCGAAGTCGATCGCCAGCGGCGCGCCGGAATCCACCACGATGGCCTCCGCGCCGCAGTCCGCGACCAACGGCTCGGGCCGGTCTTCGCCATACGGCGGCAGCACGTGCTGCGGGTCGATCAGCGAACCGTCCTTGTGTACCTCGAAGTGCAAGTGCTTGCCGTCGGCTATGCCCGTGTCGCCGCCGTAGCCCAGCAGCTGACCCTGGCTCACCACGTCGCCCTCTTTGACGAAGACCTCGTACAGGTGGCCGTACAGCGTTTCCATACCGCCGCCGTGGTCGATGATCACGTGGTGACCGTATGTCTCCCAATCCTCGCCGCCGGCCCACGTCACCCTGCCGCGCGCTGAGGCGCTGATCGGGGAGTCCACGTCGTAGTCGAGGCCGATGTCGATGCCGAGCGTGTGCCACGGCCCCATCTCGCTCGTTAGCGGACCGTCGGCGGGCCAGATGAACGGATAGCTTCGCTTGACACTGACCGTGAGTGACGCCCCCGTGGGGTTGGCCAGGCCCTGCGTCGTAGGCGCTTCCACCCGCGCGGGCGGTTGGTTCCGCTCGGAAGACACCGCTTCGCCGCCAAGCTGGACGAGGGCGGCGGCGGGTGGCGCCGCGTCATCCTGCATTGCGCTGCCGTCATCGCTCGCCAGCGCAATCGCGATCATGCCCGCTCCGGCGATAATCAGCAGCAGGCTGCCGGTATGGCGCACCCTCACGAACGGAGCCTCCAGCGCGGACGTCCTGGGCTGCGCCAGCGCCGAGAGACGTTGGCGTACCTTCGCGAACAGGCGGGCTGGGAGCATAAGCAAGGTGACTATCCTGCGGACGGGAGTCCAGCCGATTCCTTTCTGCTGTGACTGCTTCGGCGGCGTTGATCCACGGCCATCAAGCGGGGTTCGCTCTCTAGAAATATCGGCAAAACAGAAGCGAGACCTCAGCCCCGCGGACCTGGCCCGCACCCGCGGTGCGACGAGTAGAATGACGCCCGACGACTCCCCGCTTGATACTCGGAGAGGAAAGAACATGAAGATCCTGATTGTTACGGGCCTGACCCTGCCCGAGGTCACCGAAGAAGAGATGCAGGCCATCTACGTCGCCTCCGGCGAGGGCGACATCGTCGTCGCCAACTCAAACGACGAGGCGCTGGAGCACTGGCCCGACGCCGAGGTGGCCATGGGCATCCTCAACCAGGAGACCTTCCCGCTGGCCAGGAACCTGCGCTGGCTGCACTCGACCGCCGCCGGCGCCGACATGCTCATGTACCCCGAGATGGTTGCCAGCGACGTCAAAATCACCGGCGAAAAAGGCCTCGTCGGCGAGCACCTGGCCGACCACGCCTTCGGCCTGCTCCTCACCCTGTCGCGCCAGCTCAAGCGCGCCACCCTCGAGGCGCCGAAGAGCTGGCCCAGCCGCCCCTCGATGCGCAAGGTCATGTTCGAGCTCAGCGGCGCGACGATGGGCATCGTCGGCCTCGGCGGCACCGGACGCTCCGTCGCCAAGCGCTCCCGCGCCTTCGGCATGGACGTCCTCGCCGTCGACAACGAAGACGTCCCGCCCTGCGATGACGTCTCGCAGCTCTGGGGCATGGACCGCTTCCACGAGATGCTCGGCCTCTGCGACATCGTCACCAACTGCACCCCGCTGTCGCCCGAAACCCGCGGCCTCTTCGACGACGCCGCCTTCGCCGCGATGAAGCAGGGCTCCTACCTGGTCAACGTCACCCGCGGCCCCATCGTCGACGCCGATGCCATCGTCAAGGCCCTCAAGTCAGGCCACCTCGGCGGCGCCGGCCTCGACGTCACGCCGATCGAACCCCTGCCCGAGGACCACGAGCTCTGGACCTTCCCCAACGTCATGATCACGCCGCACACCGCCGGCGCCTCGCAGTACCGCGCCGGCCGCAACGTCAAGCGCTTCGTCACCAACCTCAAGCACTACCGCGACAACACCCCCCTCGAGGGCGAGATCGACAAAACGAAAGGCTACTAACGCAACAACTCACGCCCGCCAACGTACCGGCAACCCTGTAGCGGCGACCTTCAGGTCGCCACCGGGGCGGGGCGAGGGGAGGCAACGCTACGAGGGACGAGCTAAACACCTCCTCGAGGGCGAGATCGACAAAACGTAGGGCTACTAACGCTCGCCAACGTAGAGCCAACGTAGCGGCAACCTTTAGGTCGCCACGGGGCGGGGCGAGGGGCAACGCTACGAGAGAGCTAGACACCCGGACCGCAAATAACCAAGGAGGCGCCGAATGACCCCCGAAGACCGCGACGCCGTCTACGACGTCCTGCGCCGCTACATCTGGTGCATGGACACCGGCGACATCGACGGCATCGCCGGGGCATTCACCCCCGACGCCAGCGTCAAGGACATCACCGGCCGTCACTGGGACGGCCCCGGCGCGCCGCGCAACTTCGCCACCCACTTCATCACCCGCCCCGGCCGTCCCGCCGCCCAGCACTGGGTCCAGCACATGGACCTCGAAGCCCTCGCCGAAAACACCGCCCGCGTCACGTCCTACTGGTTCACCGTCGTCCGCGACAACGACGACGACCGCAAGTTCGTCACCAACCTCGGCCGCTACATCGACACCTGCATCAAAATCGACGGCAGCTGGCTGATCAAAGAAAAGCTCATCGACCCCTGGAACAACGACACCGTCCTCGCCTCAAAGGGCGGCTAGCGATGCCCGCCCCCCCTCATCTCCCACGCCGACCGCGAGGCGATCTACGCCAACCTCCGCCGCTACTGCTGGCGCCTCGACCACGCAGACGGCGCAGGCGTAGCCGCCACCTTCACCCGCGACGGCGTCGTCGAATCAACCTCGGGCCGATTCCAAAACCCCGGCGGCGTACAGCAGTTCGTCGCCCAGGCCGCCACAATGGAAGGCTTCTTCGGCCGCCAGCACCACGCCCAGCCCCTCCTCCTCGAGCAGACCGACGAAGGCTACCTCCTCACCTCGTACTGGATGGTGCTCACCCAACACGTCGGCTCCACACCATTTCTCGTCTACAACGGCTGGTACCAGGACACCTGCGTCCTCGAAGACGGCGCCTGGCGCGTCAAGAAAAAGGTCATCAAACGCTGGGACCTCGAAACCGCCCCCATCCACCGCCCCGCCCCACCGTAGCTGCAGGCCTTTAGGCCTGCGCGCCTACCCCGCTATCGGCAGCACGTCCACGATCATCAAGAATGAAGTGGCCGGGCACATGCGCCAAGAAAGGAGGGGTGCTCGGTGAGCACCCCTCCTGAAACGCTGATTATTGCATCATGGAGTTCCCTGAGGACCTCCGTGACCTCATCAAGCCACTCTACTTGTCGGCCATCTCCTTCAGCCATTCCTTGTTCTCTTTGACGATTTTAGTCACGACAGTCCGCGCCTTCTTCATGTCCAGGTGCTCTGGCCGCTTGATTTGCGGTTTAGCTTGCCCTGTGGTCATGACGATGCCTCCCTGGAGCCGAGAGAATACCATAGTAGACGATTGACCTGAAGGTGTTCCCTCTCATCAATTTCGGTCTGTTACGGTAAACCCTGAACCGCTCTCACCTGCTACTAGGATAGCAGGTAGACACGGGGAAAATGACAGCCGAAAGCAAGGTCATCCGCCGCCGGCACCTCGAAACCACCCCATCCACCGCCCCGCCCCACCGTAGCTGCAGGCCTTCAGGCCTGCGCACCTACCCCAACGTCCCGGCGGACCTCTCCCGTCTTCATAGATGTGACACAGCCCACTGGGTGATAAAACGCCGATCAGCATAGAAAGCTGACATGGCGGACCGTGAGCTACGACTCGAGGAAGTCCTGGAGCGGCTACCCGTTCCCCGCGAAACGCTGATCCGATGGCTACAGGACAAAGAGCTGAAGGGCCGGCGCATTGCTGAGCGCAAAGGCGGCTGGCGAGTCCGCGGCTCCGACCTGGAGTCGTTCATTCACGTTCGCCGCCTGGACACTCCGGAGCGCAGACCCTAGCGAGCCTGGCGCGTCAACCACAACCTCATCCGCCGCCGAGACTTCGAAACCGCCCCATCCACCGCCCCGCCCCACCGTAGCTGCCCCGGTAGCTGCAGGCCTTTAGGCCTGCGCGCCTACCCGCCGTCCGGGCCTCGCTCCTCGCTGAGCGCCACAGGCGCTCGGGCCCTTAACCTATCGGACTGAGCTTCGAGTAAGGGCGTGGTGGCGAATCGAGTCGCCCCGCGTCGGCGACGGCGTGATGTTCGAGCCTCGCAGAACCGAGACGATCGCGCCCACGACGACACCATAGGCCAAGCCGACGAGCCCGTCGATCACGATCAGGCCTACAAGGCCGAGGACGTTGCGCTCAAACGTCAAGTCGACGACTTCGCCGAAGGCGTCGATTTCCGCTTCCGCCGCCTCGTAGATAAAGCGATGCGGGCTCCACCAGGGCGCAGCAAAAATTTCGCGCTCGGCAACATAGACCTGACCGGCAACGAGCTCATCGGCGCCGGTATGCTGAAGCAGGAACCGCGATCCGCTCGTGTCCAATCTGCTGGCATTGTAAGTAAAGCCTCGCGCGCGAAACTCCTCTTCCGTCAGCTCAACCGCCTCGGATGCGCCGTTCCGGGCGGCCAGCAGAGCCTGCTGGTCGGCCTCCGAGAGCGCGGTGTCGCCGATCTGCCAGTTCGGTACGACTTTATTCAGCTCCGGGTGCGGGTAAGAGACGAAGCCGAATAGGACGGCTACCAGGATTCCGCAAACGATCGCGGCGCGCTTGGGGTCACGAAATAAGAACCGTAGCAAGCTCGCCATCAGACGCGCTCGAACTCTACCGTCTGGCCAGTTCCTATCGAAGCGTAATAGGCTTCAACGGTTGCTGCTGGGAAGGCGCCACGGAGATCTCTGGCCACGGATTCCAAGTCGCGTCGTTGCTTGTCCTTCAGCGAGAAGCCAAGGCGGTTCAGCTGACTATGGAAGGCCTCAAGGTAGCGCTTGCAGCCTTCATGGTTGATTACGATGATCCGGCTCGGTGTGCTGGCTTGCATGACGAACTTCAACATCCGCATGCCAACCTTCAACTGCTTCGGCAGCACTTCGGCAAACGACAACATGTAGGCGCCGCCGGGCGTCGTTATCGAGTCCCAACGGCCCAAATGCAGATGCTGAGACAGGAACTCGTGAAACGCCGTCTGAAACCGGCGATCGGAACACATTAGGACTAAAGCCTCTGAAGGCGTCTCATCCACGAGGGCATGCGTACTGTAGACCACGCCCTGAACCGCGGTCTCGTTCATGCCGATCTACTCCTTTTCTTCGGGAGCGGGGTCGCTGACCACTACGTCCTTCGGGCCGCCGTTTGCCATGCCGAGGTTTTCCACGACCCGCCGAGAAGCATGCTCCAGATCGATTCCGGTAGTCTCGCGGACAACTTCGAAGGTCTGTTTCATTGCCCCGGTAGCACTGCTCAGGAAGCGGTTGATCCCGCCTTGACCATTGCCATTGCCGTTCCCCCCGCCACCCATATCAAGGATCGTAACCTTGTCGATCTCAGCCAGGTGGCGAGTGACGCGGTCGGCAACATCTGGCATCGCCTGCATGATGATCGGCAGTATCTGCAGGAGCTGCGCGGCTTCGTTCATAGCGTTCAGCGCCTCAGCCAGCTTC
The DNA here is from genome assembly GCA_035714925.1 of Dehalococcoidia bacterium. Taxonomy (GTDB): domain Bacteria; phylum Chloroflexota; class Dehalococcoidia; order DSTF01; family WHTK01; genus WHTK01. Next base: position 17,873 of record DASTLN010000194.1, on the reverse strand, counting down.
TCCTTGCCTTCGGCTTCAGCGAGCAGTCGTTGTCGCTCACCCTCGGCCTGCGCCAGGAGCTTGGCTCGTTCGCCATCGGCTTCCGCGAGTAGATTCGACTTGCGACCACTGGCCTCCGCTTCGAGCTCGGACTGGCGCGCCTGGGCCAGCGCCACGCGCTTCGATGATTCGCCTTCGCCCTCTGCCATCAAGGCCTGACGGCGGCCTTCGGCCTCCGCCACGGTGGCGTCGCGTTTCGCCATCGCCGGGACGACGATATCGGCTTCCTGCGCCTTCCTCGATTGCTCGATGCGCTTTTCCTCAACGCCGATGCGCGCATCAGTCTCGGCCCTCTCGACTTCGACCTCCGCGACTCGCACGGCACGCATTGCCATCGCATCGGCCAGCGGCCCAGCTTGGGCGCTCTTGGCTTGCGCGCCCATGATCTCCGCCTGGTACTCAGCCCGGGCCACGTCCCGCGCCTTCTCTGCCTCGGATATTTTCTGGTCCGCGACGGCGCGAGCCTGGGCGGCCGCAAGATCGTTGGAAGCGACCTGCTCGACCTCCTGGCGCCGTGCGCCGGCAGCACCGATCTCAGCGTCACGCTTGACCTCGGCGGTGCGCTTCTTGCCCAAAGCCTCGAGGTAGCCCACCTCGTCCCAGATCGCCTGAATGACGATGTTGTCGATCTGGACACCCATCTTGGCGAGGTCAGCCGAGGCCGCAGCAGTAACCGACTGCTGGAACTCCTCGCGACTGTCGTTCGCTTTCTCGACCGTGAGGCCCGCCAGCACCGCACGTAGCTGACCCTCAAGGGTTTTCAGGACGATGGAGTGAATCTCCTCCACGTTGAAGGTCAGGAAGCGCTCCGCCGCGGCCATGATCGATGCGTCGTCGGAGCCGATGCGGACGTTGGCGACGGCGTCGACGTTTAGCGGCACGCCTTCTCTCGTAATCGCTTTGCGCACTTCGATCAGGAGGTTCATCTCCTCCAGCGAGAGGTAGTCGAGGCGCTCGATCACCGGCCACACGATGGTTGCGCCACCCCGGACGACTCGGAAGCCAACCACCTGGCGTATGCCGTCGATACTCTGGAAAGAACGCCGCCGACCCGAGATCACCGCGACTAGGTTGGGCGGCACCTTGACGTAGCGCTGACTAACCGTCGCGACAATCAAGAACAGGACGAGGAGGATTAGGACGACTCCGACCCCTACGAACAGAGCTGCCATCTGCTTACTCCTTCGGTGCCGTGGGCACCTTCGCGACGATTAGATCGCCGCCTATGGTGGCTTTGATTACCACTGAATCGCCCGCACCAATAGGCACGCCATCTTCCGCCCGGGCGAGAAAGCTGCTTCTGCCGCTCGCGGTGTTAATTGAGATGCGGCCCAGGCCCCCCTGTGGCAACGACACCTCCACCAGCCCGACCCTGCCGACAAGCCCCGCTACCTCAACCACGCTGCTGGATTGCTGGCCGGACAGGGCAGCCATGAACTTGTAGGCAATGAATCCCAGAATGAAGCCAGGCACCATGGCGAACAGGCTGCTGCTCAAGGTGCCCCAGCCGTAGGACGAGGTAATCAGGCCGGAAGCGCCGTAAGCCGTCAGGAAGGCCATCAGGTTACGCAGGCTTAGAGGCGAAGGACCCTCAGAGCCGTCCCCGCCAACATCGCCGCCGCCGTCTCCGCCAAAGTCGACATGATCGCCGACCATGTCACCAACGCTGTCGAAGAAGTCCCCTACCTCACCCAGGACGAAGGAGATGAAAAGGAATCCAGCCCCGAAAAGAGCGATTAGCAGGAAAAAAATCTGTTCGGTTGCCATACCATTTAGCCTTGATCGTTCATGACTGATGCGAGCACCTAGCTGCTCGCGCACGTCATTATCTTATCGGCAAACGGATTTGCAACCGCGACTTCGCCATCCTGTACCCAAATCCGCGCCAATCTGCGAAATCTGTGGCTAAACCCCAACCCCTCACCACCACGCGATATCCTCCACCTCCACCTTCAACACCCTCGCCAGCTCCCGCATCGTGTGTGGCCGCGGCCGCCGCTTCCGCTTCTCCAACGCCTGGATCGTCGACTCCGAAAGCCCCGTCCACGCCGCCAGCTCGTGCTGCGATAGCGGGAACCCCTCCCGCACCTCCCGCAGGCTCCGCGGCGGCCCCTTTTCTTCCCCCGTCGTCCCTTGCCGTCCCAAATGCTCCCCGCGCTTCACCCGTCTTCGCGCCACTTTCTCCCCCTCCTCTGCCCGCGTTCCCCCCGGCAACTCCCCGGCTAATTGACCCAAACGCCCCTCGCTCCACACCCGCCACCCCCTCGAAACCCCCTCGCGGCGCACCCGCATCCGCTGCGAAATCCCTGCGTCCAGACTCCCGCACCGCCTGCCCATACCCGCCTCGACCCGGACGCCCTCACCCTACGACGCACGGCCGCCCAACTCCGACCCCCTCACGTCACTCCCGGCGCAGCCTCAGCGCCCGACTCCCGGACACGACGAAACGGCCCGGCCGCCCTCAGGCAACAGGGCCGTCCCGGTATCAACGAATGGCCTCCGCGTTACCCCTGCAGCGCCCTGTACACCCGCTCCGACGTCAGCGGCAGGTCCGCAATCCTCACGCCCACCGCGTCCATGATGGCGTTAGAGATCGCCGCCGGCACCGGAATATGCGGCCCCTCGCCGATGCCCCGCACGCTGTACGGCCCGTAGCCGTCCTCCGACTCCAGCAGCACCGTCCGCAGCTCCGGGATGTCTTTGATATTCGGCAGCTTGTAGTCCCCCAGCGAAAGCGTCGTCACCCGCCCGTCCTCCATCCGCACCTCCTCCATCGTCGCGTAGCCAAAGCCCTGGATCATCCCGCCGTTGATCTGCCCCTGGTGCCCGATAGGGTTGATAACCCGGCCGATGTCGTGCGCCGTCGTCATCCTAAGCAGCCGCACCTCCCCCGTCTCGCGGTCCACCGAAACCTCCGCCACCTGCGCCGCGAACGACGTGATATGCGGCTGGTTCGTCCCTCGAGCCCCCTCCTGGCTGTGCCCCCGGCCCGTAATCTCCCGGTCGGTGCGCTGCAGCAGCTCCTCCCACGTCACCGCCTCCTCCAGGTCCGTCCGGCGCACCTCATTCCCCGCAAAAGACAGCGATTCGACCGGCCAACCCAGCTCGCTAACCGCCAGCTCCCCCAGCAAACGGCGCACTTCCTCCGCCGCCAAAAAGCACGAAACCGTATTCACCCGGCTCGCCCTGCTACCCGCAACCCCCGAATCAAAGTCCAGCTTGTCCGTATCCCACACCTCGATAGAGATGCGTTCCAGCGGCACGCCCAACTCCTCCGACGTGACCTGCATCAGCGTCGTATAAGTCCCCGTCCCCTGGTCGAATATCGGAGTCCCGATGACCACGCTGCCGTCCGGCTTCAAAGTGATGTCGGTCGTCCCCTCGCCGCCACCGCTCCCCCGGTCCGCGAACGCAATCCCCCGCCCCACTCCCGCCGGCCGCGACGCATCGTAATCGCCCGCCTCAACCGCCGCTTCCAGCGTCTCGATAGCGCGGACGTGCTCCAGATGCTCCCCCCACGCCGTCTCATCCCCATCCACCACGAGGTTCCTGCGGCGAATCTCCGCCGGGTCCATCCCCAGCTTCCGCGCAATATCGTCCAGGTGACACTCGACCGGGAACACGCCCTGCGGGTCGCCTGGCGCCCGCATAAACCCACCCGGGACCGTGTTCGTATACACAAACCGCGACTCGATAGTCACGTTGGGGATGCGGTACGGCCCCGCCGCCTGGTTCGCCCCGCCAATCGCCCCAAACGGCTTAAAGCCCGCGTAAGCGCCGGAATCAACCGTGTACTCAACGCTATGCGCAACGATAGTGCCGTCGTTCTTGACACCCGTCTTTAGCCGAGTCTTGGTCGCGTGCCGCGGATTCCCTGCGCCCAACTCCTCGATGTAATCCGTCACGATCTTCACCGGCCGGCCCGCCGCCTTCGCCAGGTAGTACGCCACCGGCGTATTGCGAGAGTTCCCCTTGCCACCGAAGTCGCCGCCGATGTGAGTGTGGTGGAAGAGGAAGCGATCCTCCGGCAGGTTCGCGGAGTAAGCCAGCGAGTCGCGCGTGTTGTACGGCACTTTGCTGCAGATCCAGACGTGGATCCGCCCATCCGCGTTGATATCGACCAGCACCGACTGCGGCTCCAGGTAGCCCTGGAACATGCGCTGCGTCGTATAAGTCGCCTCGTAGACCAGGTCCGCCTCGCCGAACCCGGCTTCGATGTCGCCCCGTTCGAGGTGTGTCTGCCGGAAGACGTTGGACGGCGTCTCCATCTTCTGCGGGAAACCGAAGTAGTCGTTGAAATCGGGATGCAGGATCGGCGCGCCGGGCGCCATCGCCTCTTCCGGCGTCAGCAACGCCGGCAGTTGCTCATACTCCACCTCTATTAGAGACAGTGCTTCCTCCGCGATGTCGTCATCCTCGGCGGCAACCGCAGCGACGCGCTCTCCCACAAATCGCACCTTGTCCACGGCGATCACCGGCACGTCCTTGACGGCCCGACCCCACCGCCCTGCGTCGGCAACGTCCCTGCCCGTGATCACGGCGTGCACGCCGGGGAGCGCCTTTGCCGCCAACGTGTCGATGCTGACGATCCGGGCGTGCGGGTACGGGCTCTTCAGCGTCTTGCCCCACAGCATCCCCGGCAGCGAGTAGTCCGCCGTGTAGCGCGCCGTCCCGGTCACCTTCTCGACGCCGTCGACCGTCCGTACCGCCGGGGTGCCGATCACCTTCATGTCCACCATCCGTCAGTCTCCGTTACTAGCCAGCGCCGCACGCTCAATACTGAGGTGGGTCATGCCGCGCTTGAACACTCGTGAACGTCCGTCGTTGAGCTTTGACTGCTCGAGCATGGACTGCAGCTCGCCCAGCGTATACGCGGCGCGAACCGACGCCTCGTACAAGCGACGCATCTCGCCGCTGTAGTGCCGGCCGAATAGCCAGACGTGCAGTGGGTACGCCGGCGCCGGGGGGCGCATCAGGTCGCGGATCAGCACGGCGGCCGAAGGCTTGGCGACACGCGCCAGCTCATCGAGCGCGCCCAGCGGGTCGTCCAGGTGGTGCAGCGTTGAGTTGCAGAGGACGACGTCGAAGTCTTCGTCCTCGTAAGGAAGGCGCGAATCACCTCCGGGGCCAAGACGCACGACCTGCCAATCGATATCGACGGCCGCCGTCGCGGCATCGCGTTTCGCCTGCTCGATCATGTTGGGCCCGGCATCGGCGCCGATGATGCGCATCCCGGGCCAGCGCCGCGCGATCAGAATCGGTATCTGGCCTGGACCGCACCCGAAGTCGAGGACGCGGCAGTCCAGGAACGGCAGGCCGGAGGGGCCGATGAGTCTCCCGAGGTGGTCGACGAACGTCCTGTCGATCGCCTCCAGGTACGCCTGCGCCGCGGCGGACGTATAGGCATCGACCTCCTCGTCGGTGTCCATGATCTCGGGCTCGGGAACACGCCTGAGTGTCAGTAACCCCACGGACCTAGTCTAATCGCGCGTCCCGCGACAGCAAGGTCTTGCTGCTATTTGCCGCCACTTGAGAGGATCGCCTTGCCACCATCTGGAGTCCAATCGCAGTTAACGAGGAACCGGTTCATGACGACACTCGAAACGACATCGCCTGTCACAAGGTCCACCAGGCGATGCTCGGTCGGCGCGTTGAAGGCGGTCGATTCGGCAACGCCCGTCACCGCGTACAGCCCATCCGGCGAGACGCAGAGCAGATCACCCTCCGGGATCGGGATCTGACCTTGATGCGCCATGTCGACCATCGAGTCAATCACCAGCCTGGTGCCGCTTTCTCGCTTATAGAGACGCAGCGCCCTAGCTCCGGCCCAGTTGGCATATGCGGCGTACTCCATCACGAGCGTCCCGTCGGGCTGAAAGATCAAGCTGCGCTCCTTGATGTTGTCCTCTTCAGTGCGGGCGCGAACGAGCAGCCATTCGCCATCTCGAGACCAATCGATACCCCAGACGTATTCGTCTGGCTCCGCGCTGAAGACCTGATTCGCGATGGAAGCGTCGAGGTTGTAGACAGTCACGGTTTGGTAGGGCTCATCCGTGATCGCGACCTTGCCGGCCACGGGCGACACCGCCCAGCTACGCGTCCCCACTGGGACCGCGCCAAATTCACCCCTACTCACAACTTCCAGCGTATCCGTATCCACGACCTCGAGCAGGCCGGCCTCCCAGTCCCAGATAACCACCCGATGGTTGTCTGTATCAGGCTCCACCTCGCCCCCGCTGTGCTCCGAAATCTGCGTCACGTTCCCCTGCGCGTCGATGACACTTGGCTTGCCGCTGAGGATCGTGAACGTCATCAACTCCGTGTCCAGCCACTTACGGGCCGTGAAGTTGCCCGGCAGAATCGTCACCTCGCCCGTCTCGACCTCGAAGAGCAATGCGCCGGAGGGCGCGGGCGTCGGCGTAGGAGTGGGCACGAAGGGGATCGCGGCGGCGCGTTCTGGCGTCTGTACCGGCGCCGCCCCAGTTGCCGTCGCGTCGTCTTCGCCGCGCAGGCCATCATAGGCAAACCAACCGACCACCAGCGAGACGCCAACCACGCCCGCTACGAGGAGTGTTGCGACGGCGTTCCGAGAAGCAAACCGCCACAGCGAGGCAAAGGGAAGAAGGAGGTTGACGCCGCCGCGGTTACGCTCCTCCTGCCACCACTCCGCCAGCTCTCGACGGTCTGCAAAGCCGGTCTCGTCACGCAGCTCACCGACGTGCCACTTCACCCCGTCTTCGGAGATACCGATCCGGGCGGCGATCTGGGCGTAGGTCCCGCCGGCTACGAGCTCATCCAGGACGCGGCGTTGCGCGTCGGTGGGCTTCCGCCAGCCGCGGAACCAGTGGTAGCCCTCCCTTGAACGCGCCGGACCCCCGGTCTGCCTCATGATCTACGCTACGGTCCGCCTCACTTACCTAGCTGTACGGCGTATGGTACGGGTTTCGCCGCCAGCGTCAGGGCGCCCTCCATGTCCTCACCCCAGACGACCGGCACGAACTGTGGGTTGGTATTCAACGCCCAGTGAAAGCCCGTATCGACCCGAATTGCGGCAACGCCGGAGGCGTCGCGCGGTTCTCGCTTCACGGCAACGAACTTGCCGTCCGGCGACCACACTATCTTGCAGCCGTCCAGAAGGTGACGCGGCACACCACCCGCTTCGACGTCCATGACGTAGACCTCGTGCTTCGTGCGGTCGAGGCTGTAGGTCGAAATCGCCAACTGGGTCCCGTCCGGCGACCAGGAAAGCTCACCGGCGTAGCCCTCCTCGAATCGATACGTCGAATAACGGTACTTCAGGTCATCCGCCGTTTCGAAGACGTGCATCACGTAAGGCTTGCTAACGGGGCCAACCGAGAATCGAGTGCCGTCAGGCGACCACGCGATCGCGAGCTCTGGTGCCGCGGCGACGACTTGATCCGCGGCGTGTCCCAGGTTGCCGTAATCCTCGATGGCGCCCGAGGCTGGATCCAGGCTCAGCAGCCGCCAGCCCTCTGCGTCGTCCTGCGTGTAGACGAGTTGGTCGCGCTCCGGCGACACGTAGAAACGACCGATCGGCCCCGTGAGCGCGGCCAGCTTGGTAGCCTGACCGCGCTCATCGAGGCCCGAGAGGCGGGCTCCGGAATCGTCTTGTGTCGCGAAGATCAGACGGTCGCCTGCACCCCAGGCATAGGCTGTGACGCCCTCAGCAACGAGGCTCGCCGCGCCGCTGGCCGGGTCTACTAGGTAGAGACCGCCCTGGTCCAGCGCCGCCAGGGTCGGAGAGCCGGGCGCCCACTCGGCGCCGACCAGCGACGCGGACAACCGCACCGATTTCGTGTTCTCCGGATAGTCCGGCCAGTCCAGGTCGATGACGCGTAGGAACGCCTCGTCCTCGTCCCAGTCGATCCCAGCCTGCCAGCGTCCGTCCGGCGAAACGCCGTCCGCGGCGTACGGCCACTGCCTGAGGGTTCCGACCCCGCCTGCCGGGTTCAGCCAGTAATAGTAGTTACCGGATGCCGCGATGATCACGCCGCTCGCCGCGGGGTCGGGCAGCGGCTTCTCCGCCTCGATCGCCGCGGCACTGAGTCGCGGCGCCTCTGGCTCCGCCATCGGCTTCGTGCCGGTGAAGACGACAGCGGCCGCGAGGCCAATAACGCCGGTTGCGGCCCCTCCCGCGAGTAATAGAGAAATCTTCAGGTTCATGACTTGCCTCCCATCCGAAGTGGATAGGAGGCAGTATCACAAGTCCACGGAGAGTGTCACTCCCCCTTCAACCTACCACGTCTCGGCATCAGGTGAGTCGTGCGATGACGGGCGCGAAGGCGGCCATGACACGGGGCTGAAGGCTGATGTAGCCGAGCCCACAGCGCTCCTGCCAACCCTGTAATTGCTCGACGATCGAATCCACACTGCCCACCAGGTTGGCCGGGTTCTCCAGCGCCTGCTGCGGCGTCGCGCCGATGCGGTCGGCTATGCGCTGCAGTGCCCCGGCGGCGTCATCCGTGACCTCGGCGGCGAAGCCGTTCGCGTGAATCTCCACCGGCCTCGCGGCCGCCTCGCGCACCCAGGCTGCCTTCTCGGCGAAGCCCGGGGGCGGCGGCCCGTCCTTGGGCCGCGGATCGAGCATCGAGATGCTGACGATGTCGGCCTCACCCGCGGCGTACGAGAGCATACGCCGCTGCCGCCCGCCGATCAGCACAGGGAGACGTTGCTGCACCGGTCTCGGGAACGCCTCGAGTCCGGTGACGTTGTAGTGCCTGCCGTGAAACGTGACGGACTCCCCGGCGAAGAAGGATCGGCAAATCTGCACCGCCTCCTTCAGACGCTGTATCCGTACCGGCGCGGCTTCGAAAGCAATCCCCGTCGCCTCGTAATCCGACGCCAGCCACCCGGCTCCCAGGCCCAGCTCGAACCGGCCTCCCGTCAGCACGTCAACCGTCGCCGCTTCCTTGGCCAGCACCGCGGGGTGCCGGAAGTCGTTGTCGAGCACGATCGTGCCGAAGCGGAGCCGCGTAGTCACTGCCGCTGCGGCCACCAGACTGTGCAATGGTGAAAGCTGAGCCCCGAAGTGCTCCTGGGCGACGAGCGTCGAGAAGCCGAGGTCCTCTGCCTTGCGTGCGGTCTCGCGCCACTCCTCAAGCGTCCCGCCGGTGTAAAGCAGCCCGAATCGAAAACGACCGGCCATCAGCCCTTCGAGTCGTAATAGCGCTGCAGGAACGCGCGCGTGCCATCGAGGACGAGCTTTGCCCACGCTTCGTACGAATAGCTCTCGTCGCGTTGGTGATACTCCAGGCTCAGCGGCGCGTCGGGCGGCAGCAAGTCGAGAAGCTCCGCCAGCGGAACGATGCCATCGCCGGGCATGCAGTAAGGCTCGCCTGGCGACAGGCTCGGAGAGTCGCCAATCTGGCTGTAGGGCATCATCTCGGCTGCGAAGCCCTGGAGTTGATCGAAGGTGTGCCCGGCCCGGACGTATTGCACCGGGTCGATGCTCAACGCCGCGCGGCGTCCGCTATCCTCGATAAGCTTGAGGTTCAGCTCCAGCGTGTTCAGCGTCCGGCGATTGACCGGTGCCTCCAGCGCGCAGACCAGCCCGAACTCGGCGGCGTTGTCGCAAAGCCGGCCGAAATGGTCGGCCATGCGTCCCCAGTCGTCATCATCACCGATGACCAGCGCGTACTTCGCGCCAAGCTCGGCTCCGAACTCGTGGGCGCGCTTCATCGCGTCGAAGTCCATCTCCGGCAGCAGATAGCAGGTGAACACGTCGAAGACCTGCAGGTCGGCATCGGCCAACGCGCGACGCACTTCGCGCATCATGTCTGGGTCCCCGACGATTGGGAAGAACGGCATACCGGGTGAGGGATAGAGGCGCAGTCCGATGCCGTCGTACCCCGCCTCCGCTGCAGCGGCAATGTATCGCAGTGGCGGCGCCTGCATCAGAGTGGTCGGAGCAAGGACGATCGGGTTCATAGCGACGCGATACTACATCGTAGACTCTGCCAGATGACATCCCACCTCGATGACATTGGCGGCGACCCTCCCACTTCAGTGCCGCCAGTCCCTGACCGCAGCCGCACCTCGGTCTTCGTCATCGCCGCCGCGGTTTGCGCGACGTCCATGTCCTACAATCTCTGGTACCCCTTTCTGCCGCTCTACGTGCTGGAGCTTGGCGCCACCAGTGATGCCAACGCTGTGTTCTGGATGTCGATCGCGCTGACGGCGCAAGGAATCGGACGCCTGGCATCAAGCGCCGTCTGGGGCGTCCTCTCCGATCGGCTTGGCCGCAAGGTGATGATGCTGCGTGCGCTATTCCTCGGCACATTCACCTTCGGCGTCGCGGCCGTGGCGCAGGCGCCGTGGCACCTCGCAATCGCGCTCGGCTGCCAGGGTTTCTTCTCCGGCTTCGTGCCGGCGTCCGTTGCGCTTGTTAGCGTCATCGTCCCGGACTCCCGGCTCAACCGCAGCCTCAGCATCGTGACCGGCGGCCAGTATCTCGGGACAACGATCGGTCCGGCCGTCGGCGCCGGGCTGGCGCTGCTCCTCAGTTACCGCGCCTCGATCGCGGTGGCAGCCATCGTGCCGTTCATCGCGGGGATCGCGATCCTCCTGATGGTGCCTCGCGACCCTGTCGCGGCGCGCAGGACGGCGACAGAACCCCCGCTGGAGCCGTTTCGCATGTCGGGCCAGTTCAAGCTCGCAATCGGCGCGCTATTCGCCGTCTACTGCATGAACGAGCTGATCCGGCTCGCCACGCCGATTGCGCTCAAGGGTCTCAAAGGCAGCGACGACGTAGCGGGGGAAGCCGGGTTGGCCTTCACACTGGCCGGCCTCGTCAGCGCGATCAGCGTGCTCTTCCTGGCGCCACGCGTCTTCCGCGGTACGCCGTCCGGGCCGCCGTTTGCGCTGATCTGCAGCCTCGGCTGCGTCGGGTTCTTGCTCGTCGCCTTCGCCAACGGCGTACCCGTCTACATTCTCGGCTTCTTGACCATCTTCCTCGTGGTTTCCGCCATGGTGCCTGCGCTGAACACGCTGATCGCCGCCAACGTACGGCGTTCTCGGCGGGGCACCGCCTTCGGCGTGGCGGGGACGGTTCAGGCGCTGGCGTTTGGCGTAGGGCCGCTGGCCGGCGCCTTCTTCGCCGCGGTGTCGCTGGACGCCGGTTTCTTCACCGTGGCGCTGCTCTTCCTGGCCGTCGGCTTCGTGCTGTTCACCTGGGTCCGAGAACCGCAGCCGTTGTAGCTAGAGCTCCCCGCGCTGGCGGCGCGCTTCCAGGTTCGTCGAGTTTTCCCCCATATAGACGCCGCGCTCCCACGTGCGCTTCATAGGGTCGGAGACGTGCAGTCGCATGCGGCCCACCTTCTCGATCTCGAAGTCGCAGATCTCGCCGTCCTGCAACGGACCGAGGCCTTCGTGGTTCGTCCCACAGGCCAGCACGTCGCCACTATTCAGCGTCATGATGCCGCTGGCGAACTCGACCAGCTCCGGCACGCGGTGTTCCATATCGTCTGTGTTGTAGTCGTGCCGCAAATCGCCGTTGTTCCAGAACTGGACGTGTATCTTGTTCGGGTCGTCCACTTCGTCCAGCGTCGTAATCGCCGGGCCGATCGGCGCGAAGGTGTCGAAGCTCTTGCCCATCCAGCTCCCTTGACGCCATGTGTAACGTGCCTCCGCGCGGGCCGAAACGTCAATCATGCCCGTGACGCCGAACACGGCGCTGCGCCAGTCGTCGCGCGGTACCGACTTCGACGGCCCCTTGAACACCAGCGCCAGCTCGGCTTCGTGCTGAAATACATACGGTCCCGGAGAGTCGCCGTAGTTTTGCTTCTCGTTGTAGGACGGCAAGACAATCGTGTCGCCGGGACCGATCACAGCGTCCGGGTTCTTGAGGAAGATGTTTAGAGGCCGCGCATCGCGCTGGGCGTGCTCCCAGTAGTTGCCGATGCAGCAAAGTATCTTGCCCGGACGTGGCAGGGGTGGCCGCAGCCGCACAATGTCCAGCGGCACCGGCCTCGATGCTTCAACGACCTCCTCGAACAGCGCCCGCAAGTCCTCGAATTCATCGATGATCAGCGTCATCAGCTCCTGCGGGTTGCGCCCATCCAGGGCATCGGTTACCCGGGACACATCAACGACGCCGTCGTCCGTCAGCACGCCGGGCCGGATGCCACGGCCGGCGCCGGGTCCCTCAAACAGTACGAGTCTCATACTCATCCCCCTCTAAGCTGCGCGCAGCCTAAGCGAGCAGCAGGGTCGCCGCAAGATCACCCCCACGTCTGCCCGTCTGCCCGTCTGCCCGTATGCCCGTATGCCCGTATGCCCGTATGCCCGTATGCCCGTATGCCCGTATGCCCGTATGCCCGTATGCCCGTATGCCCGTATGCCCGTAACTGGAGTATTCTCTAAATCGCCTCAAAGCGCGCAGGGCCGGATTCGCTAGAAGGTTCGCCAATGTTGAACAAGGCAGACAACGAGGTTCTCTCTCGCGTTGGCCCCGGCACGCCAATGGGCGAGTTTATGCGCCAGCACTGGCTACCCGCCGTCCGCCGTGACGAGCTACCGTCGCCGGACGGCCCACCGTTGCGCGTCAAGTTGCTCGGCGAGGAGTTGATCGCTTTCCGCACGTCCTCAGGTGAAGTCGGCTTGATCCAGAGCGCCTGCCCGCACCGCGGCGCGTCTCTGTTCTTCGGCCGCAACGAAGAGGAAGGCCTGCGCTGTGTCTACCACGGCTGGAAGTTCGACGTCGCCGGCGCCTGCGTCGATATGCCCTCCGAGCCCGCCGAGTCCAACTTCAAAAGCAAGGTCCGCGCGAAGGCTTACCCGGCACACGAACGCAACGGCATCATCTGGGCTTACATGGGCCCGCGCCAGGTTCCGCCGCCGCTGCCGCGGATCGAACCCAATATGCTGCCGGAAGATGAGGTGTTGCTGGAGACGGCGCACCGCGCCTGCAACTGGATGCAGGCGATGGAAGGTGACATCGACACGAGTCACCTCAGCTTCCTCCACAGCGGTGGCGAACTGCTGGAGAACCAGCGCCCGAAGAGCTTCAGCTACTACTCGCTCAAAGACAAAGCGCCGCGCTACGTCGTGATCGGGACCGGCTTCGGCACCTCTTACGGCGCCTACCGGCCCGCCGAGCCCGGCTTCACGTACTGGCGCATCGCGCACTTCCTCTATCCCTGCTTCTCGATGATCCCCACGGGCATCCTTGGCAAGCAAGTGCTGGTCCGCGCCTGGGTCCCGCTGGACGACGACAACTGCATGCTGTGGAGCATGGCGGGCCGTGCCGGCAGCGCCATGGTCGGCCAGAACACCTATGTCTTCGGCCACGACGACTACCTGCCCAACACCACAAGCTGGCTCGGACGCTCGGTCGGCAGGGGCGCGCTGAGCAATGACTACTTCATCGACCGCGAGCGGCAAAAGTCTGGCAGCAGCTTCACCGGCATCGCCGGCATCCACGAGCAGGACCAGTGCGTCACCGAAACCATGGGCCCAATCTATCAGCGCGACCACGAGCACCTCGGCACGTCCGACGCGATGGTGATCCGGACGCGGCGCGCCCTGCTCCGGGCAGCCAGGGCTCTGCACGAAAACGGCGACGAACCTGCAACCGTCGATAACCCCGACCTTTACCTCACGCGATCCGGTGGCGTCATCCTGCCCAACGACGCCGACTGGCTGCTGGCTACTGAGCACCTGCGCGCGGCCTTCACCGACCACGAAGACCTCAGCGAGGCTCCCGTGACCCTGGCATCGGAGTAGAAATGTCCTTAGGTAGAGTCCTCATTGAGCGGTTTCATCCCGAGGTCGTCGCCTGGCTCAAAGAACGCGTTGATGTGGTTGAGGTCGACCCGTGGGTCGACGCGGCGGGCTGGGAGCGCGAAGCCCCGCAGGCGGACGCCGTAATCAGCCGCAAAGGCCAGATCCGGCGCGAGCATATGACCTCGGGCCGCATGAAAATCATCGCCCGAACCGGCGTCGGCGTAGACGCCAGCCGCGTCGACCTCGATGCGGCGCGCGAGCTCCGCGTCTGGGTGACCAACCAGCCGGGCAGCAACTCGGTTGCGGTGACTGAGCTGGTGTTCGCGCAGATGCTCTCGTTGATACGCCACACACACGAGGCAAACATCGCCGTACGCGAAGGTCGCTGGGGCGACTATACGAAGTTCTTCGGTATCGAGATGGCGGGCAAGACGCTCGGCATCGTCGGCATGGGCAACATCGGTACCCGCGTCGCGCTGCGCGCCCGCGCATTCGAGATGGACCTCATGGTCTACGACCCGTACATCCCGGCCGCACACGTCACGGCGCTCGGCGGCCGCTTCGTCGACCTCGAGACGCTGCTCGCTGAATCCGACTTTGTGACGATTCACTGCCCCAGGAATGCCGAGACGTTCGGCATGATCGATGCCCGCCGCCTGGCCCTGATGAAACCGACCGCCATCTTGATCAACGCTGCGCGCGGCGGCATCGTCGAAGAAAGCGCTCTCTACCACGCCCTCTCGCGCGGTGAGCTGGCCGGCGCCGCGTTGGACGCCATGGAGCACGAACCGCCGGCGCCGGAGCACCCGCTGTTCACGCTCGACAACGTCCTGTTGACACCGCACATCGGCGCCGGCACGGCGGAGGCTTCGGTGCGAGGCGAGTGGGGCGCAGCGGAAGAGGTGATCCGTGTGCTCGAGGGCAATCGGCCCAAGAACCCCGTCATTGAGTTCGAGTAGCGGGGAGCGCGCATGCGACGCAGCACGGACCGCATCCTGACCAGCCACGCCGGCAGCCTGGTGAGGCCGCCTGACCTCCTGGAGCTGATGCAGGACAAGGTCAACGGCCGGCCTTACGACGAAGCCGCCTGGGCCGCGCGTACGAAGTCGGCCGTGGCCGAAATCGTCAAAGAGCAGGCCAACGCGGGCGTAGACATTCCCAGCGATGGCGAGCTGAGCAAGCCGATGTTCTCGGACTACGTGGCCGACCGCCTCAGCGGCTTCGAGGGCGAGAACACCGGACCCGGATTCGTAAACCCAAGCCGGCGGCCGGACCCGTTCCCGGAGTACTCGAAGGACCGCCCGCGGATGCTCATTGGCCTCAAGGAGCGGCGGCCGATGAACGTTGGGCCTTTGGGATGGAAAGATCGCGCCTACATCCAGGACATCGCCAACATGAAGGCAGCGATGGCCGTGGCAGGCGTCGAGGAGGCGTTCCTGCCCTCCCCTTCACCGGGTATCGTCGCCATGCGCATCCCCTCCGACTACTACAAGACAGAGGAGGAGTACGACTTCGCGCTAGCAGACGTGCTCAAGGACGAGTACAGGGCGATCGTCGATGCCGGCCTCCTGCTGCAGATCGACGCGCCTGACGCCGCCATGTCCTGGGACCGCCAGAACTGGAAGGACCTTCCTGAGTTCCGCAAAGCGCTGCAGGTTCGCCACGCCGCGCTGAACCACGCGCTGCAAGGCATCCCCTCAGATCGCGTGCGCTATCACGTCTGCTGGGGCAACAACGAGAACCCGCACACCGGCGACATCGAGTTCAAGGAAATCGTCGACCTTATCCTCGAAGTCAACGCGGACCTCTACTCAATTGAAGCCGCGAATCCGCGCCACGCCCATGAATGGAAGGTCTGGCAAGACCTTAGGCTGCCGGAGGGCAAAATCCTGATGCCCGGCGTCATCGACTCCCTCACCACGTTCGTCGAACACCCCGAGGTCGTGGCCCAGCGCATCGTGCAGTACGCCGGCGTCGTAGGTCGCGAGAACGTCATCGCGGGCGTAGACTGCGGGTTCGGCACCGGTGCGTCGGCCACGCCGCGCGTACATCCGGAGCTGGTCATGGCCAAGTTCCGCTCCCTCTCCGAAGGCGCCAGGATCGCCTCTCGAGAGCTTTGGTAACCCCGTTTCGAGTTCGAAAGAGACAACGATGCAAGTTCAAGACGCGATTGCAGAGATCCTCAAGCGCGAGGGCGTGGAGACGCTGATTGGCTACCCGATCAATCCGCTGTTCGACGCATGCGCCCGCGCCGACATCCGGCCGCTCGTCGTGCGCCAGGAGCGCATCGGTGTGCACATGGCGGACTCGTTCAGCCGCATGCGCTCCGGCAAGGACATCGGCGTCTTCACGATGCAGTCTGGCCCCGGTACGGAGAACGCCTTCGGTGCCGTGGCGCAGGCGTTTTCAGAGTCGGTGCCGATCGTTGTCATCGCCGGCGGCTACGGACGGACGCAGACCAACGTCTTCCCCTACTTCAGCGCCTTGGTTAATTACCAGCACGTCACGAAGTGGTGCGAGCAGGTCACCGTCGCCGCCGCGGTTCCAGACGCGATGCGCCGCGCCTTCTCACAGGCGCGCAACGGCCGCGGCGGTCCCGCGCTCATCGAGATCCCCGGCGACCTCTGGACCGAAGAGGTGCCCGAGCCACTCGATTACGTCCCGACTTTCGCGACACGCAGCGGCCCCGACATGGCCGCAGTCGACGAAGTGGCCCGCGTATTGGTCGACGCGGAGCGCCCAATGCTCTACGCCGGCCAGGGCGTCCACTATGCCCAGGCATGGGACGAGCTCAAGGAGCTCGTCGAGCTGTTAGAAGTGCCCACGACGACGAGCCTCGAAGGCAAGAGCGCCTTCCCTGAGGACCACCCGCTGTCGCTGGGCTCCGGCGGCCGCTCGCTGCCCGGCCCCGTCTACCAGCACCTCCGGGACGCCGACGTCGTCTTCGGCATCGGCTGCAGCTTCGGCAAGACGAACTACGGCATCTCATTCCCCGCGGGCAAGACATACGTCCACTCCACCAATGACCCGAAGGACCTTAACAAGGATGTCGTCGCCAGCCACGCGCTGATCGGCGACGCGCAGCTGACACTGAGGGCGTTGACCGAGGCCGTCCGCGAGCGTCTCGGTGGCAAGCCACGCGGCCGTTTCGAAGAGGTCGCGTCGAAGATCACCAGTCAGCGTGAGGAGTGGATGGCGCAGTGGATGCCCAAGCTGACGTCTGACGACTCGCCGATGTCCCCCTACCGCGTGATCTGGGACATGATGCACACGGTCGACATCGACAACACGATCATCACGCATGACGCCGGCAGCCCGCGCGATCAGATCTCACCGTTCTGGCGCAGCACGACACCGCTGAGCTACATCGGCTGGGGCAAGACCACGCAGCTCGGTTACGGCCTCGGCCTGGCAATGGGCGCCAAGCTGGCCAACCCGGACAAGCTCTGCATCAACTGGTGGGGCGACGCCGCCATCGGCATGACTGGCATGGACTTCGAGACCGCCGTCCGAGAGGGAGTGCCGATCATGTCCGTGCTGTCGAACAACTTCTCGATGGCCATCGAGCTCAAGGCGATGACGACCGCCACGGAGAAGTATCGTTCTACCGACATCTCCGGTAACTACGCCGACTTCGCCAAGGCCCTCGGCGGCTATGGCGAGCGCGTCACAGAGCCGTCCGAGATCATCCCGGCGATCAAACGCGGCATCGCCGAGACGCAGGCAGGCCGGCCGGTGCTGCTGGAGTTCATCACCCAGAAGGAGACCGAAATCTCCTCCTGGCCGGCGTTGTAGCTGGTGCCGGCACATTGGTGAGCCTGCAGGTCTAACGCTGACGCGACGTTGTTGCTGGGCGGATTACCGGCTCGCGGCGTCCCTGAGAGTGCCCCGTCTGGGGACTGTCGTGGCGTGTGGGAAGGCGGGGCGACGGGGTTGTCGCGCCTCTCCCTGCCGGTCGATGGCTCGCAATGGGGTGGGCGCGAGGTTGGAGGGTGTCGTGGCGTGTGGGATAGGCGGGGCGACGGGATTGCCGCGCCCTCTCCCTGCCGGTCGGTGGCTCGCAATGGGGTGGGCGCGAGGTTGGAGGGTGT
>DASTLN010000193.1:0-5454 GCA_035714925.1 Dehalococcoidia bacterium | reverse complement strand
CATTTCGCGGGCCACCGTATCTCTGCATCACCAAGCAGATGAGAAAGCTCGGCTTCTCGATTGAGGACACCGTCAAAGCACTACTGAACCTGCAACCAGGAGGTAGATACATGTGGGGCGAGCATGAAGGAATGGGCTGGTGGATGTTGTTCGGCAGCATCTGGTTTGTGGTCTTCTGGGGTCTCGTCATCTGGGCTTTCGCGACGGTTTTCGGCCGCGGAGAGAGGAGCACCCCGGCCGCCGGCGGTGAATCACCCCTGGAGATTGCCAAACGCCGCTACGCCCAGGGTGAGATCAGCCGTGAGCAGTTCGAGCAGATCCGTACGGACCTCAGTGGCTGACGGACACACGAGGGTGGCAGCTTCGGAGTTTCAAGGCCGCGCTGCTGGGCCGGAGGCGGTCCTGACGGTCCAGGACCTGCGCAAGTCTTTCCATCGGCGGTTCTCGATCCACCCACGCGTCAACCACGTCCTGCGCGGCGTCACGTTCTCGCTGCCGCGTGCGTCGATGGTTGGTCTCGTCGGCGAGAATGGTTCGGGCAAGAGCGTGCTGATGAAGATCATCGTCGGCCTCATGACCGCCGACTCCGGAACGGTCGAACTGGACGGTCGCATCGGCTACTGTCCCCAGATCCCGCTGCTGTACGAAAAATTGACCTGCGAGGAGACCTTCCGGCTCTTCGGCCACGCCTACGACCTCCCGGACGAGGAGACGGAGGCACGAGCGGCTGAATTCTTCGACCTTCTGGGCTTCGGACGCTTCCGGACTGAGCTGGTCGAGAACCTCTCCGGCGGTACGCGGCAGAAGCTCAACCTCAGCGTCGCGCTGCTGCACCAACCCGACCTGCTGCTCCTCGACGAGCCCTACTCAGGCTTCGATTGGGAGACCTATCTCAAGTTCTGGCAGCTCACGGCGTCACTCCGTGAGCAAGGGACGACGATCTTGATCATCTCCCACTTCATCGAGGAGCGCTCACACTTCGACAAGATCGTGCATCTCAAAGAAGGCGTTGTAGCGGAGGAGGCCTGATGTCGACGGCGACTCAGGAGGTAATCGTTGCCAACGCCAGGCAGTACGTTCGCGAGCCCGTCAACCTGGCCCTGCTGCTGATCATCCCGCCGCTGCTCATCCTGGCGATGAGCGGCGCCTTGAGCACGTTCTCGGAGGTCCTGGGCGGCAACCTGGGCGTGCGCGCCGGCGCAGGTCTCGCCGGCCTCTGGGCAGCATCGATCCTGGCCGGAGTAGCGTCCTTCTTTCTGTCCCTGGCAAGTGCCCGCGTCGATGGACGCTTGATCCTGGCCGGCCTGCGTCCGGGAGCTGTTGGCGCGGCACACGGTGCCGTCACTATCCTGGTGGCGTTCCTCACCACGCTGATCAGCGTGAGCATGCTGCTGGCAACCCAGGAAGTCGCCAGACTCGAAGCTCTCTTCGCCGCGATCTTGATAGCGTCACTGATTTATGGCGCGATTGGATCCTTGTTGTCGATCTACATCCGCGGCGATCTCGAAGGCTCCTTCGTGATCATCCTCGTCTTCATGCTGGACGCATTCGTTGGCGGTCCGCTGGCGGCCGGCAAGGGCATCTTTGCCGACCTGTTACCGGTCCACTTCCCGTCCGAGATCACCGTCGCGGCCATGGTGGGCTCGCCGATAGAAGGTGGCTGGTGGCTCTGGTCGGTGGTCTATCTTGCCGCGGTAGCCGTCCCGGCGACGGTTGCCGTGATCAAACGGAGGATAGGCCAGTGAAGGTCCTGCCGATCACCGGACTCCTGCTAAGGGAGTACCAGCGCAACGCCCTGTTGCTGGCGCTCCTGGTAGTCGTGCCGGTCATCTTCATCACCGTGTCGATCTACAACACAGAGGACATTCCGCTTACCTTCCTCGTCCGCGAGGGCGGCGAGAGCGAGAGCATCACGGAGTCGATGGTCGACGTGCACGGCGCGATCATGGTTCCGATCACGGCGGCTTTCCTCGCCAGCCTCGTCGGCCTCTTCACCATGCTCGGTGCGGCACGGAGCGATTCCCGGCTGATGATTGCGGGCGCCTCGCCCCTGGTCGTAACCGGGTCGCGCCTCGCATTGATCCTGGTATTGAGCACGGCGGTGACGCTGGTATCGATCGGCGTCGCTCTAATCGAGTTCCGACCCGAGGTGCTCTGGAGCTTCGTTACAGCCAATCTGCTGGTCGGCCTGACGTACGCGTTGATCGGAGGGCTGGCCGCGCTCGTCGTCGGCAGGCTCGGCGGCGCTTATCTCATGTTCACATTACCGATGATCGACATCGGCATCTACCAGGACCCGATGCTGATCTCAGGCGAGCAGGCATTCTGGATGAAGCTGCTGCCCGGCTTCGGGGGCACTAGGCTCGTCCTCGACGCGGGTTTCACCTCAGGATTCGACGAGTGGACAGCCCTGGCGGCTGCCCTCGCCTGGCTGGCTGCCCTCGCTCTCGCTGTCGTCTACGTCCTCTCATCGGTTCGGCATGCTTAGCCGCATGAAGACTTTGGTGCGCGAGGTGATGCATAACGAGCAGCGGCGCAGGGGTCGTGATCGCAAGGCGGCACCTGTAACTATTTCAACCTCCGCTGTCTCAAGAGGTAGCGGGACATCCACCCTCATGCCTCAGGAGGCCACAAATGCTCGATGAAGCACTAGTCACCATCGGCGGCGCCGTTGCCATTGCAGTGCTGGCCTGGTTCTTCTTCGGCCCGAAGAAGGCACGCGCCGCTGAGATGCGCGGCGGCGTGCAGGAAATCGAAATCACCGTGAAAGGCGGCTACTCACCCAACCTGATCCGGCTGCAGCAAGGCGTCCCCGTCCGGCTGGTCTTCGACCGCCAGGAAGGGAGCGACTGCACCTCCCGTGTCGTGTTCCCCGACTTCAAGGTGAGCAAGTCGCTGCCGGCGTTCCAAAGGACGGCCGTGGAATTCACGCCGGACAAGGCCGGCGAGTTTGGCTTCGCGTGCGGCATGAACATGGTGCACGGTACGCTGGTCGTAGAGGCCAGCGGAGAAGACGACGGTGCTTCGGCCCCCACTACGCAGACGACCGGGCCGACCGTCGAGGCTAACGGCCACACCCACGAAGTGGCCAGGGCGGTCGGCGTGGGGCCGACCATAGAAGTCGGCTCCCTGTCGCACGTCGAGTTCGCGCTGATCGGCGGCGGCGTCACCTGCCCCACCTGCGTGACCAACATCGAGTCGTTCATCGAGGAGCTGCCCGGCATTGACCGCGTCGACGTCAACTTCGGCGCCGAGCGCGTCTCGGTCGCCTTCGACTCCTCTCAGGTTTCGGTGGCCGACATGAAGGCAGTCATCGAGTCGTCCGGCTACAAGGTCCGCGAGCGTGAGGAGCCAGGCTCGCAGGAGACCGAGGACGCCGAGGCTCTCGCACGCCAGGCCGAAATCCGCGACCTAACCCGGCGAGTCGCCTTCGGCGCCTTGCTAACCCTCCCCGTTGCGATCCCGGTCATGCTGCATGAGATCTTCTCTGTTGAGTGGGTGCCGGAGTTCCTGCTGGACCCGTGGACGCAGCTTGCCCTGATCACTCCCGTGATGCTCTACACGGGCTGGCCGGTGCACGTCACCGGCTGGCTGACGCTGCGGCATCGCACGGCGGACATGAACACGCTGATCACCCTCGGGACGATTGCGGCGTTCAGCTTCAGCGTGGTCGTCACGGTGGCACCCACCCTGCTCACGGAGGACCTGCGTAACGTCTACTTCGAGGCGGTCGGCGTCATCCTCACGCTGATTCTGCTGGGCCGCCTGTTCGAGGCGCGCGCCAAGGCCGGCACCGGTGAGGCGATCCGCAAGCTCATCGGCTTGCAAGCGCGGACGGCGCGGGTCCTGCGCGACGGCGAGGAGGCTGAGATACCGATCGAAGAGGTCATTCCCGGTGACGTCGTTCTCGTGCGCCCGGGCGAGAAGATCCCGGTCGACGGCGAGATCGTCGTGGGCCGCTCGACGATCGACGAGTCGATGGTCACCGGCGAATCGCTGCCGGTGACCAAGGAGGCTGGCGACCTGGTGATCGGCGCCACGATCAATCAGACGGGGGCCTTCCGCTTCCGCGCCACGCGCGTCGGCAGGGACACGATGCTGTCGCAGATCATCAAGCTCGTCGAGCAGGCGCAAGGCTCGAAAGCGCCGATCCAGCGCCTCGCGGACCTGGCTGCGAGCTACTTTGTCCCCGCCGTCATCTTCATCGCCATCGCCACCTTCGTTGCCTGGTACGACTTCGGCGATGAGCCGGCGCTGACGTTCGCGCTTGTCAGCGCCGTCTCGGTGCTGATCATCGCCTGCCCCTGCGCCCTCGGCCTGGCGACGCCGCTTTCAATCATGGTCGGTACTGGTAAGGGCGCCGAGAACGGCATCTTGATCCGCTCCGCCGAGGCGCTGGAGACGGCGCACAAGCTGCAGACCGTTGTCCTGGACAAGACCGGCACGATCACCCGCGGCGAACCCGCATTGACCGATGTGGTAGCCACCGGAACCCTTGGCGAGGACGATCTGCTGCGGCTCGTGGCTTCCGCCGAGCGGTCGTCGGAGCACCCGCTGGCGCAGGCCATCGTGCGCGGTGCTGAGGGACGTGGTTTGGTCCTCACCGAGCCGTCTGAATTCGAGTCGGTTACAGGCAAAGGCATCCGCGTCGCGGTCGATGGCCACGACCTTCTCGTCGGCAACCGCCGTCTCCTCGCCGACGCGGGACTGGACGCATCGGGGCTCGAATCGGACGCCGAGCGCCTCTCCGCCGAAGGCAAGACGCCGATGTTCGTCGCCGTGGACGGCGCGCCGGCCGGCCTGGTCGCTGTCGCCGACACGGTGAAGGAGGACTCCGCAACGGCCGTGGCTGCGCTGCGCCGCCTCGGCGTCGAGACGGCGATGATTACCGGCGACAACCGCCGAACCGCCGAGGCCATCGCACGTCAGGTCGGCATCGACCGCGTCCTGGCCGAGGTGTTGCCAGAGGACAAAGCGCTGGAGGTGCGGCGCCTGCAGGACGAGGGCAAGCTCGTCGGTATGGTCGGCGACGGCATCAACGACGCGCCGGCCCTGGCTCAGGCAGACGTCGGCATCGCCATCGGCACCGGCACGGACGTCGCCATCGAGGCCTCCGACGTAACGCTGATCTCCGGCGAGCTACGCGGCGTCGTCACGGCCATCTCGCTCAGCCGCGCGACGATGCGCAATATCCGCGAGAACCTCTTCTTCGCCTTCGTCTACAACGCGGCGGGGATTCCGCTGGCGGCTGGTGTCCTTTACCCGTTCCTCGGCTGGCAACTCAGCCCCATCGTCGCGGCGGCGGCGATGGCACTCAGCTCCCTGTCCGTCGTGACAAACGCGAACCGCTTGAGGACTTACAAACCCCCTGCGCTTGCCGCGACCGGCCTCGGTCATGCCGCGGGGGTGCCGCGAATCGAAGTGACTGAATCCCAACAAGGAGGCGCATTGATG
>DASTLN010000192.1:0-4129 GCA_035714925.1 Dehalococcoidia bacterium | reverse complement strand
GAGCGACGATCTCGAGAGGCGGCGGGGTAGCCCTCCCCCCAAATCAGGGATGTCCGAACCGGCCAGCGAGGAGGAGATGGTGTTGGTGATGGCTCAGTAAACTCGAAGCGCAGGTGTCTCACCCGCGTTGGCAGGCTCCGGCGACACCAACCTGGTCCTCACCGAACCTTGCTGCGAAGAGGCGTACAGAATCGGAACCACTAAACAGACTCTCCCATCGGATCATCTTGGTGTCGGAATAGGCACCCGGCCTAAAGCCGTGCGATTCAAAAAACCCGATGAACGCCAAAAGCTTCTGTGCCTGCCCCGTACTATCTCGGTGCATTCGCTGCGCCTTCTGGAACTCCCACCATTTGGGCGCGTCACCTGGTTCAGACGGCTTGCATCCAATGAGATGAGCCGCGGCCAGTGCAAGGAGCGCATTGCGCCACATTGTTGGGTGCCTCCGGCGAGATGGTGCCGCAATCACCTGGTCCCGCCGACAAACCTCCCCCGGGGCGGGAACCGCGTACAAGGGAATGCCATGAGCCTCTCGGGGCCGTCGAGCCAATGCGGTCTCCTCGAGGCCTGGTTGTGTCCGCGGCCTAACGACTCCAATTCTGCTGCAAACGCTCAGACGAAACGCGTTCGCGCCAGCGAACGCTACCATAGCCAACCGCGTTTGTCAGCAGCAATTGGTGGTTATGCAGCGGGTCACTCGGACCGCCGCAATCGTTCCCAGCAGCCTCGCGGAGTTACAATCGGGAGCGGCGCGTCCTGGGCGACGCTCAACAGGTCCAAGTCTCCAGTCACTAGCATGTCGGCCGCACCGGCGATCGCCGAGGCCAGCACCCACGCATCGTCGGGATCGCGCACCGAAAGGGAACCTGGTGCCTCTGGCTTGGGGATGACTGTCTGCGCGCGCAGCTCCGCGTCAATGTTGGAGAGCTGCGCAGCGGGTGCCCGAAACCGGTCCGCCAGCACCCTGCGGAGTTCGGCCAAATTGACCTCGCCAGTCAGCAGAGCGTGCTCCGCAAGGATATGTCGGAGGAGGTCGGCGCATATGCCGCGCGCGATGTAAGCACTGATGAGAACGTTCGTGTCGAGGAAGATCCTCACGACACGATGCGAAAGACGTCCTCATCAGTGAGAATCCCTTGGGCTTCGGCAAGCGGAAGCAGCGCGCGGCGGGTGCGCTCGAACCGAAGCAGGGCCACCTGTCGCCGCACCGCATCGCGGACAATGTCGCTCCGGCTGCGGCCCAGTTGGCGGCTGAGCCGGTCCAGCTCGCGCTGCATCTTGGCGTCAAGGCGGATGGTAACGGTCGAAGACTTCATGTACTACAGTGTAACACAGGTAGTAGTCATCCGCAAGCAGCGGCTGCCAGTCCGGCTGCATAACGATCAGCGCGTAAGCAGCGAGGCCGCCTCGTGCCGGCCCGGCCGCGGCCTTCAACAAACATGGAGCGGCCGGGCCGGCGACGCCACAGGCATGCTTAGATGGCCGGCGGCCTCGGCTGCTTCACGCGCAGGTTAGGTGGCACGGGGCGCAGGCAGGGCAGCTCGCAACCGGCGTGCCGGCGGTATCTGAAGGTCGTCCGAAAAAAAGATGGCCTCGGCGCCATGTCGCCTGGTCGACGCCGTGTACTGCAGCGAATAGACGTGGCAGCGATGATGAGAGTACAAGGCCAGAATCTCGGGTGCGTAGTCGTACGATGTCAGCCAGCAGTGAGGGTACGAGTCGAGCGCGCCAGCAATCAAGTCGTGGTCCGCAGGTGAGTAGTAGTTCGCATAGAGTCGGCGTTGACCCTTCACGTAGTAGGGCGGGTCCAAGTAGGTGAGGGAGCGGTCCGGAAGTAGCGGAGCGAGTGCCGCGAGAAAATCGAGGGCGTCGAGGTTTGTCAGCGAGATCCGCGCGCGGAACGAGGCGATGCGTTGAATGCGTGCGATCAGTGAGCGCACGTTGTACCGAGCGTCGATGCCCCAGCGCCCCTTCTGGCGCTTGCCTCCAATCATGCCGCCAGACGCAATGATGCCGGACCTGCTTGTGCGATTGAGGAAGAACGTCGCGAACCCGAGTGAAAGGGGGTCAGCGGTGGCTCTATCGGCCAGGACGCGACGTTGGCGCTCCCACGAATCTGGTGTTATTGGCGTGTCGGCGACGAGCTGGCACAGGCTGTTTGGCTCGTTCAATACGGCCCACCAGAATGCATGGACGGCACGATCTACGTCATTGATGTGAATGTGGCGGACGAAATCATCGAACAGGAGTGTGAGGGCAAGGCCGGCACCGCCGGCGTAGGGCTCGGCGTAATGCCCATCTGTGAGGTTGTTGCACTCGAAGACTTCCTTGACGAATGGTGCCAGCTTGGCCTTGCCGCCGGGATAACGCAGCGGACTGGCGTACCGCGCGAGGTCGGTGACCGTCTGATCGCTGGCCACTGCTCACACCCAAATCCGGCAGAAGAACAGTTCCAGGTTGTCCCATGCCGTCCTGACGTCCCCTGGTGAAGGAGTCAGGTTGAGTTCGTGTACATACAGGTTGAACAGGGGGATTGAAGCGGCCATCAGATCCTTGCCGCTGGCTGCCTTCCGTACGGGCGCAAGCTCTGCCTTGGTTATGGTCTTGGATTGCAGCAGGTGGTCGTGTACGCTCATGAGCTTATTGGCGAGCGTCGGCCTCGGCGGGTCGGGTATCGTGCGGCCATGCATGTAGTGATCGACAGTGAGCTCGAGAAACACACGGAGGAGGACAGCTCCCGCATTTGCGTGTTCTTCAAGTCGGAGCCTTTGCAGTTCGCGGTAAATGTCCTTCAACCGCTTTTGGCCGATCTTTAGTGAAGTGCCTGTAGGAGCGACGGTCTTGCGCCGGGCCTTGACCCGCCCGCCGCCTTTCAAGCGGGTGCTTGTCGACGCAGGACGTGTTGTGGCGGTTGGGGATGCCGGAAGATCAGCAGCAGCTGGCCGCTTTGTTTTTGCGTCCGGCCTATTGGCGCGCTTGAAGCCGCTCAGGTAGTCGGCCCGGTCGGCCTTTGTATAGATCTTGCCCACGACGAAGTCATCTGAAGCGAGGTCCGACAGCAGCTTGCGGACGGGCTTCAGCACCTCCTTCACGGGATAGCGAGTAGCGATCCGGCCGGCCTTACGATCAATGTCGAGGCCGACGGCATCGCGCACCGACTTGTCGCTAAGCAGGCGTCGAAGGTTCGTAATCGATACAAGATCGGCGTCGTCTGGTGTGATAGCCTTGTGGGCGACGGCGAACTGCAGCAATTTGAGCTCAGGCGACGACTTACCGGACCGGCTCTCGAACCGGTCTCGTTCAGTCGCGCCCCAGTCCACGGTGCCGGCGCCGTCGAGTTGCCCGCCGTGTCTGAGCCTGAGCCAGTGAATGGCCTGGTCCCGGGACTCAACAAGGACGCAGTCCATCTCCGAGTCGGCGCGGTACTCCGATGACGGGGAGAGTGCCTTGAGTGCCCGGACGTTGGCGGCCGACAAGAAACCGGATGCGAGTTCGGGGTTCAATAACAGCTTGAGCGCAGTGAGACGACGGTTGCCTTCCAGCACCACATACTCGTCTTGTGAGTCCTCTGCTTCGATGATGAGGAATCGGTCGAGTGGGTTGAGGCCGTTGTGAGCTATGTCCCGTGCTAGAACGACAAGCTTGTCGCCCTGGGCAGCGAGCATAGCCTGCAAAGCCTCGCGCTGAGTCTGCTTGCCGTCATCAAGCCGTGGGTTGATAGGGTCCAACCTGAGGCGAGAAAGCTCAATGCTACGCGTAGTGGCCATTGGCGTCGACCCTTTAAGAGGGACCAGTCAGAGCGCGAGCGCTACGATGCCGCTACCTGTCGGAACCGGCTGGTCCGCCTACTGCGCGGCCATTCCGTGATGGAGTGCCACCTAACGGATCGCGTTTCTGCTGCGGGCGACTCGCGCCGTTGCGAGTCGAGCGCTCGCGCGTAGCGCAGGCGCTGCCAGGCGCACAAACCTGTCTTCCATTGGAGCGTGCGCGCCCGGCAGCAGCAAACGCCTGTTAGCCCGCACCTCGACCCATCCACCGTCGTGGATGACGCTTGCCATGGTGAATTGCCAAGACGACGCATTCGCCCACACCCTTGACGAAGTAGATGGCATAGGGAAAGGACGGCACG
>DASTLN010000191.1:0-19688 GCA_035714925.1 Dehalococcoidia bacterium | reverse complement strand
CTCGGATTGCCAGGCGACGGAGCGCACGCCGTCTTCGAGATCGAGTGAACGCAGCGCCTTCATCGCGTTGGGGCTGAGCGAGACGCCGGCGCCGATCTCTTTGAGCTCCGGCGCGGCCTCGTGGACGGAGACCTCAAAGCCGCGATGCAGCAGAGCCTGCGCCGCCGTCAGACCGCCGATGCCGCCGCCGATTACCGCGATGCGTGGTTTTCTCGCCATGACCTGACCCCGCTAGTCGCCGCATTATAGGCTTGAAGATTGAATCCGAGGGTGTCCCGGACCCCACTAAAGGGGCGCCGGTGACGTTTTGCCCGATGGCGTTCCCGGGTTGCTAGAGCGACGCTGCGTTGACAGTGATTCGCCGGAGGTTTAGCTTCGGCTCCCCGGCTCATAGTTGCGAGGAGCGGCGCGATGCAGCGTAGCGAGAACAGGATCCTCACGAGCCACGCCGGCAGCCTGCCGCGTCCAGACGCATTGATCGAGATGAACCAGGCGCGCCTTGATGGTAGGGCGGTTGACGACGCGGCGTTCTCGAAGACGCTGACGGACTCCGTGGCGTCGGTGGTTCGAGAGGAGGTCGACGCAGGCGTCGATGTGGTCAATGACGGGGAGTACGGCAAGGCGTCGCGGGGCACGATCGACTACGGGCCGTGGATGAGCTACGCGTACGAGCGGATCACGGGTTGGGAGCTGGACCAGCCGTCGAGCGGCGGCGTGATGGCGGCGAGGCGCGATCGCCAGCTGTTCCCCGGCGCTTACTCCGAGATCACATCCGGTGCGACCCGGTTTGCGGCGACGACGCCTCGCGTTTTCACGGGACCGGTTTCTTACGTTGGTGAGCCGGCGCTCAAAGCCGACATCGAGAACCTGAAGGCGGCGATGCAAGGCGCCGGCGCGGCCGAAGTGTTCATGACCAGCGTGGCGCCGGGCAGCTTCGGGCGGCGGCAGAACCGCTATTACAAGACCGATGAGGAGTTCGTCTTCGCGGTGGCGGAGGCGATGCGCGAAGAGTATCGCGCGATCATCGACGCGGGCTTCGTCTTGCAGTTGGACGACCCGGGGTTGCCGGACAGCTGGGACATGTTTAACCCGGAGCCGCCGCTGGGCGAATACAAGCGCTACGCGTCGGTCACTATCGAGGCGCTGAACCATGCGCTGGAGGGGCTGCCGGAGGACCGGGTGCGTTACCACATCTGCTGGGGCAGCTGGCACGGCCCGCACACCACCGACCTGCCGCTGAAGGACATCGTCGACATGCTGCTGAGTGTCCGCGCCGGGTGCTATTCGGTCGAGGCGGGTAACGTGCGGCACGAGCACGAGTGGAAGGTGTGGCGCGACGTCAAGTTGCCTGACGGCAAGATCCTGATGCCCGGCGTGGTCAGCCACGCGACGAACGTGGTCGAGCATCCGGAGGTAGTGGCGGACCGCATCGTGCGGTACGCGAGCGTCGTGGGACGCGAAAACGTGATCGCGGGGACGGACTGCGGCCTCGGCGGGCGGATACACAGCGAGATCGCGTGGGCGAAGCTGCGGGCGCTGGTCGAAGGCGCAAAGCTGGCTTCGCAGGAGCTTTGGTAGGGGAGACTTCGGGGAGTTCTACCCTGGCCTGAAGGCCAGGGCTTGGTGGCGGATTCTGGGCCTGAGGTCGTGACTATAGAGCGGACTCCGCAGGTTAAAACCTGCAGCTTCGCTGGATAGGGGCCCTTCAGGGCAGATGCAGGGTTCATCCTGCAGGGTCTCGAGGAGAGAACGGGATGGCGCGAATGACCGGCACGCAGTTCCTGGCCGAGGCGCTGGCCGCCTACGACGTGACGCACCTTTTCTATGTGCCGTCTGTGCTTGGCGGCCTGATGCCGCTGCTGCACCAGAAGGGCGTCAAGACCGTGATCACGCATGGCGAAAAGGCCGCGGCGTACATGGCGGACGGCTACGCGCGTGCCTCGCATAAGCCGGGTATCGCGATGTGCCAGGACATCGGCACGACGAATCTGGCGGCGGGCCTGCGCGACGCGTACATGGGCTGCTCGCCGGTCATCGCGATCACGGGCGGCCAGGGCGACATGCCACGCTATCGTCACGCGTACCAGAACGCGGAAGACTTTCGCGCCTGGGATGCGGTGACCAAGGCGAACTTCACGGTCGACACGGTTGAGCGGCTGCCCGACCTGCTGCGCCAGGCGTTTCGCACCGCGACGACAGGCACGCCAGGGCCGGTCCACCTCGAGCTGCGCGGCAATGCGGGGCAGATGCTTGATAAAGAGGCCGACTTCGAGCTGGTGTTTGAGGAGCGCTACAGGCAGTACCCGGCGTTTCGGCCGGAGCCGGACGATTCGGATATCGGCGCGGCAGCGGAGCTGCTGGCGAAGGCGGAGCGTCCGATCATCGTTGCGGGCGGCGGCGTGACGTCATCGGGGGCGGGGCCGGAGGTAGTCAAGCTGGCGGAACGTCTCTCGATACCGGTGGCGACTTCGCTGAACGCGAAGGAGATCATTCCGGACGAGCACCCCCTCGCGATCGGCGTGCCGGGGAGCTATTCGCGCTGGTCGGCGAACCGGGCGGTGTCTGAGGCCGACCTCGTGATGTTCATCGGGAGCCACACCGGCGGGCAGGTGACGAACGCATGGCAGGTGCCGGCGATCGGCACGCCGGTGATCCAGATCGACATCGATGAGGCCGAGCTGGGGCGCAACTACCCGAACGCGGCGTCGATCCACGGCGACGCGAAGGCCTCGGTGCAGCGCTTGATCGATGCGGTCGAGGCGCAGCCGCCACGGCAGAAGTGGATCGAGCGGGTGCAGCAACTCGACCGTGAGTACTGGGCCGAGAGCGATCCCCTGCGCCGGTCCGACGCCGTGCCGATACGCCAGGAGCGGATCTGCAAAGAACTGAACGACTGGCTGCCCGCCGACAGCACGCTGGTCTGCGACACATTCCACGCCGCGATCTGGACGGCGCAGATGGTGCGCCTGAAGGAGGGGCAGAAGTACGTCCGCTGCGCCGGGTCGTTGGGCTGGGGGCTGCCGGGGACGATCGGCGTGAAGGCGGCGTGGCCGGATAAGCCGGTCGTGGGCTTCGTCGGCGACGCGGGGTTCTACTACCACGTGGCCGAGCTGGAGACCGCCGCACGGATGGGGATTAACGCCGTCATCGTAGTGAACAACAACTACTCCGGCGGCGTCGGTGAGACCTCGCCGTTTTTGAAGGACGTCAGCCTGGCGCGCATCGCGGAGGACTTCGGTTGCTTCGGTGTGCGGGTCGAGGAGCCTGCAGGCATCCGCGGCGCGCTGGACGCGGCGCTGGGATCCGGCAGGCCGGCGGTCGTCGAGCTGATCAGCGACCCATCCGTGCGGGCCAAGCGCGGCTGGGCGCCGGGAGAGTCCGATCACTAGCCGGAATGGCGCATAATCAGCCGAAATGAAGCCACGGGCCGAAAGCGGCGGCACCTTCTACGGCTGGTACATCGTCGGGGCATTGTTCTTTGCCACGTTCCTGGCGATCGGGACGCGGCAGTCGTTTGGCGTCTTTGTTGAGACATGGGAGGAAGAGTGGGAGGTCTCGGTCGGGACGATCTCGATCGCGGCCTCGATAGGCTGGCTGCTCAACGGCTTCGCGCAACCGTTCTTCGGGCGCATGAGCGACCGTTCCGGCGGACGAAGCGTCGTGGTACTCAGCCTGTGTCTCGTTGGCTTCGGTCTGCTTGCGATGTCGCTGGTGCAGAACGTGATCATGCTGGCCGTGATCTACGGCGTTGTGATCTCGGTGGGCACGGGCGGTATCTCGCCGGGGATCACAGGCGCGATGGCCTCGCGCTGGTTTACGCGTCGCCGCGGCGTCGCGATCAGTCTTCTCGTCTCCGGCGGTTCGGTTGGCGGACTGGTGCTCGTGCCGTTCCTGACTTACCTCTTCCTGGCGACGACGTGGCAGACGGCGTGGATTGTCGCGGGCGCGATCGCGCTGGGACTGGGCGTGCCTTTGGTCTGGATGATCGTACGGAGCGACCCGTCGGAGATGGGCCTGTTGGCGGACGGCGACGCCCAGCCGGACGCCGCCGCCGGACCGGCACGGCCGCCGGCGCAGGGCCCCTTGGCGACATCTCGATGGCAGGACTCGTTTCGGTCTCGGCCGATCTGGCAACTCTCGCTGGCGTACTGGGTCTGTGGTGTGACCACGGCGAGCGTCTCGGTGCACTTCGTGCGCTGGGCGTCGGACGAGGGCATTTCGCCGGGGACGGCGGCGCTGGCGTTCGGCCTGCTGAGCGGCATCAACGCGGTCAGCGTCATCGTGGTTGGGACGCTATCGGACCGAATGGAGCGCAAGTTTGTGCTGTGCGCCGTCTACGCGATCCGCGCCGCCGCCTTCGTGGCCATCGTCGTACTGCCCGGGTCCGTGGCGATCTGGGCCTTCGCGGTGATTGCCGGCGGGTCCTGGCTGGCGACGGTGCCGTTGACGTCATCGTTGACGGCCGACATCTACGGCATACGGAATCTCGGCATGCTGGGTGGGATGATCAACATGACGCACCAGATTGGCGGTGCGTTGGCAGTCGTGATTTTCGGGCTCGTGTTCGACCTTTCGGGGACGTATGACATCGCGTTCACGGCGAGCGCCGTCCTGTTGGTCGCCGCCAGTATCACGGTGCTGGGCCTGCGCGAACGACGCTTCTCGGCTCGCTATCTGGTGGAGCCGGAGCCTGTGCTGGCCGCGGGGGGCGGGTCGTGAGTGGCTTCGGGCTGCTATTGCACCACTCGGAGTCAATCGACCCGATGTTGATCGACTGGATACGGCACGAGATCGACGCCATTCTGGGGGTTGAGCCGGCCACGATCGTCCTGGTATTGGGGGCGCTGATCGTCGCGTTCCCAGTCGTCCTGATGCTGCTGGCTCGGCGGCAGCGTAGCGCTGGCTGACGGAGGGGTGGTGGGGCCTGATCGTCCCTCAGTGAACCTGGGGGTCACCTGCCGCGTCCACCGACACCAGGACGTCATCTCCCTCGACGCGGACCTGATAGACGCAGAGGTCATAATCCGTTGGGCCGCCGAGCACCTTGCCCGACTTGAGATCGAACCAGGCGCCGTGGGAGCTGCAGAAGATGCGGTCCTCGGGGCGGATGCGCGTGTAGTTGAACAGGTAGCTGGCGTGCGGACAGGCGCCCGTCACGGCGTAGAACTGCCCTTCGTGCCGGACGACCGCTACATCGACGCCTTCGACCTTGAAGACGCGGACGAGGCTGTCGCTGAACTCAGAGACGGCACCGACGCGCTGGAAGCCCGGCATCTAGTACGTGGGGTCGGCGTCGAGGCGAAGCGCGACGCCCTCGAGCTCCTTTGACGCCGCGGGGTAGCGCTGGACGACCAGCGGGTCGTGGCCCGGGACGATGTGCTTCTCGGACGTGGCGAGTTCCTTCAACATTTCGAAGCCGGCCAGCACCTTCGCGGCGTCGTGTGTCGTCGCGAAGGGACGGCCCGTCTCCATGTTCTCGTAGTAGTGGGTCGAGTCGGACGCTAGCACGACCCAGCCGCGGTCCGTGTTGACGCGCACGATCTGGATGCCGGGCGTGTGCCCGCCGAGCAGATGTACGCTGAGGCCCGGCGCGATCTCCCAGTCGCCATCGTGCAGGCGGACGCGTTCGTCGTACAGCCCGCGCACGATGTTGACGACGTCCTCGACCTCGAAGGAGCCGCGCGCGCCACGCTCGAACATCTCGCTGCTGGTGACCCAGCGCAGCTCTTGCTCCTGCAGGTGGAGGCGGGCGCTGGTGAAGTCGCCGACGGTGCCCGCGTGGTCGTAGTGCATGTGCGTGATGACGACATCCTCGACCGCCGCCGCGTCAACGCCGATCAGCCTGAGGCCGTCGGCGGGCTGACGCAGGAAGGTCCGGCCACGGCGTGTCCCAGCGGGCTCCGCAAAGCCGGTGTCGACCACGATGGTGCGGGCCGAGTTCTGGACGGCCCAGACGAAGTAGTCCATTGGCATCGGCCCATCCGGGTTCGTCACGCTGGCCTTGTCGAGGAAGTGGTCGACGCGCTTCGCGTTTCGCGTCGCGTACTTCACGGCGTAGATGCGGTAGGTCTCGGTGCTGGCCACTTTGCTCTCGTTTCTGATACCCGGGGTGTCTCGCGTCATTCTAGTCAAGGAAACGTGATCTGTACCCCGCCCTGGAGGGCAGGGCTTCGCATTGAGGTGGCGGGTTCTTGGCGGGGACTAGACCGCCGAGTTGCAGACGCGGACTTTGCGGGCTGAAATCCGCGGCTGGGTTACTCGTCACGATTGAATATGCCGGCGGGGAGGACTAGCCTACGGGCATCCGCTGGTTGAGGAGGCATTTCATGGCCAGGCCGCTTTGCATTTCGTCCGATTCACACGTAGTGGAGCCGCCGGAGCTGTTCGCGCCGCTCCAGAAGCGCTTCGGCGATCGCGCGCCGCACATCCGCGAGACGGAGGAGCAGGGCCCGCGCCTTGACCTCGGGAACGGGCGGCTGGGCATCGCAGTCGGTAGCTTCCTGCAGGCGGGACAGGACTTCGGCGCGCCGGACGCGCTGGAGATTCGCAAGCGTGGCTACGCGCTGGCCCGGCCCGGTGTTTACGAAATCCCGGCGCGGCTGGAAGACGAAGCGCTGGACGGCGTCGACGCGGAGGTGCTCTACCCCAGCATCATCTTCAACGTCTATCAAATCGAAGACCTGGACATCGTCAAAGCCACCTTCGCGAGCTACAACGACTGGGTCACCGACTACATGTCGCAGGCCCCGGACCGCTTATTCGGGCTCGCCTCGGTGCAGCTTTTCGACCTCGACGAGGCGATCCAGGAGATGGAGCGGGGCAAGAAGGACGGACACGTCGGCGTCGGCATCCCGGCGACCGCGCCGCCCAACCGGCCTTACTCCGACCCCTGGTACGACAAGTTCTGGGCCGCGGCGCAAGATATGAAGATGCCGATGACGATGCATATCTTCACCGGCGCGACGCCGAACCACGGCCTGCCCAACCAGCACGCCGACTACCCGCTGGCCTTCGCCGGCGCAATGTGCACCATCGCCGACCTCATCTACTCCGGCGTCTGCGAGCGCTTCCCCGGCCTGCGTTTTGTGATTACCGAGTTCGAGACCGGCTGGACGGCCCACATGCTCGACCGCCTCGACTGGGCCTACAAGCGCCGCGGCGGCACTCGGGGCTACCCGAACATCCCGAACCCGCCGAGCCACTACTGGCGCCAGAACTTCCGTATCACGTTCGAGGACGACCCGATCGGCATCCTGACGCGCGACAAGATCGGCGCGGAGACGCTGATGTGGGGCAGCGACTATCCCCACGGCGACTCCGTGTTTCCGGACTCGCAGGGCGTCCTCGACCGCATCATGGCGGACTGCACGCCACAGGAGCGGCACCTGATGACGGCGAAGAACGTGGTGGAGTTGTACGACCTGCCGTTCGAGGCGTAGGAGTTACGCGCGAGTACCCGCGGCGAAGGCGTGAATAGCCCGATCTTTCGGCTCCCCGGCGGGGTCGAGCGAAACCCTGTGATCGACGCATGGCTTGGCAGCCAGGCTGCCGACCTCGGCGCCATCGTGCGGGAGTGGTTCGAGCGGATTCGGGCGTGCGGCGATGATGTCCGCGAGCTGATGCATGACGGATATCCCACCGCGTGCGTGGAAGACGCGGCTTTTGCCTACGCCGGCGTCTTCAGAGCCCACGTCAACGTGGGGTTTTTCCTCGGTGCGGAGCTGGACGATCCCACGGGCTTGCTGGAAGGGACCGGGAAGCGCATGCGCCATGTGAAGTGCAGGCCCGGCGCCGACGTCGATGCGGCAGCCCTGCGGGCCCTGATTGACGCGGCATATGTAGATATCAAGTCACGGCTCGAGTTGGAACGCGGTCTGGGAATAGAGGGCTAGCGCAAGTCGACGATACTAACGGTGAGACCACCCGTCTTGGCCCAGGCGGCGACGTCGTTGACCAGGAAAGCCGCGTAGTCTTCCTCCTGCTGGTTCGAGACGCGCAGGAAGTGCACCTCCCCGATGTAGTTCGGCAGGCCCATCCTGGACATCGTGGTGAAGTCGCGGCGCAGGATGTCGGTGAGCAGCGCTCGTTGCTCTTCGTCCTCGTAGAGGTAGTAGGTGATCCGCGCGTCGCCGACCGGGGGAATAGCGGTACGGAAATCGGGCGGCAGCTGAATTCGCGATGCCGGTGGAGCAGGACTGGGCTGGTCGCTTGCCGTGTGGCCGGTGAAGCTCGAGCTGGTCAAGGCGACAACGAGCGTACCGCTGAGCAGCGCGACCGTAACGAACGAACCGTAGTGATGCTGGCCGATGCGCAGGGTCCGCCGCAGAAGGAGCTGAGCGCGCCGCCGCGATGAGCGGCTGAGCGCGATCACACCGGACTCATCTCAGACCTTCACGGCCTTGTAGATCGGCGTGCGCCACTCCTCGTAGCGCTTGTCCACACCGCGCACGATGTCGAGGTAGGCGCGAGAGAGGCGACGCGTGATCGGTCCGACCTGACCATCACCCAACGGGAAGCGATCGATCGAGGTTATCGGCGTGATTTCGTAGCCGCTGCCGCAGAAGAACGCCTCGTCGGCTACGTAAAGCTCGGTGCGGTCGATCTCACGCTCGACGACGCCCATGCCGAAGACCTCGGGGCAAATCGTGTCGATCAATGTCGAGCGCGTGATGCTCTCGAGGATGTCAGCTGAGATCGGTGGTGTGACCAGGCGTCCCTTGCGCACCATGAAGAACGTCGCGCCGCTGCCTTCGGCCACGTGGCCGTCCTTGTTGAGGAAGATCGGCTGGTCGTAGCCGTCGGCCTTGGACTGCAAGATGGCGAGGCGGCCGTTCTGGTAGTTGGACCCGGACTTGAGACGAATCGGTATCGCGTTGTCGGAGGTGCGGTTCCAGGAGCTGATGTTGCAGGCCATGCCCTTCGCTTCGTCGGTGCGCGGGCGGCGACGTGGGATGATGTAGAGGCCGGTGGGCTCTGTCGAGTCCAGCGCGGTGCCAGCGACGTACGCCACCATGTGCATGTGGACGTCTTCCTGAATCTCGTTGCCGGCCAGCACCTGGCGCACCGCGTCATAGAGGCCGTCGTCGCTGTAGGGGATATCGAAACGCATCATCTTCATGGACTCGCGGAAGCGCGCGAAATGCTCGTCGAGACGGAAGCAGTACAGCTCCCCGTCCTCTTCGTTCCAGTACGCGCGCAGTCCCTCAAAGACGTTGCTTGCGTAGAAGACTGCCGCGCTGTTCACCGGCAGTACTGCCTGCGCCGGCGGCACCAGCTCACCGTTTAGCCAGATCTTGTGTTCATTCATCGGGTTGGCTCCTTCACTCGCGTCTAAAGATACATGATGGGCGTCCGGCCGAGTTGCGGCTCGGCGATAAGCCTGCTACGCCTCCTCACGCATCCAGTCGGCGACGCGCTCGCCAATCATGATGCAGGTGAGGTTGGTGTTGGCGCGCACGATGTTGGGCATGATTGAGGCGTCGACGACGCGGAGGCCTTCGAGGCCGCGGACGCGGCAGTGCTCGTCGACGACGGCCTCGGGGTCGGACGACGGGCCCATCTTTGCCGTGCCTACGGGGTGGAAGGTAGTTCCAGCGGTGGCTCGGACTTCGCGTTCCAGGACATCGTCGGTCGAGAGGTCGCCCTCCACGCCAACGATGCCTTCGATCAGCGCCTGGACCTCGGGCGACTGGACGACTTGCCAGCAGATTCGGAGGCCTTCGATCATGCGTCGCATGTCCTCGGGGTGGTCGAAATAGTTCAGCTCAAGTCGCGGTTGGACATGGGGATCGGTGCTCGTGATCGAGAGGCGGCCCTTTGAAAGCGGGCGCTGCAGCGAGGCGACGATGCGCGGGAAGACGGTGGTGCCGAGCTCTCTAACGAGCTCAGGGGTCAGGCCGCTCATGTCGAGTTGGTTCACGGCGAAGATCTGCAGGTCATTGAATTCGTCCGACCCGGGAGTGGTCGTACGAAGGATGGTCTGGACCTGAGGCGTCGCCAGGTCGCAGAGCCCGGGCCTGGGTAGCAGCATCAGGCTGGCGGTTGGGTGGTCGAGGAGATTGGCGCCGACCCCCGGCAGGTCGGCGACCGGCGAAATGCCGAGGTCTACGAGGTCGGCCTTCGGGCCAACGCCGGAGCGCAGGAGGATGGCCGGGGACATCACCGCACCGGCTGAGAGGGTGATGCGGCGGCCTTCCACGCGCTGCATCTCGCCGCCGGACTCGACCTCGACGGCGACGGCGCGATCACCTTCGAACAGGACGCGATTGACCAGGCAGTGGGGGCGAATGGTCAGGTTGAGGCGGTGGCGAGCGGGCAACAGGTAGCCGATGGCAGTCGACACGCGCAGGCCGTCGTTCTGGTTCATCGGATAAGGGCCGCAACCCGTCGATTCGGGGTGGTTGTGGTCCGAGACCTCCGGGTAGCCAAGGCTGCGAAAGACATTGTTGACGCTTCTCGAGAAGGGATGCAGCTCCTCGTCGCGCCAGCGGCGGACATAGATCGGCCCGTTCTGGCCGTGGAGATCGCCGCCTTCGTCCTGATCGTCTTCGAGACGCCGGAAATAGTCGAGGACGTTCTGCCAGGCCCAGGCCGGGTTTCCCAAAGACGCCCACTCATCGTAGTCGGCGGGCACACCTCGCAGCGCGACGGTGGCGTTGACGGCGGAGGAGCCGCCGGTCGCCTTGCCGCGCGGGTAGGCGATCTCGTGGCCGGAAAAGGCTTCGGCCGTGAGGTGCCAGTCGTGGTCAACGACGGAGATGTTCTTGCCGTCCAGGAGGTCGCCGGGTGTCTCCTCGATTGAAGCGTAATCGGGTCCGGCTTCGAAGAGCAGGACGGAGCGAGACGGATCCTCGCTGAGGCGCGCGGCAAGGACGGCGCCCGACGAGCCGCCTCCCACGATGATGTCGTCATAGACGAAAGGCATGGCTAACCTCTCCGGCGTAGTCAGGCGAGGTGTGGCAGAGCAGTCAGACCAGGCGATCTTGGGTGGAAGGAAGCCGGAGTGTCAAACGAGGAATATCCGTGACGATTCAGAAATTCGAGTAGTAACTGGCGACCAGAATCTTTAAGGAACTGAACTGAGACGAAGAGTGCTGCAAGGATCAATAGATAAGAACCGCCTTGACACCTGCAAAAGAAAATCTATTCTAGACTCGTCGAATGCGGCTAAAGCTCGCGTGACGGCGTAAATAGGGAGGGAGCATCCCCGAAGCTCCGCGGAGGACGAGGATTATGCCAGACCAGGGAAGCTACTGGACCAAGGTACTGAGCGGGCGCGTGACACGAAGGCGCGCTATACGGGCCGCGGGCGCCGGCGCGGCAGCGGCCGCTTTCATTGCGGCGTGTGGCGGCGATGACGATGATGCGCCGTCATCCGGCGGGAGTGGTGGCGGCGCCGGTGGCGGAGCTACACCTGCCGGCGGCGGCTCACCGGCCGCAAGCGGCGATCCGAAGGCAGGTGGCAAACTCGTTTGGCAGGGTTACGGCGATATCGGCGGCACCGTAGACCTTATTGGCATCATCGAGTACGGCACGCGTCAGTTCAGCGGCCTCACGCACGACGGCCTGCTGGAGACGAAGTCGGGGCTACCGGACGTGCCTGGCACCAGCAAGGAACTGCAACCTTTGCTGGCGGCGGCGATGCCCGAAGTGTCGCCCGACAAGCTCAGCTACACGATGAAGCTGAAGGACGCCAAATTCCACGACGGTACAGACGTCACCGCTGAGGACGTCAAGTGGAGCTTTGAGACGTATGCCAGAGGAGAAAGGTCCGCGTGGCCGCCACTCTTCTTCTGGCTCGACAGCGTCGAGGCGACCGACGCCAAGACGGTGGTGATCAAAACCAAATTCCCCTACGCGGATGCTATGCAGGGAATGGCCGTGCAGGGTCTGGGCGCCGGCGACATCCTGTCACGCGCGTTCCAGGAAGGCCCCGATGCGGACAAGCGGCTGATGGGCAGCGGCCCGTTCATTTTCGACTCCTACTCGCCGCCAACCCTGGCGACGTTCAAGCGCAACCCGGACTACCACACGCAGCCGTATCCGTTCGTCGATGAGATTGAGCGCACGGGCGACGCCGACGTGGAGAAGAAGATCGCCGACATAATCGGCGGAAACGTCAACCTCTCTTACTGGGTCGACGAGCCGGCTCGGGATCGAATCGTGGCTGCGAGATCAGATTTGCAGCTGACCACTTACAACGCCGCCGCGGCGCGCGTGACCATGCGCACGGACAAGGCGCCCTGGAACGACGAGCGTGTCCGTCGAGCTCTAAGCATGGCGATCGACCGCGACGCGATTATCGAGGCCGTGACCCAGGGAGAGGGACAAAAGGACCAATACCTCTCCTGGACCGGCGAGTTCTGGAAGTTCCGCCACCCGGAGGAGTTGGGAGAGAACGCCAAGTACTGGGAGCACAACCCGGGCGAGGCGCTGAAGCTGATGCAGGCGACCGGCCTGGAGTTGCCGATCAAGGCGACGGCGAACCACTGGAACCCCACCGTCATCGGTCCCGCATTCGTGGACCAGTTCACGTTGATCAAGAGCAACTGGAAAAACGCCGGCATCGCCGATATCCAATCCATCGAGGGGACGCACACGCAGATCAACCAGGGCCCATTCATCGGCAACTACGATGATATGTTCTGGTTCCCCAACGTGGTCGGCGGCCAGGCCCAGATCGGCCTCTTCCTTAACCTGTTCCTGTCCTTCGGCGGCCGCGAGCCAGGGCCGCCCACGCTGAACGAGGGCTACCTGCAGGACCCGGACCTGGACGCTCTTATCGCGGCACAGACCGGGGAGTTCGACTTTGATGCGCGGGTTGAGGTCTTCCGGCAGATGGAGGACCTGCTTGCCAGCAAGCAGTACCACGTCACTAACATCACGTGGACCAACAACTGGTTCATGGACCCGAAGCTGAAGGGCTTCAAGCCAGGGCAGGAGGCCTACAACGGCGCCATGCCCTACCTCAAGTACGCCTACTTCGACGCGTAGGAGCAGGCGAAGCAGTCCTCGATTCAGTTGGGCTCAGCTTCCGATCCCGGAGGCTGAGCCCAACTGCTGCACATCGCTAGCACGCAAGGGCTCATCAGGCGTGAGTCCAGGAGGAAGATGGGTCACTACATCCTCAGACGGCTGATACTGACAATCCCAATCCTGTTCATCGCTTCGTTACTGATCTTTGCGGGCGTACGGGTCATCCCGGGTGACGTCTGTCAGATCGTGCTCCAGATACCAGAGCCGGCGCCGGAGCAATGCGCCCTCCTCAAAGAGGAGATAGGCCTCGACCGGCCGGCCATTGTCCAGTACTTCAACTGGGCCGGGGGCGCTCTCACGGGCGATCTCGGTAACTCTGTGTCAGTCCGGAAGGGTCAGCCAGTCTCGGACCAGATTATCGAGCGCATGAACACGACGCTAGAGCTGGCGGTGCTCACGATCTTCTTCTCCTTCGCTGTCGGCGTGCCTATCGGCGTGTACTCCGCCCTCAAGCAGAATCGTCTTTCCGACATTCTCTTGCGCGGCGTCGCAATCGGCTGGCTGAGCATGCCCAGCTTCTGGATCGGCACGTTGCTGATCACCTTCCCTGCCAAGTGGTGGGGTTATTCGGCGCCTGTGGGCTACGTCCACTTCTGGGAAGACCCGTTGAAGAACCTGGAGCAGCTTTACCTACCGGCCCTGGCGCTGGGTCTCGCGCTGGCCGCGATCCTGGCGCGTTTTACTCGTTCCGCCATGTTGGAGGAGATGCGACAAGACTACGTGCGGACGGCGCGCTCAAAAGGGCTCACGGAGCGAGCAGTGGTATCGAGGCACGCGCTCCGCAACGCGATGATGCAGGTGATCACACACCTCGGCCTGCAGCTGGCCTTCTTCTTCGGTGGGACCGTGGTACTGGAGCAACTCTTCTCGCTGCCTGGACTCGGCACGCTGCTATATCAATCCGTGATTCAGAAGGACCTGACGATGGTCCAGGGGCTGGTCCTTACATTCACCGTGATCATCACGCTGGTCAACCTGATGATCGATTTGAGCTACGCCTGGCTCGACCCGCGAGTGAGGTTCACTTAGATGGCGAACACAGCGGACATCGAGAGCGTAGGCCAACTACCATCGTTCCAGGGGACGAGCTGGCGTACCACCGCCGTCAGGGCGATGCGCAAGAATCCCGCGGGCGCGCTCGCGGGACTGGTCTGCCTGATGCTTATCATCCTGGCATTCGTCGGCCCGTCAGTCGCGCCTCACGATCCGAATGACACCTCGCTGCCGCGACTGCAGGCGCCTTCGCTCAGCTACCCTCTCGGCACGGATCATCTGTTCCGCGACCTGTTCAGCCGCATCATCTACGGCTCACGCAACAGCCTGGGCGTTGGTTTCGCTTCCGTTGGGGTTAGCCTTGTCCTGGGTGTGGTGTTGGGCATCTCCAGCGGCTACAAGCGCGGCGCCTGGGACGCTGTTGTGGGCGCCATCGTGAACGTGATGTTCTCCTACCCGTCTTTGGTCCTCGTCATCTTCCTGGTGACGGTGTTCGGTCAGGAATTCCTCGTGATCTCCATCGCCATTGGACTGATCTTGACGCCCTACACGATACGTGTGGTCAGAAGCGCGGCGCTACAGGTCAGCAGCCTCCAGTACATCGAGGCCGCGACCGCCGTGGGTGCAAGCGACCT
Source organism: Dehalococcoidia bacterium (assembly GCA_035714925.1). Classification (GTDB taxonomy): domain Bacteria; phylum Chloroflexota; class Dehalococcoidia; order DSTF01; family WHTK01; genus WHTK01. The sequence continues at coordinate 5,025 of DASTLN010000191.1, read as the reverse complement.
CCGGATCATGTACCGCCACGTCCTGCCGAACGTCACGCCGTACGTGATCGTGGTTGCGAGCGTGAATATTGGACTCGCGATCCTGATCGAAGCCTCAGTGAGCTTCCTGGGGCTCGGCGTTTCCTCGGACACCAATCCTAGCTGGGGCAGGATGCTGCAGGAGACTCGCAATGTCTGGCAGCAGGCGTGGTGGACCGCGATCGTGCCAGGGGCGGCGATCAGCGTGGCGGTGGTTGCGTTCAACGTGTTCGGCGATGCGCTGCGTGACTGGCTGGATCCGCGCCTGAGGGGGTCGCGGTAGGCCGCGTGCGGTAGGGCCGCGTTTCGGTTAGCTAGAGGACTTCGTAGACCCAGACCTCGTGCTCGACGTCGGGTTCCTGAGCGATGGGATGGAAGGCCTCGCCGCGTTCGACGAGCTTCCACTTGCCGGATGCCTCCAGCGCTTCCTGCTTTGCCTTGAAACCTGACGCCTCGAAGTGGTCGGGGCGCATGCTGAAAACGATCTTGCCGCCGGATCGCGTTACGCGGATTAGCTCGTCGAGCGAGTCGGGCGGTGCGTGCCCGATGGTGAGGGTGCCGACGCTGATCACGGCGTCGAAGACGTCTGTCCCATAGCCCAACGTCTCTCCGAGCACTTCGCGTTGGACGGCCTTGTAGGCACCGGTCTGACGCGCGAGCTCGAGCATGCCGGTGGAGATGTCGATGGCGGTGATGTCGTTGAAGCCAAGGCGCTTGAGCTCGACGCCGACGAGGCCGGTGCCAGCGCCAGCATCGAGGATCTTTGCGTCCGGGGCGACGAAGCGGGCGAGTACCTCGGCGGCGGCTCGTGGGCCGCTCCAGCCCAGGCCTCCGAGGTCGCTGTCATATTCCGACGCCCATTCGTCGTAACGGTCCTCCAGCTCGCGGTTGGTCTTTGAGGAGTAGACCCACTGGATGCGTTCGTTCTCAGCCATAAAGGAATGTCACTTCTTACATACGTAGTGGGCCCAGCCGAGGTCACCGGACTCGACCGCAGCCACCATGTAGCCGTATGCCTCGACGAGGTATGAGAAATCACCCTGACCGGCTTCGGTGGCTGCCTTGGCCATTTCGCCGAGCTTCTCGTAGCTCTTGCCAAGATGGGCCGCCAGGTCCTCGGCGTATTCGATCTGGAATCCGTGGCCTTTCAGGCCCTCCTGGTAGCCCGCGAAGCTGAAAGGCGTATCGAACAGGAGCCGGTCATAGACGTGCTTCTGAGACTCGGCGCTGATCTGCGCATTGGGCTTCGTTAGGTCGTCGAGGACGAGCGTGCCCCCCGGACGGAGGACCCGGTACACCTCAGCGAGGGCGGCGTGTTTGTCATGGACGTGGTAGATGGTGGCCTGGCTCCAGACATGACTGAACGTGGCTTCATCGAAAGGTAGGTCGGTCGCAGAAGCCTTCTTGAACGTCAGCTTGGAGGCGATGTCAGCCGGTAGCATTGCAGCGCCCTCGATCGCGTTCTGGACACGAACGCCGCTGAGGTCGATTCCGGTGACGTGGCAGGATTTCTGCTGAACAAGCCAGTTCGTCGTGTTGCCGTTGCCGCAGCCGAGATCCAACACGACGGAGTCGGCATCGATACCGCTGCGGGCCAGCATGATGTCGTTGAGGTGCCGCGAGGCGGTCAGGAAGTCGTCGCCGGTGGTTTCGTCGAAGTAGCCCCAGTGGAGGCTGCCTTCAGGGTCCCAGAAGGATCGGTAGGTGATGTCCTCTTCGTCGTAGTAGCGTTCGGTGTCCTGTTCAGTGAATTTGCTCTGCATATTGGTCCGCCGATACGTACTCCGCGAAATGGTTGTGCTCGTCCACGAGGATCATCTTGGGCTCGATGGGTTCGTCGGTCGTTTCGAAGGCGAGGATGATCAGGCAGTCGCCCTTCATACAGAGGCGGGCTCCCGCCCCCTGAACGGATACTTCACCGCTGCCTTCGGGGCCTGGCAGCACGTAGGTCTCCCAGCGTTCGCCGTTGGTGGCATTGCAGATCAGGACCTTCTCGAACTCCCAGAGGTCCGCTTTTTTCATTAGCGATCGATCGATTACGACGCTGCCAACGTAGTCGGGATTGTTGTCCGTTACCCAGGCTCGATGAATCTTCGATCGCAGAACGGTGCGCATATTCCCTCCCTGGTTAGACCGCTACGGCGCGGCTAGCCCGGACCTCAGCCCGATGAGTGGTGCTGGATGGCGAGACCTGTCGACAGGTCCCAATGGTGGCTCCCTGGCATCCGGCAGTGAAGAACCTCTCGGGCAAGCCTAATTCGACCTGCCCTAATAGAACAGTTGAAACTTGGTTGCCACGTTCTATGCAGAGGTTCTCGCATGATCAAAAGGCTGGGGTGGTATGAGCATGTAGGCATGGCACGGATGTGTCAAGGTACCGTCAGTATTAGCTGTCACCACGATGCGTCACTACAATCGGAACCGTAGCTAGTGGAGGCGTGCCATTCCGACGTTCCAACGGGCGTTTGACTACATTAACCGCCTCGCTGAGCAGACGATGCGCGCCGGGGCGATCCCCGGGATGACGCTGGCGGTGACGAACCGTGAACGTACGCTGAAGGTGTTTGCGTACGGCCTGAGTGACGTCGCGTCTGGGACTCCGGTTACGCCGGAGACCGTCTTCGAGACAGGCTCGCTGGGCAAACCGCTCACGGTGATCCCGCTGCTTCAGCTGCGTGAGGCAGGCGAACTTGACCTGACAGCTCCGGTCTCGCGCTACCTGCCGTGGTTCGAGGTGCAATCGAGCCATGCGCCGATCACGGTTCACCACCTGCTGAACCACACGTCGGGCCTCATTCGTGGCACAGACGTCGCACCGCACGGGCTGTACGAGAGCTGGGCGCTGCGCGAACTGAGGACGAACTGCGCCCCGGGGGAATACTTCTGGTACTCCAACCTCGGCTACAAGACGCTGGGCTTCCTCTTGGAGCGGCTATGCGGTGCCAGCCTGCCGGAAGTCATCCAGTCGCGCGTGCTGGAGCCGCTGGCGATGAACCGCACGTACCCGGCGATAAGGCTGGGGATGCAGGGTAAGACGGCGACAGGCTACACGTCGGTCTACGACGACAGGCCTGAGCACCGCAGTCACCCGATCACGCCGGCGATCTGGGCCGAGGCCGCCACGGGCGACGGCGCGCAGGCGTCTACGGCGGGCGATATGGCGGCGTATCTCAGGCTGCTGCTGAATCGTGGCCTCGGGCCTAACGGCCGCCTGATCAGTGAGGAAAGCTTTGAGCTGATGAGCGGTCACGGCGTCTGGACGGGCGGCGACTTCTACGGATACGGGCTGGCAACCTACGACGTCGACGGGCGCACCTACGTCGGGCACGGCGGCGGCAGTGCCGGCTTCCGAGCCGCCCTGGTCGTCGACATGCTGGCGGGTCTAGGCGTGGTGCTACTGGTCAACCGGTGGGGTGATACGGAGCCGCTGGTGGAGGTAGCACAAGAGGCGTTGACCGCGGTGCGCCACGATATGGCCAGGCTTGAGATGCCGCCGCTACCTGCAGGCGACCCTACCATCGTGAAGAATGCGGCTGACTATACCGGGACGTTTCGTTCGGCAGGGCGCCTGATCGATCTCGAGGCCAGGCGTCGCAAGCTCGTGATGCGGTACAAGGGTAAGTCGATAACTTTGGAGAACCGGGCGCCGGACAGCTTCTACGTGGCGCACCAGGACTTCGAGATGGCCTGGCTGGACTTCGTGCGTCAGCGCGGCCGCGTCGTGGAGGCGTTTTACGCGGGTGAGTGGTTCACGAAGAGAACGCTTCGCCGGTTCCGCTATCCGAAGGCGTGGGACGCCTACGTGGGCCATTACCGGGCGCGCAACCCGGAGATATCAAACTTCCGCATCGCGGTGCGAAAGAATACTCTCGTCTTGTTGAACCCCTGGGGCAACACGGAGCCGCTGGTTCCTCAGGAGGCGGGCGTGTTTCGGGTTGGGGCGGACCCACGATCACCCGAGACGCTGCGCTTCTCGGCAATCGCTGATGGACAGGCGCTGCGAGTTGACTACTCCGGCTGTCCGTACTACCGGACGTTCGCGCCGTAGAGGGTCAGACCAGCTGCTCCAGCTCGCGAGGGTTGGTCCAGCCCAGGTCAGCCTCCGCGAGGTCGTCGTCGAAAAAGCCCTGGCCGCGCTTGACTACGCGCATCGCCTCTGAGAAGAGCAACCAGACGATGTGGCGCACGACCTCATCCGGGACGCCGTTGTCGTAAAACGATCGCGGGTTCATGTCGGGGTCGGCGTTGACGTAGTCGACGGCGTAGAACTTGCCGTCCTCGTGGAGGCAGATCTCACAGCTGAACTTCTTGATCTTGGCAGTGCGGGCAATGCCGCGGACGATGCGCTTCAACGGCTCGAGCTTGTAGTGGCGCATTTGGCCCGGGGTTACGAGGTGATACTCGTGACTGCTGGGGTCCCACCAGCAGGGTATGACTTGGCCGCACATGTAGTAGAGACGGAACCAGCCGACGTGTTGCCCGAGTTGCTGCGGGGTGACTTGCTGCTGGATCAACCAGGCGTCTGAGCGGGGAGACTCCTTGACGGATTGCAGCAGGTCAGCCTTGGACGTGGAGTTGACGACAACGCCGATGCCCGAGTCGCCCCAGGCAGGCTTCACGACGAAGGGTGTGCCGACCTGCTTGATGATTGCATCGGTGATCTTGAAGTCGGCCACGTCTTTTTTATTGACGACGACCGTTTCCGGGACTGGCACGCCATTCTTGATGAGGTCCTTGTGTAGATGGCCTTTGTGTGCGACGTAAGCCGTCTTGTCCGGGTCATCGAGGACGTAACCCTTCTGACGTTTGACCTCGTGGGCGAGCTTTGTGTACGGGTCGTCCTGGTTCGTCTGGTCGGCTGTCAGGTCGAGGAGGACGCGAACAGCTATCTCACCGGATTCGAGCTTCTCCGAGAACTCCTTGATCCAGACGTCGTTGACAAAGAAGAAGGTCATGCCCATCTGGCCGCAGAGGTCCATCATGCGGTGGGCGAAGAATTCGTAGTTC
>DASTLN010000190.1:0-3542 GCA_035714925.1 Dehalococcoidia bacterium | reverse complement strand
GCGTCGCCCGCGTAGGCTTCGATCAGCCCGAAGATTTCGGCGTCGCCGTACTCCCCGCGGCCGACGAGCCACAGCTCCTGCGCCCGCGCCCACCGATCGTCCGTCGACCAGCCGGCATCCGAGATGGGGCGCCCGCTGAAGCTTGTCAGCCAGGCCTCCGCCGCGGCCCAGTCGAACTCCGGCGTCAGGTCGATCACCGTCTCCGCTGACGCTCGTGGGATCGAGTGCAGGTTGCCGAGCAACGCCCGCGCCCGCACTCCAGCGTAGTCGTCCTCGAAGTCGGCGGCGAGACTTTGCAGAAGTGGCGCCGCGTTTGCGACGTCACCCGCCCTGAGTAGCGCCTTCGCTTGCCAGATGCGAAGGTTCGCGGCATCCAGGCCGCTTGTGACTGCCGCGCCCTCGGCCCAAAGCTGCGCCGCCGCCAAGAAGTTCTGCCTGCGGTACTCGATCATGCCATGCTGGAACGCCGCGTCGGTGAAGAACTGGGAGAATGGATATTCGTTTACGATGCGCCCGTAGAGCTCTGCAGCGGCGTCGAGCGCCTCGTCGATGCCCAGGATGCGTGCCCGCCACCACAACGCATCGTCCGCGATAGAGCTTTGAGGATTGAGGCTCGTCGCCGTCGCGTAGTTGCTCAGCGAGGCCTCGATCTCGCCCCGCGACTCCTGGATTGCCGCCACGTAGTAGTACGCCTCGGCGCTCTCCGGCGCATTCGGCGACAGCGCGAGCTGCTCGTGGAAGGCTGGCTCCGCCTTCGTGTAGTCGTTGTGGCGGTAGTAAACGAACCCGCGTAGCCACGCCAAGATCGGCTCGCCCAGCGACAGGGCCTCCTCCATGTCCTGCAGCGCCTCAGCGCTGCGCGGGTAGCCCGATAGCAGCGTAATCAGGTCGTCCTTATAGGTTGGGTCACCGAGGATGCGCTTCAACGCGACGATCCTCGACAGCGCCAGCGAGACGTCGCCCGGCAGCCCCTCGTCAATTAGTGCTCGATACGAGTCGATCGCCGCCGCCAGCGCCCCGGCCTGCTCGTTCGCCTCCGCGACACGCAGGAGGAAGGCGCGTCGCTGCGAGGCCTGTATACCGTACGACAACCCCGTCTGCACCGACGTGGCGACCTCACCCGGCCGCTCGAGTTTCAGCAACGGTACGGTGCGGTCAAGATAGGCGTACGGCGTGCCCGGCCGCGCCAGCGCGATGTACGTGTCGTATTGCTGCACGGACTCCAGCCACATCTCTAGCCCGGAGTAAGCGCGCGCCAGCAGATAATGAGCCGCCAGGTCCTCGCCTTCGAGGTCGTCACGCGCCACGAAGGGCTCCATCAGGATGCGGACGTCCTCGGGGCGGTCCAGCTCCAGTAGCAGGCGCGCTGCCCCCAGCGCGGCAATGTCGCGGGCGTCGGAATCGCTCGCCGCGATTGAGATGTACGCCGTCACGGCGCTCTCGATGTTGCCCTCAGCCTCGAGCCTGCGCGCCGTCGCGAGATCGACGTTGAGCCCGGCCTGCGGCGTCAGCGCTACCCCAGGCGTTTCGGAGATGCCCGCCGCGCCCGCCGGCGCCTCGCCCAGCGGCGTGATCACCACACCCGGAGGGGAATCCTCCCCCTTCTTGCAGGCGACGAGGAACAGGAAGAGCGTGAGTACGAGGAGCAGGCGGTGGGTGTGAGTCACACAGCCCCTTCTTTTTGGCGAGCGTAAGCCCATGCTACACTCGCGCTTGCCGCGGGTAAAAGGCCTCCTGTTTGAATAAGAGAAACCCCTCCGCCAGAGAAATCGCCCTCGCCGAAGGCCTTCGCGTCTGGGCTGAGATCGACCTCGACCAGCTCGCCGCCAACGTCCACGCCCTCAAACGTCAGGCCACCGATGCTCGCCTTCTCGTCGTCGTTAAAGCCAACGCGTATGGCCACGGCGCCGTCATGACCGCTCGAGCCGCAATCGAAGCCGGTGCCTGGGGCCTGGGCGTCGCCAGTCTCGAGGAGGGCGAAGAGCTACGGCGCGCCGGCATCACCGCGCCCATCCTCGTGCTCAGCAGCAGCGCACCGGCCCAGGCGAATCGCCTCGTGGCTGGCGACCTCCGAGTCACCATCGGCACGCTGGAGTTGGGTGAGGCGCTCTCTCGCGCTGCGACTACCGCCGGAAGGGAGGCCCTCGTCCACGTTAAGGTTGAGACCGGCATGCAGCGCTTCGGCGTCCCACCCGACGAAGCGCGTGGCCTCGCTGAGTCGTTGCGGGCGCTTCCCGGCGTGGTCGTCGAAGGTCTCTCAAGCCACCTCGCCAGCTCGGATGAACCCGACAAGACCTTCACACGGGACCAATATCAGCGCTTCCTCGACTGCTCCGCCGGCCTGGAATGGATCCCGATTCACCACATCTCGAATACGGGGGCTCTGCTCGAACTGCCGGAGCTGCGGCTTGGCCTCGTACGCTGCGGTCTCGGCGTCTACGGCTATTACCCGTCGACGACCGGCGGCCGAGATGTCGCGATCGCGCCGGTGCTCTCGCTGCGCAGCCGCGTTGCCCGTGTCGCCACCGTCGAGAAGGGCGCCGGTGTCGGCTACGGCCTCGCATGGCGCGCTGAGCGGCGCACCCGCATCGCTCTCGTGCTGGCCGGCTACGGTGACGGCATCCGGCGGGCACTGTCGAATCGCGGCGTGGCGCTCGTTCGCGACCATCGCGCGTCCTACGCCGGACGCGTCGCCATGGACATGCTGGCACTCGATGTCACCGACATCCCGGACGTCGCTGTCGACGACGAGGTCACGCTACTCGGTTGGCAGGGGAGCGAATGCATCGACGCCGACGAGATGGCTGCGGTTATCGATACGATTAGCTACGAGGTCATCTCCGGACTCATGGAGCGCGTACCTCGCCTCTACACGCGCGGCGGCCGCATCGTCGCGCGCCAGGACCTCGCCGGCCTGCACTACGCCTCTGCTCCCTAAGCGCGCCGCATGCTAGGATCGCGGCGACTCAGCCTTAACGGGAGACGCTATATGCTGCACCGCTTGCTCTTCGCCGCTTCTTTCGCGCTCGCCGGCGTCATCGCCACGACGAGCAGCGCCCTCGCGGCGTTCGACCCCAACCGCGACGAGGTGATGGGCATCATGGCAGCAATTGTCGGCGGCCTGCTCGCGCTGCTAACGCTAATCTACGCCGTGAAGTGGTACTTCGGCTGGGACCGCCAGGACCCTCACAGCCAGGATCTGCACGACTATCTGAGCGGCCACCACTAGGACGGGACAGGCCGGCCCTTACGCGTGCAGCCCCTCGGCGGAAATCGCCGTGATCTTCCAGACGCCGTCGATCTGGCGCCAGCTCGCCGCCGCCACGATGTCCTGCGAGCTCGTCTTGAAGCGCACCCGGAAGTGATGCTCCCCGCCCGCCGACTCCTCATGCGACTCGACCTCGTAGCTCTCCGGTGTCGGTAGCGCCATCGTCTCCGCTGCCATCGACATCGCCTGGTTGAGCGCCTCCGGCGTCAGCTCCTGCAGCGCGCCCATCATGTCGCCGCGCAGGATCGCATCGCAGGTCGCGCGCATCGCCTCT
>DASTLN010000189.1:0-8705 GCA_035714925.1 Dehalococcoidia bacterium | reverse complement strand
GCGCTGATCAGGATGAAGGCGATGAGGCAGGGCTCCGTGCCGCGGTTCTTCCAGTTGTGGATCGTGCCGCGCTGCACCAGCGTGTCGCCTGCCTTGAGGTGCACGCTGACACCGTCGTCGAGCTCCATATCGATCTCGCCTGACATGACGACGGCGTAGTCGATCGAGTCGGTGCGGTGGTTCATGTCCGGGTTGCCGGGCCCGAAGGAGACGACGCGGAAGACGGTACCGTTGGATTGCGTGATGCCGGTTTCGCGCTTGCCCTCGTCCGCGTCGCCGTCGTTGTTGACGGGGAAGCCTTCCGAGGTCCAGACGACGGTGGTCTCGTTGACCGTGTTGTTGGCGTCGCGCGGCGGCCGGTTGGGTGAAATGTCATCGATTTTGACGATGGCCTTGCCGTTGGCGTCGTGGCCGGTGACTACGCGTCGGACTGCGAGAGACATGCTGTGCTCCTGTCTAAACCGTCGCTTCGAGGACCTTGCTGCCGGCCTTCGCCGGCTCGGCGTCGATGATTGAGGCGGCGAGGATGCATGTCTCGCTGCCGGTGTTGATCCAGGTGTGGATGCTGCCGCGTTGTACGACGACGTCACCCGCCTTGAGGTGGACACGCTGTCCATCCTCCAACGCCATGTCGATCTCTCCCGCCACGATGACACCGTAATCGATGGAGTTGGTGCGGTGGGGGAACTCGACGCAGCCGGGGGCGAAGCTGACCATGGCGAAGACCGTGCCGCCCGGCATCGTCATGCCAGGCACGTCGCCGGAGGTGTCACGGTCGCCATCGTTGTTGGCCGGGAAGCCCCGGGTCGACCACAGGGTTAGCGCCTCGATGCCGGCGGCCATCTGCGGCGGTCCCGAAACGACTTCGTCGCTCAGGATGACCGCTTTGCCGTTGGTGTCGTGGCCGGTCACCACGCGTCTTGCTTTCACGATGCCTCCTTTAGGTCGCTGAGAGCGCGACCGGCGTGCCGATCTCGCGCTCGCGGGCCCATTCATAAGCCCAGTGTGTCACCGCGACGGCCCAGATGTTGATCCTGCCGACATCGAACACGACGGTCTGGTCGTCGCGCTCGCGGGCCGGCACCTCGCCGAGGATGGCCTGACCCAGCTCACCGGCGATGTCCTCTCGCTTCAGCTTGCCGGCGCGGATCGCGGAGCCGAAGGGTTCGCGTCCCGTGGCTTCGTCCTCGGTCGAGTCCCAGGTCGGCACGAAGATGCGTTGCTGCAGAACCTCGGCGGGCAGCTGGTCGCCGCCGATCTGCATGACCAGGGCTCCGGGTTTGATCCAGTCCCACTCCAGGACCGGCGTCTTCGTGTTGGTTGAGGAGTCGACGATATCCGCGTCGCGCACGGCGTCCTCGGCGCTATCGACGGCGCGGACGTCGATGCCGAGGAAGTCGGCCATCTCGGCGGCGAAGGTCTGGCGGTGCTCCGGCGTGGGGCTGTAGACGCGCGCTTCTTTGACGGTTGGGACGGCGCGGACGATGGCGTGCAGCTGGCGTCTGGCCTGCTTGCTGGAGCCTATGATGGCCGCGATGCGTGCGTCCTTCGGCGCCAGGTAGCGCGCCGCCACGCCGGCTGACGCGCCGACACGCAGCGGCGACAGACCTTCGTACGGCACGATGCCCATAAACTGGCGAGACGCCGCGTCCAGCAGCACGACGAATCGCGAGTTGGTGCGCGGTTGTCCCGGCGTCGCGCCGAAGACCTGGAAGCCGGTGACGAACTCATCGTCGGTGGCCAGGTGGATCTGCAGGAAGTTGGACGGCTCGGTCTGCGTACGGTCGGTCATGTCGATGGAGCGCACGCGTCCGGCGTACTCGGCCAGCGTCGACTTCTCGACGGCGTCGATGGCTTCGTCCATCGCAGCCGGGTCGGTTAGCAGCGGCATGATGTCGTTCTCTGAGACGATGATAGGGTGTGTTGGCATTAGGTCACCTCGCGGCTCAGACCGGTGTGAAGGAGTCGCCGCATCGTGGAGCCCCTTTAGCGGGGTACGGGGTGCCCCATCTTTCAAAGTCCGGGTGCGTCGGCATGGCCCTCCTCGGGAATGCAGGCAAGCGGGGTGTGGCGATCATTCGCTGGCGAGCGCGGCGCGTCAAGTACAAAGCCCATGCACCTTTCAATACGCCCTCGAAACGGGCTAAAATTCGACGCCCCCGCATCAGGTATCCCTGGCTATGAGCCCCATTGGCCCGAGTTTCAGTGCGACTGGAGAAGTAGCGATGAACAAGCGAATCGATGCTGCCGACGCTTACGTGTTGGCGTTGAGGACGGGTGAGTTCCCGGCTGTTGAGCGGGTCAGCAAAGTCCTGGCGCCTGACGTAAAGCTCAACGGAGCGACAGTCTGGGGCCGGCAAGGCGCCTCTGTCGAAGGCCATGACGACGTGCTCTACCGCATCACAGGTGTATGGCCGAACACGCCAGTCTACGTGCGCGGATTCTGGTCGGCGCCACGCGAAGAAGGTGACCTGGTAAAAGTTGACGCGACGTTCCCAGGCATGGGAGCCGCGCCGGCCGAGGTTCACCTTACGTTCCACTACAACGGTCAGGACTTGATCAACGAGGTCGACCAGGAGATCGTCCCGCAGGCACGGCCGGAGCCGTCCGACACGATCCCGGCGAATGCACGCGGCACGATCAACGGCGCCCTGGCAAACAACACGCCGATGTGCATCTCCTATATCGATGAGAACGGCATGCCCAGCATGTCGATGCGCGGTAGCGTTCAGGTCTACAGCGACACGCAGCTATCGATCTGGGTGCGCAACAAGGAAGGCGGCATGGTCAAGGCGCTCGCCAAGAACCCATACATCGGCCTGCTCTATCGCGATAACGCGACGCGGTCCACGCTGATCGTCCAGGGCAAGGGCCACGTTGAGACCGATCCCGAGATCGTGGAGAAGGTCTGGAACGGCATTCAGGACGTGGAGCAGAAGCACGAGACGCGCGAGCCCGGCTGCGCGCTGATCATCGACGTGCTGAAGATGCAGGGCGGCACGCCACGCGGCGGCGTCCGCGTCGATCGCAAGGAGTAGGCTGCGAGGTTACGACGGCAGAGAGGCGCCCCGAGCAGCTCGGGGCGCCTCTCATTGTGCTGGGCTCGGGCCGGGAAATGATACCGTGTGGGCGGCCCCTCCCGCTGTCCGAGTTGAAAGTGATCGGAGAGCCTAGGCGGAGGCAGTAGTCCTTGCCGCCAGGGGCAGCGAGAAGGTGACAGCCAGCCCGCCGTCCTCTGGAAGCGTTGCCTTTATCTGCCCGCCATGCGCCTCAATGAGGCCCTTGCAGATGGCGAGGCCCAGTCCCGTGCTGCTCGTGTCATCGTTCCGGCCTGCGTTTGCGCTGCGATAAAACGGTTCGAAGATCAGGTCCGTCTCGTCTGCGGGTACGCCGGGTCCGTGGTCACGCACCGTGATCGTGACAATACCGCGCGCCCGGCGCGCCTGAATCTCGATTTCGGTCGCGTCCGGGGAGTACTTGAGGGCGTTGTCAATCAGGTTGCTCAAGACCTGGCGGAGGCGGGAGTGGTCACCCAGGGCAGCAAGCTGGGTTTCCCTTGGGGTCAGCTTGAAGATGTGAGTCGACTGGGGACGGAACGAAGTCAGCACCGAGTCGAAAAGAATCTTCAACGGCACCGGCTCTCGCTCGATCTCAATTGTGCCGGACTCCAGGCGCGACAAAGCGAGCAAGTCATCCACAATCCTCTGGAGGTGATGCATGGAGTCCTCGATAACGTGCAGTTGCCGCGAACGCTCCTCAGGGCCAAGCTGGTCGTCGTATTCGAGGAGCAGGGAGGTGAAGCCAAGAATAGCTGACAGCGGAGAACGCAGCTCGTGCGCCATCGTGCTGATCAGGCGGACCTTCAGAGCCGTGCTCTCTTCGGCTGCCAGCAACTGGATCCGCAGCTCTTCTTCCTCAAGCCGTTCGGAGATATCGCGAAGCCTCAGCGCCAGCATGGGCTCACCCTGAGTGTCAAGCCTCGCCACACCAATTTCGCAGAGAAACTCGACGCCATTCCTTCGCACCATATGTACCGGAGAATCGGGCGTCATCCTGTTGACGGTCTCGAAGGAATCGAGAAAGGCCTGGAAACGCAGGCGGTAGGCATCGCGGTAAGCAGGTGGGATCAGGACGTCGTAAGGGTGACCGATCACCTCTTGCGCGGCGTAGTCGAACATCTCCTCGGCAGCCAGATTGAAGATCGCGATGTTACCGAGCTTGTCCACGGTGATCACCGCGTCGTCAGAAAGTTCGATAAATGCCTGGTTGGTTGAAAGCGCTGCCCGCAACTGATACCTGGCGGTGACGTCACGCAACTGGACAATACCGACCAGCTCATTGCGGATGGTGACCGTGGCGATGTCAATTTCGGCCGGGAACTCTTCGCCCCGTTTGCGCTGAAGTAGGACGGGCCTGTTCATGGGTATGTGCTGGTTGTCCCGGTTTGGTAGGAGAGAGGCCTCGAAGAGCGCCACATACTCCGAACGAAGGTGGTGGGGCGCCAACACCTCTATTTTCTGGCCCACGACCTCCTCGGCCGTGTAACCGAAGATCCTCTCGGCGCCATGGTTGAACATCGTGACTTCGCGGTCTCCGCCGATGAAAAGGACTGCGTCGACGGAGTGTTCGATTATGGATGCAAGCTTGGCCTCGGACAGGGCAAAGGCTTCTGCGGCCTGGCTGCGTGTAGATCGTTTATTCATAAGCAACACCTGCACGATGTAGGTGACTAACTATAGCAAATATATATAAGGTTGCTATCAATCGAATTACCTAATAAAACGAGCGGTGAAGTGTATGCGCTGAGGTATTATAGCGTGGAAGGGCGAAGCTGAGGCGACTATTTCTACTGGAGGATGCGATTGCCGGGCATGTTGGCCCAGGCACTCATCTCATGCGGCTGAGTGACTCGCTCGGCATCACGCAGGTACTCCGGCCCCAGATCAGCGATGCGTGTGATGCCGAGGAGGCCCATGGCGCTGATGATTTCGTTCTCGAGAATCTCGAGCACACGCACGACGCCGGCCTGGCCTGCCGCCGCGAGGCCCCAGGCCTGGAGGCGGCCGATCGACACCGCATCGGCGCCCATGGCGATTGCCTTGAGGATATCGCCGCCGCGCTGGATGCCGCCGTCGACGACGATTTTGGCGCGGCCGTTGACCACGGGCGCGACCTCGCGCAGGGTGTCCAGCGAGCCCAGGGCAGCATCCAGCTGACGGCCGCCATGGTTACTGACCCAGATGGTGTCGACATTGTGTTGCAGCGCCAGCTCCGCATCTTCGGCGGTCTGCACCCCCTTGAGCAGGAGCGGCATGTCAGTCAGGCTGTTGATCCAGTCGAGCTTGTCCCAATCGAGCCGCGCTTGCCAGATGCGGTCGAATGAGACTCGACGCGACGGGCGTGTGTAGCGCGAGATCATGGGACGCTCGCGGTAGCTCTCGACCGCGAGGTCGACCGTGACGGCGAGTCCCTGGTAGCCGAGGCGTCCGGCGCGCGTGACGATCTCCTCGACCCAGGGGTCGTCACCGCGGACGTAGAGCTGGAAGATCTTCGGCGCACTGCTCGCGTTCATGATGTCTTCGAGGCCGGGCTCGGTGGCTGTGCTGACGACGTGAATGACGCCGAACTCCTCGGCTGCTTTCGAGACCGTGGCGCCGCCGCCCGGATCGAAGGCCTGCAGCGAACCGATCGGCGCCAGCAGCACAGGGATACGTAGCTTGTTGCCCATGAACTCGGTTGAGGTGTCGATGTTCGAGACGTCGACGAGGACGCGCGGCCGGAAGGCGACACGGTCGAAGGCGAGGCGGTTGCGTCGCAGAGTGGTTTCGGACTCTGAGCCGCCGACGAGGTAGTCCCACGGCCCCTGCCCCAGGTTCTTGCGGGCGGCGATGACGATCTCTTCGTTGCTGACGAAATCCGGAGCCATGGCTACCTCTTCCCCATCCCCTCTCCTTGCGAGGAGAGGGGAGTTGCAGTCTTGTGGACTAATCTTGCTTGGATGAATTCTCTGATTCGCATCAGAACTGTGGGTAAGGTGCCCAGCACTTCCTCGTTTGAAAAACGAAGGACGGTGAGCCCCATGCCTTCCAGATAGGCCTGGCGTTCTTCATCGGCTTCGCGCTGGCTTGCGTGAATTGGTCCGTCAATCTCAATGACCAATTCAGCCTGGACACAGTAGAAATCCACGATGAAAGAACCGATCGCGTGTTGCCGCCGGAACTTCAGGCCTTCTGCCTCGTTTCGTCGCAGTGACTGCCAAAGTACGCGCTCTGCCCTGGTGGGTTGAGACCTCATCCGCCTGGCTTGCGGTCGTAAGTCATCCCACCGCGAGGGTTCTGATAGCAACTTACGTGTCAGGTTTCGCAACTAGCAATCCTTAAATAGTGCCCCTCTCCTCGCAAGGAGAGGGGTCAGGGGAGAGGTGACCTACCGACCAATTGACGCCTTCATCTCCGACCAAGCGGCGCGGGCGTCCTCCACGGAGCCCTCGTCTTCGATGGTCGAAATGTCGCCGGGGTCTACGTCCAGCGTCACAGCCTTGAGCACGCGACGCATAATCTTACCGCTGCGCGTCTTGGGCAAGCCGTTGACGAAGTTGAGTTCGCCGATAACCGCGATCGGGCCGAGTTCATTGCGGACGGTGGCGATGACCTGCTTGCGCAGGTCGTCCGAGGCTTCGAAGCCGTTCTTGAGTACGACGAACGCGGAGATAACCTCGCCGCGAATCTCGTCCGGGCGGCCCGTGACACCGGCTTCCGCCACCGCCGCATGACGCAGGATCGCGCTTTCGACCTCGATTGTGCCGAGACGGTGCGCGGCGATCTTGATGATCTCGTCGGCGCGGCCGCTGAACCAGTAGTAGCCGTCCTCGTCGACGTGGGCGGCGTCGCCGCTGAAGTAGACGGTCTGTCCCGGCATCTTCTGCCAGTAGTCGGCGCCGTAGCGTTCGGGCTCGGCCCAGAGCTGCGCCGTGAGGCCGGGGAACGGTCGCTTGATCACGAAGATGCCCTTCTCGCCGGGGCCAAGGACCTCGCCCTCCGGCGTCATGATCGCGGCCTCGATGCCGGGCAGCGGCACGCCGGCGGCGCCGGGCTTGATCGGCAGCAGGCCGAGCCCGTAAGGGTTGCCGACGATGGGGCCGCCGGTCTCGGTCTGCCACATGTGGTCGATGACCGGCACCCTGTCCTGAAAGATCTCCTTCTGGAACCACTCCCAGGCCGGCGGGTTAAGCACTTCTCCGGCCGAGAAGACACGCTGGATGGCAGACAGGTCGTACTTCCTGGCGGAGTCGGCCCCGGCGCGCATCAGGACACGAATCGCGGTGGGCGAGGTGAAGACGCCGGTGACACCGTTCTCGCTGAGCAGGCGGTAGATGGTCTCCATGTTGGGGTAATCGATGGCGCCCTCGAAGCAGAGCGTGGTGCAGCCGACGAGCAGCGGCGCATAGACCATGTAGCTGTGGCCGACGACCCAGCCGATGTCCGAAGTGGCCCACCACACGTCGTTCGGCTTGAGGCCAAAGTTCCAATTCGCCATGGCGTGGATGTAGACCTGATAGCCGCCGTGCGTGTGCACCGCGAGCTTGGGACGCGCCGTGGTGCCGGAGGTGGCGAGGATGTAGGCGGGCTCGTTGGCTTCCATTGCCACGTGGCTGGAATCGCCGCCGGCGCCGCGTTCAAGGAACTCCGGGTACGTGATGGCGCCCGCCGGGAGCTTGCTCTCAGGGTTGCGTTGCTGGATGACGATGCTCTGCACCACCTTGCCGGCGCCTTCCGCGTTCAGCGCCGTGTCGAGGATGCCGGTGAAGTCCACCAGATTGCCGCGCCGATACGTGCTGTCTGATGCAAACAGCGCCCTGGCGCCGGCTAGCTTGATCCGCTCCGCCAGCGCCGCGCCACCGAAGCCGGCGAAAACGACGAGGTGGATGGCGCCGATGCGCAGGCAGGCCAGCATCAGCACGATAGCCTCGGCGCAGGTCGGCATGTAGATGGCGACGCGGTCGCCCTTGCCGATGCCGAGGGCGCGCAGCGCCGCGGCGGTCCGCTTCACCTCGGTCTGCAGCATGGCGTAGGTCAGGACGTTGCGTTCGCCGCGTTCGTTCAGCGCGACGAGGGCGGCGACACCGCCGCGGCCGCCTTTCACGTGGCGGTCGACGGCGTTGTAGGCGATGTTGGTCTCGCCGCCGACGAACCAGCGAAACGCCGGGCCATCAGCCTTCGATGGCCACTCGAGCACCTGCGACCATGGCTTGAACCACGGGAGCTGCTCAGCCGCAGCGGTCCAGAACGACTCCGGGTCTTCGGTCGCGTCGCGGCGCCAGCGCTGCACGATGGGGTTGACCAGCTGCATCGTCTCGTCGGGCATCGTCCTGCTCCTTTTCGCCGGCGGGGCTAGAGGTTCGGTATCAGGTAGGCGTCGATCTCGCTGCGGGGCATCAGCTTGCCGTCGCGCACCAGCGTCTCCTGGTTGCCGTGCTGCTTCATCTCGATCAGCGCGTCCTTGATCGCCCGTGCGGCGAGCCGGAACGTAGTCGCCGGGTGAATGACGAGGGCATAGCCGATCGACTCGAACTCGTCGTCGCTGAGCCAGGGAGACTTGCCAAACTCCGTCATGTTGGCCAGCAGCGGCACTTTCACGCGGCTGCGGAAGTCGGCGAACATCTCGCGCGAGGTCAGCGCCTCAGGGAATAGCACGTCCGCGCCGGC
>DASTLN010000188.1:0-5175 GCA_035714925.1 Dehalococcoidia bacterium | reverse complement strand
GTCTGACCGGCGGCATCGAGACCTGGATCCAGACCAACCAGGCCCTGCACGAGCAGGTCTCCACCATCAACAAG
Organism: Dehalococcoidia bacterium; assembly: GCA_035714925.1. Lineage (GTDB taxonomy): Bacteria > Chloroflexota > Dehalococcoidia > DSTF01 > WHTK01 > WHTK01. The sequence continues at coordinate 5,101 of DASTLN010000188.1, read as the reverse complement.
TACCTCTTGAGCCACAAGTAGGGGCGCGCATGGCTTACAGGGAGCACTTCGACGGGTCGCGGCGGCTTCGGCTGCTGAAGATTCTGTACGACGTCCAGGGCTACAAGGCCAACGAGCTCATCGTCGGCCGGATGCTCGATGCGTTCGGCTATAGCGTCAGCTCAGACCAGGTGCGCACCGATCTCGCCTGGCTGTCAGAGCAGGGGCTGCTGACCGTCGAGGAGCTGGGAGACTTGCAGATCGCCGAGCTCACGGCCCGCGGCGCCGACGTCGCCACCGGCAAGATCACCACGCCCGGCGTCCACCGCCCGCAACCCGGCCGCTGACGTCATGCCGCGCAAGTCCAGCATCACGCAGCTCGATGCGCGTATACGGGAGTCGGTGGACAGGGCCATCCGCGAGGAGCGCGCCACGATCGATGAGATCGTATGCCTCATCGAGGACATGGGCGGCGAGGCTTCACGCAGCGCCGTCGGCCGCTACAAGAGGAACGCGCAGGCGCAGATGCGGCAGTACCGCGAGGCGCAGGAGGTTGCGAAGGTTTGGATCGGCAAGCTCGAGGAGGACCCCGACGGCGACGTGGGCCGGCTGCTATCGGAGATGCTGCGCACCGTCGCGTTCCAGACGCTCGGCAACATGGACGAAGGCGCCAAGCCCGCCGACGTGATGTTTCTGGCGAAAGCCATCAAGGAGCTGGCAAGCGCCGACAAGACGTCCGTTGACCGCTCTTTGAAGATACGTCAACAGGTCGTTAAGGAGGTCGCAGACAAGGCGGAGAAGATCTCCCGAGATATGGGGCTCACCCACGAGCAGCAGACGAACTTCCGCAAAGAATTGCTGGGGCTCGTCGCGTGAACGCAGCGAACGCCACCACGCTCGAGCAGGGACTGTTGCTGGCCGGACAGCGGGAATGGGTTGCCGACGACTCGCCGCTCAAGGTCGACGAGAAAGGCCGGCGCACGGGCATTACCTGGGCCGAGGCCGCCGACGACGTGCTCATCGCCTCCACCGACCGCGGCCACGGCGGTATGAACGTCTACTACTTCCCGCAGGCGCACGACGACGCCATCGAGTATATCGAGGCCTGCGCACGCTGGGCGCGCGCTTACGGTCATGCGATAGAGCAGCAGTCCGGCGGATCGTGGGAAGAGGAGCTGGGCGTGGTGTTGCCGTCCGGCGATCCGGACAAGCACATACAGACCTACAAAATCCGCTTCGCCTCCGGCAACCGCATCGTAGCGCTCTCGTCCGCGCCCAGCCGTGCGCGCGGCAAGCAGGGCATATTCGTGCTGGACGAGGCCGCGTTCCACCCCAACCTGCCCGGCGTGCTGAAGGCGGTGATGGCCTCGCTGCTCCGCGGCGGCAAGGTGCGGGTCATCAGCACCCACAACGGCGAGGACAACCCCTTCAACGAGCTGATCGCCGAGATCCGCGCCGGCCGTCGCAAGGGAACCGTGCACCGCTACCCGTTCATGCGTGCCGTCGCCGACGGGATGTACAGGCGCATCTGCGAGGCGGAGATGGCGAAGCGGGAGGCCGCCGGTCTCGACCCGGCGCCGGCTGACTGGTCGCAGGACAAAGAAGACGCTTATGTCGCCGACGCCTATGCGTTTTACGGAGATGACGCCGACGAGGAGCTGGACGCCGTGCCGAAGTCCGGCAGCGGCACCTACTTGTCGTCGTCGCTCATCGAGGCGCGCATGCGGCCGGTCCCGATCCTGCGGCTGGCCTACGACGACGACTTTGCCCACAAGCCGAAACACGTGCGCCAGTCGGAGTGTCAGGCCTGGCTGGACGATCACGTCGCGCCGCTGCTGCACACGCTGGAGCCGAACCTGGACCACGTGTTCGGCCAGGACTTCGGCCGCAGCGGCGATCTCTCCGTGATTGCACCGGCCGATATCACAGCGACGCTCAAGCGCCGCGTGAAGTTCCTGGTCGAGCTGCGCAACGTGCCGTTCGAGCAGCAGCAGCAAATCCTCTGGTTCATAGTCGACGGACTGCCGAATTTCCGCGCCGGCGCGATGGACGCGAGGGGGAACGGCTCGCACCTGGCGGAGCTCACCTGGCAGAAATACGGCGCCGGGAGAATCGAGGCCGTGATGTTCACCACCGAGTGGTACCGCGAGCACATGCCGTCGTTCAAGGCTGCGTTCGAGGATGACGACATCGAGATCCCGAAGGACGCCGACGTGCTCAAGGATCTGCGATCCATCAAGACCGACAAGGGCGTGTCCAAAATTCCGGACAACTATAAAGGCAAGGGCACCGACGGCAAGCCGCGTCACGGCGACGCCGCGGTGGCCATATTCCTCATGGACCATGCCACCCGCATCGACGCCGCCCCCATCGAATTCCAGTCGACCGGCGTGATGCGCGCCGGCGCGTTCGATGACGGCAATGCCGGGCGCGGCCATCAGGTAATTCCCGATACCGGTTTCGGCGTCGTCACCGGCCGCAACGACTTCGGAGGCTTCGTGTAATGACGCGTTACACGCAGGTTGAGGGCGGTTTAATCGTGCCCGTGAGCTTCGCCGAAACGGCGCCCGCCGGAAAGCCCGAGACGCGAGAGATCGCGACCACCCGGGACGGCCGCGACATCACCCGCGGCTTCGTCGATCAGTTCATGTTGCTTGCGCCGCAGGACTCCGTGCTCGCGCTGCGCGGCGGCGGCAACTACAAGCTCTATAAGGAGGTGCTGCGCGACGACCAGGTCAAGGCCGTGTTCGAGCAGCGACGCCTCGCCGTCGTCGGCAAGGAGTGGGAGGTGATCCCGGGTGGCGACAGCCCGGTCGACGAGGAGGCCGCCGACTTTCTGCGCCAGCAGCTCGACCGGTTCAAGTTCGACTCCCTGACCGACAAAATGCTCTACGGCGTCTTCTACGGCTACGCCGTCGCAGAGATCCTCTGGCGCATCGACGGCAGCCGCGTCGTCGTCGACCAGGTACGCGTCCGTGATCGCGTCCGCTTCGGCTTCGACGCCGACATGCAGCCCCGGCTGGTGACGATGGACAACATGCTGCTCGGCGAAGCCTTACCCGAGCGCAAATTCTGGCACTTCGCCAACGGCGCCGATCACGACGACGAGCCCTACGGCCTCGGGCTCGCACACTGGCTTTACTGGCCGGTGTTTTTCAAGCGAGGCGGTATCAAGCTGTGGCTTACGTTCCTGGACAAGTTCGGCGCGCCGACGGCCAAGGGCGAGTACCCGACAAACGCCACGCCGGAAGAAAAAGAAAAGCTCCTCGGCGCGCTGCGCGCAATCACCAGCGAGTCCGGCCTCATTGTCCCGGAAGGCATGGCCATAGAGCTGCTCGAGGCCGCGCGCTCCGGCTCCGCGAGTTACACCGAACTGTATGACCGCATGGACCGCGCCATCGCCAAGGTCGTGCTCGGGCAGGTCGCGTCCAGCGAAGGCACGCCGGGAAAGCTCGGCAACGAGGATACGCAGCAGCAGGTGCGCAGCGATCTAATCAAGGCAGACGCCGATCTCGTGTGCGCGTCGTTCAACCGCACCGTCGCGCGCTGGCTGACCGAGTTCAATTTCCCCGGCGCTGTGCCGCCGCAGGTGTGGCGTAAGGTCGAGGACGAGGAGGACCTGAACCAGACGTCTGAGCGTGACAGGAACCTGCACGGCATCGGATTCAGGCCGACGCCGGAACGCATCGAGCGAATATACGGGGAAGGTTACGAGCCGTTCGAAGCCCCGGCGCCGGCGCCGGGCTTCCCGTCGTTCGCGGAATCAGAAGCCGAGCGCGCCCGGGCGCGCGCCAAGGCCACCACCGAGGACGCTGCGCAGATCGACGACGAGTCTGACGCCCTGGCGGACGAGAACTGGGAGGCCCTGCTCGGCCGCCGCGTCGCCGACCTCATGGCATTCGCCGAGGAGTCCGGAGATTACGAGACGTTCCGCGAGCGTCTCAAGGATCTCGCCGGCGCGCCGCCAGACGACGCCCAGGTCGAGGAGTTCCGCCGCATCGGTTTCATCGGTCGACTGTGGGGCCGGTTCCGCGCGGATCAATAAGGAGGCGGATATGAGTGAGCAGAAATTCGAGGCGTGGGCGATCGTCGACCTGTTCGGTCACACGCGTGTCGCGGGCCTGGTCACCGAGCAGACGGTCGGCGGATGCAGCTTCGTCAGAGTCGACATCCCCGAGGGTGACAGCTACCGGACCGAGCTGTACGGCCAGGGGGCTATCTACGCCATCCGGTTCGTCAGCGAGCAGGTAGCGCGCCTAGCAGCGGAACAGATCACCGTGGCCCCGGTGAAAGCCTGGGACCTGCCCGACAGCGTACGCACCGCCATGCTCGAGCACAGTGACGGCGGCCATGACTGACCAGGTGATGGAATCCAATGAACAAGTACGAGCAGCAGGCGCGCGAAGCCCGGCGTCGGCACCTCCGCCGTTGGAGCTGCGAGCGCAAGCGTGCATACGAATCCGAGGAGGCTGCCGCCAAGCCCGGCGCGAAGGTCTACCGTTGCCGATACTGCAGCAAGTGGCACCGCTCCGAATCGTTCACTACCTTCGTCAACACTCTGCGTAAACGATGATCGAATCCGTTGTCATCGCACTCCTGATTCTCGCCGGCAGCGTGTTTGCGCCGGCGCTTCGCAGATACGATGGTGACCTGCTCCCCTTGCCGTCCGATGGCTGCACGATTGCCGGAAAGCTGTACGCATGGATCGCAGAGAAGAGACCGCCCTACGACAACATCTGCCGGCTGTATCACGACCCGGCTTGGCTGCGCGGCGGCGCATGGTGGTGGCGCATCGTATCCGACTGGAGGTTGTGCTTCGGCGGCGTGGACCAGCGTCATTTCCTTACCCACTCGCACTTCCGCCTCAACTCCATCTGGGACCACGGCGGCTGGCACCGACTCGAAGCGGTCGTCGCGTTCGCGCTGCTCCTCTGGCTCGGTGGCTACCCGTGGCCCTGGCGGCACTACCGCTGGGGCGGCGGCAGGGCGTAAGCATTCATTGGCGCCCAGGATGGCGATCAGCGTCAGATTCGACCTGCCTCCTGAACGTGCCCTGGAGTTTTTCCGACAGAAGGGCCTGAATACCTCGTTCGCGTGGCAGGACATGATGCGCGCCGAGCAC
>DASTLN010000187.1:0-3963 GCA_035714925.1 Dehalococcoidia bacterium | reverse complement strand
GGGTAGCGCTTGAATAGCTGCAGGTCCTCGTTCCCCTTGCGCGCGAACTCGAGCACGAGCTGGTCGATGTCGGCCTGCATCACCGCCGGGAAGAGGAAGTTGTAGTGCCCCTCCCATAGCGGCCGCGCGTTGCGGTTGCCGTAGCAGACGTGCACCGCCCGAACCGTCTTCGCCGGGTCGATGCCCTCGAACACCGCGTTGAAGGCGCGTACCGCCAGCTTCGCGTCGTCCGGGTAGCCCGCCAGGTACGGCTCGTCGATCTGGATAATCGTCACGCCCGCCTTCGAAAGCTCCAGCGCCTCGCGGTTCAGCTGCCGCGCGAAGGCCATCACGAGGTCGGCGTGGCTCTTGTAGTACTCGTTCTTCACCCGCCGCGAGAGCGAGTACGGCCCGGTGAACGAGAACTTGATCGGGTGGTCTGTGTACGTCCGCGTGAACTTGAAGTCCTCCACCAGCTCCAGCGCCGCCTCGTCGGGCTCCGGGATCGCGTGCTCCACCACGGCCGGGTAGTAGTCGGAGTAAAACTCCTTCGCCAGCTGCGGGATCTCGACGCCGGGCATGCGCGCCAGGAAATAGTCGACGTCGTTGTCGCGCCGCAGCTCGCCGTCAGACACCACGTCTACGCCGGCCTCCTCCTGGTCCTTGATCGCCGCCTTGATCGCGACTTCGTGGATCTCGCGCAGGAAGGAGTTGCTTATGCGGCGCTGGTAGTAGTCGGTCTTCAGCCGCTCCAGCCACTCCGGCACGGAGTAGGAGCCGACGACCGACGTCGCCAGCGGCTGGACGAGGGGCTTGCCGGCGGATGCCGCCCGGGAACTGGTGCGGCGCGTTGTTGTCGTGGTTCCTGCCATGCTGCCCTCTACTCCTGTACCCGCGCGATCATCGTCATGATGTTCGACCCCTCGCGGTGGGTGAACGTCTCGTACTCAACCTCGTAGCCGTTGCGCCGGCCCACGGCGGCCAGGACGGCCCCGTTGACCCAGTTCACCACGGAGCCGTCGTACTTGCCCGGCCCGCGGAAGCTGCGCTGATACTGCGACGCGTCCGTCACGAAGATGTCGTGGCACTGCAGCAGCCCGAACGGGTGCAGCAGGGGCAACGAATCGAGGAAGCTGGATGCCGCGCCGTTGCTGATGTGCATCCGCACGTCGCCGGTGGCGTTGAGGATCGGTCGCAGCAGTTCGCCGTTGACGCCCTCCGTCACCCGGTACTCGTCGACACCCTCCATCGGCACGTAGCGCTCTTCCAGCCGCACGGCTTCCCAGACGTTGCGCCAGAACGTCACCGCGTCCAGTGGCCCGCCCGGGAAGCGCTCCGGCGCCGCCCGCGACAAGAGCTCTGGCCCGAGTTGCAGCAGCCTGTGTACCAGGTCCGGCAGCTCATTTGCCGAAACTCCGACAGCGCTCGCCAGCTCCTCTGCCTGCTTGTGCGGCACGTAAGCCCGCACCTCCACCATGTACAGGTGCCCGCCGATACGCACGACCTCGTCTGTCGGCAGGTTGTCGTACACGTTCGAGATGTAGACCAGGAACGCCTTCGATCGCAGGAAGCCCAGCGTCTGTGTCGGCACGCGGGCGTCCATCACCAGCGTGCTGCACCGCGAGGCGTGCTCGTTGACGTTCTCCCGCGCTCGCGCCAGGACGTGCGGCGAGTAGTCGGCCATCAGGTAGTGCAGCTTGGAGTAGTAGTCGCGGTGGTTCTCGCGGTCGAGCTTGAGGAACTCGTCCAGCCAGACCCGAGCCTGGTTCCCGTTGCCCACGCCCAGCTCCAGGACGTGCAGGTCCTCCGGCAGCGCCTTGCGGGCAGCCAGGTCATCCCAGATCTTGAACAGCTTCAGGATCAGGTCGCGCGCCATCTCGCTGTTACGCGCGTCGGTCTCGCCGCCGGGCAGCGCCTGCTCGTATTCGCGGCCGGTCGCCTCTTCCCACAGCCCTAGCGCATTCCAGTACAGGCCGTTGAAGTCCCAGATCACGCTCGCGCTGCCGGGACGCCAGTCTTCCAGGTACTGGCCGGCGCCCGACGGGTCCTTGGGGCGCGCGATCGCGGCGGCTAGCTGCTCCCGCAGGTCCTCGGCGCCCGGCGCCCGTCGCAGGTCGACGGCCAGTTCGTACGCCTCGCCGCCATTGGCCTGCAACGCCGAGGGCAGGATGCGGCGGATGTCCGCCACGGGGCGGAAGCTCTGCCGGTACTGCACCCAGTCGCCCACGACCCGCAGCTTCGCCAGGTCGAGCTCACTGGTGCGGACGGCTTCGGTGACGCTGGTCAGGACGGGGGCCAGGTCTAGCGGCGTCTTGGCCCGGAGCCTGTCTGCCGCTCGGATGTCAATCTGCACTGTTTCGTCCTCCACTCGGGGTCTTGGCGCGGGCGCTCGCGGCCTTCTCGCGCCCGGCTCGATTGCCGATGCCGGCGCGGGTCAGCACTTCCGGTATGAAATCGTCCCAACCAGACGCAATTATATGGACGCCGTTGATTCCAGGAATCTCGTGCAGCCGCTGGATCGTCTCGGAGCAAAGGTCGATGGCGTCCTGCTCCTGGCGCTCCGGCGGCGTCGACTTCACGCGCTGCACGACGTCCTCTGGGATGAATACACCCGGCAGGCTGCCCAGCACCTCCAGCGCCCGCGGGCTGCGTATCGGCCCCACGCCGGCAATGATGCTGCAGCGCTTGTCCAGGCCCAGGTCGCGTACCTGCTGCATCCAGCGCTCGACGATCGGCACGTCGAACACGAACTGCGTCTGGAAGAACTGCGCCCCGGCCGCGATCTTCTTCCCCAGGCGCTCCGCCCGAAACCGCTGCGGCGCCGCGGACGGGTTCTCCACCGCGCCGATAAACCACCCCGGCGCCGACGACAGCTTGATCCCCGATAGCAGGTGCTTTTCGTCCCGCAGCGTCCGCGCCAGCCACAGCAGCTGCACCGAGTCCATGTCGAATACTGGCTTGGCGTCCGGGTGGTCGCCGAAACGCGGGTGGTCCCCCGTCAGGCAAAGCACGTTCGGTATCCCCACGGCGTGGGCGCCCAGCAGGTCCGCCTGCAGCGCGATGCGATTACGGTCGCGGCACGAGAACTGCATCACCGGCTCGACGCCGGCCTGCAGCAGCCCCAGGCTGCCCGCCCAGCTCGACATCCGCGCCACGGCGCCCTGGCCGTCTGTGATGTTCGCCGCGTCGATCCAGTCGATGAGGTGCGTCCCGACGCGCTTGATCATGCTCAGCGAGGCCCCGCGCGGTGGCACCACCTCAGCCGTCACAGCGAACGCGCCACTCGCCAGCGTCTCGTGCAGCCGGCTGTAGTAATGCGGTTCGCGGGAGTCATCGGCAGCACGGTCCGTGCCGGAGTTAGTCAACGAAGCGTGCTCCTTCCGCGTCTCGTCATCCATGCCCCGGCCTGAAGGCCGGGGTCGAAGCTACAGGCTGACTGGCTCGTCGAGCGCGTCGTCTGCGGTCCAGAGGTCCTCGTCGCGGTCGCGCCAGAAGTTGATCCACGAGCTCTGGCCCCACTTGCGGTGGTCGATCGGCCGCACCAGCCGCCGCAAATCCTCGACGTGGCCGGTTTCCTCGGCGCGTTCGTAGGCGGTGACCCAGACGCATTTCGTCTCCGGGTAGACCTCGCAGGAGCCGTCCGGGAAGGCGCCGCCGCACGGGCCGTTGCGCAGTTGCTTCGGGCACGTCTGCGGGCACGTGTAAGCCGTGGTGGGCAACGCGCACTGTGCGCACATGCTGCAGCCAAACAGCTGTCGCTTCGTCTTCTCCTCGAACCACGTGAAGAGCTTGTACAGCGGTGGCGTCGCCTCGGCGGCGCGTGCGAAGGCGCGCCAGACGAAGTTCGGCTCTAACACCCTGTGCAGCCGGAACATCGAGCGCGCGGAGGGGCGAGGACTCACCGGCTGCGGTGACACCTGCTTGCTCACGCCGTGTTCGTAAAGCGGAGTCTCGGCCCCGTTCCCCGGCATGCACGTAGTTTCG
>DASTLN010000186.1:0-6692 GCA_035714925.1 Dehalococcoidia bacterium | reverse complement strand
TCAACCAGGCGCGATAGCGTCCCGAGCAGCGGTACCTCGCCGACCAGTTTGCCGCTGACCTGCGAGGCGGCGATCGGGAAGTCGGGCAAGGCGACGTTGTCTCCCTGCGTGACGATGACCATCTCACCGGCCGGGCCCGCGCGCTGCTCGATGATGCGGTGCATGATTTTCTGGCCCAGCGCTTCGAACACGACGACGTCGCCGACGTGCAGGTCGCCCTCGTCAACGTCCTTGATCAGGACCACGTCGCCTTCCTTGTGAGCCGGCTCCATGCTGATGCCGTTTGTGTGAGCGATGTGCAGGCCGATGAGTGGCGTAAAGGTGAAGATGCCGCCGCTGATCAGAAGCGCGAAGATAACGGCGCTGATAAGAACCAGAGCCCGGCGGCCTGCACGCAGGACGATACGTGCCGTGTCAGCAGGTATGGGTTGAGACGGACCAAGACCGGTGTAGTTCAAAGGCGTCCTTGCCTCTACTCCAGCGGGGACTGGTGGCGGGGCTATCGCGACGGGCCTTCGTCAGTTCGCTAAACGTGGCTTCACCGCAGGCGTTGCAGTGATTCGCTCCACGAACCGGCGATTGAGATGCCTCCGTAATTTCGCAACAATAATGCATTTAAAGTTGCTAATTGTTGACAATGGGCCCGCGCCACATCTAACGTAGAGACGTGGAAAGCACCCGCGATCAGATATTACGTCAAATTCGCGGCCATCGCGAGATGACCGTAGCGCAGCTCGCCGAGTGGTTGAAGCTCAGCCCTCAGGCGGTGCGGCGTCATCTTGACGGCTTGCGCGCCGACACGCTGATCGACGTGAGGCAAGAGCGGCACGGCGTTGGCCGGCCCTCGCTGGTGTTTTTCGTGACGGAGCGTGGCGAGGAGATGGGTGGCCGCACCTACGTGCAGCTGCTCTCACGCATGTTCCGGCACCTTGAAAAGCTCGACGCCAGCCACGTCAGTGGCGCCACGGGCCGCCAGGTCGTCGACCAGGTCTTCTCCGGCATCGCCGAAGAAGTTGCCGCCGACCACCGGGCCGAGGTGCGCGGAGAGACGCTGGACCAGCGCATCGAGGAAGCGAGCCGCGCGCTGAACCAGGAGGGCATTGTCGACGGCTGGGAGAAGGAAGGCGACGCCTTCCACCTGGTCAACGGCGACTGCCCTTACCTGAAGCTCGCGGAGATGAGTGACGCCGCCTGCAGCGCCGACCGCCACAGCATCGAGCTTCTGGTCGGTGCGCACGTGGAGCAAACCAGACGAATCGTGGATGGAGCACCCTGCTGCGAGTACATCGTAAGGCCGCAGCCGGTTACGCTCCTCGAGGACGAAGCCAAGGAGCAAGGATGACAGACGGGGCAGTCATGCAGGTCGAAGGCCTTGAGGTCTCGGTCGAAGGCAAGCAAATCCTCAACGGGGTGGACCTGACGGTGCCGGCGGGCGAGGTTCACGCCATCATGGGGCCGAACGGCTCGGGCAAGAGCACGCTGGCGAACACGCTGATGGGTCACCCGCACTACGACGTGACGGCCGGCAGGATACTGCTCAAGGGTCACGACATCACACACCTGCCGCCGAACGAACGAGCCCAGCGCGGCATGTTCCTGGCGATGCAGTACCCGACCTCGATTCCCGGCGTGACGATGGTCAACTTCCTGCGCGCGGCGATGAAGGCGGTACAGGGCAAAGACATGCCGGTGCGCGAGTTCCGTGAGCGCCTCAAAGAAGCGCTGGAAATCCTTAAGATGGACGAGTCCTTCGCGCGGCGCTACGTCAACGAAGGCTTCTCCGGCGGCGAAAAGAAACGCGCCGAGGTGCTGCAGATGAGCCTCCTTCGCCCAGTCATGGCCGTCATGGACGAGACCGACTCAGGTCTCGACATCGACGCGCTGCGGACGGTGGCTGAGGGGATCAACGCGCTGCGCAGCCCGGAGACGGGCATCCTGCTGATCACGCACTATCAGCGCATCCTCAACTACGTGACGCCCGACCACATCCACGTTTTGTATCGGGGCAAGATCGTCCGGTCCGGCGGCCGAGAGCTCGCGACAGAGCTCGAAGAGAAGGGCTACGACTGGATTACGAACGCAATCGACGCTGAGGAAGGCGTCCTCAGCGGCGCTACAGAGAGTGAGGACGCATGACGACTCAAAAAGCCGGCGACATCGTAAGCGGCTACAAGTATGGTTGGCATGACCCCGAGTTCAAGCCGGTCAACGAGGTCAAGAAGGGCCTCGACGCAGGCGTCGTCGCGCAAATTTCAGAGATCAAGAACGAGCCGCAGTGGATGCGTGAGTTCCGACAGCGGTCGCTGCAGCACTTCGAGTCGAAGCCGATGCCGAACGGCGCCTTCTGGGGCGGCAACATCGAGAACTACGACCTCGACTTCAACGACATCTACTACTACGTCAAGCCCATGGAGGGTCAGGGGCGCACCTGGGACGAGGTCCCGGAGGAGATCAAGCGCACCTTCGACAAGCTGGGCATCCCGGAGGCGGAGCGCAAGTTCCTCGCCGGCGTCGGCGCCCAGTACGACTCGGAGGTCGTGTACCACAAGATCCGCGAGGACCTAGAGAAGCTCGGTGTCATCTTCGTCGATATGGACACGGGCCTTCGCGAGCACGAAGACCTGGTGCGGCAGTACTTCGGTACCGTCGTGCCGCCGGCGGACAACAAGTTCGCGGCGCTGAACTCGGCCGTGTGGTCGGGCGGCAGCTTCGTCTACGTGCCCGCGGGCGTGAAGGTGGACATCCCGTTGCAGGCCTACTTCCGCATCAACACGGAGAACATGGGCCAGTTCGAGCGGACCCTGATCATCGCCGAGGAAGGCTCCTACGTTCACTACGTCGAGGGCTGTACGGCGCCGACCTACAGCAACGACTCGCTGCACAGCGCGGTGGTCGAGATCATCGTGAAGAAGGGCGCACGCGTCCGGTACACGACGATCCAGAACTGGTCGAACAACGTCTACAACCTCGTGACCAAGCGCGCGATGGCGTACCAGGACGCGGTCATGGAGTGGGTCGACGGCAACCTCGGCTCCAAGCTGACGATGAAGTACCCCAGCGTCTACCTGATGGAGCCGGGCGCGCACGGCGAGATCCTCTCGCTGGCTTTCGCTGGCCCGGGCCAACACCAGGACGCGGGCGGCAAGATCGTCCACGTCGCGCCGAACACCACCTCGACGATCATCTCGAAGTCGATCAGCCGTGGCGGCGGGCGCACCAGCTATCGTGGCCTGCTCAAGGTTCACGAAGGCGCCAAGAACGTGAAGTCGACGGTGCGTTGCGACGCGCTGCTGCTGGACCAGGACTCGCGCTCCGACACCTACCCGGTGATGGAGATCGACGAGGAGCAGGTCAACATCGGCCACGAGGCCACGGTCAGCAAGGTGGGCGACGAGCAGCTCTTCTACCTGCAGAGCCGCGGCATCGATGAGACCGAGGCGACGAAGATGATCGTCAACGGCTTCGTGGAGCCGATCGTCAAGGAGCTGCCGATGGAGTACGCCATCGAGCTCAACCGCCTGATCGAGCTTCAGATGGAAGGCTCGGTCGGCTAACCGGACGAGCCGGATGTGAAACAACGGGACGCGCGTAGGGGCGATTCGCGAACCGCCCCTACGCTCCTCGAAGAGTGGAACGGAAGCATATGACAACGAGGGCGAACGCCCCTTCGATTAACGAAGCGACGGTTAAAGCGCTGTCCCAACGGCTCAACGAGCCGGAGTGGTTGCTGCAGCGCCGTCTCGACGCGTGGCGCGCCTATGAGGCGATGGCGATGCCAAACCCCCTCGACGAGGAGTGGCGGCGCACGGACCTCACGCGGGTCGATCTGGACGAGGCGCTGGCCGGTACCGAAGCCGCGTCCAGCAAGCTGCGCACAGAGGACCTGCCAAAGGGCGTTGTGTTCAGCGACTTGTCGAAGGCGGCGTCAGCGCACGAAGCGCTGGTTCAGCAGCACCTGCACAACCTCGTCAAGCCATCGGAGTGGAAACTCGGCGCGCTGCAGGCCGCGGCGTGGCAGGGTGGCGCGCTGGTCCACGTGCGGGAGGGCGTAGAGGTGGCGGTACCTCTGACCTATGCGGTGCGACAGAACGGCGCCCCGCTGCTTTCACACCTCCTGATCGTGGCCGAGCCAAACAGCAGCGTCACCGTCATACGAGATTCGACAGGTGAGGCAGCATCCGGGTGGTCGCTCGCCTCGGGCGCCGTCGAAATCGTCGCCGGCCCGGACTCACGAGTCCGATTCGTGGATCTGCAGCGAATGGGTCAGAGGAGCGTCGCGTCGTTCTCGACGATCCGTGCCCAGCTCGACCGTGGCGCCGACGTTTCGGCGGCGCTGATCGGCCTCGGCGGTGCGCTGACTCGCACCCGGCTCGAGGTCACATTGGCGGGCGAGGGCTCGCGGGCGGAGCTGCTGGGCCTGGCTTTCGGCAACGAGAAGCAGCACTTCGACTACCTGACGCTGCAGGACCACATCGCGCCGCGCACGGCCAGCGACCTGCTGTTCAAGGCAGCGCTGGACGACGAGGCGAGCACGGTGTGGCGAGGCCTGGCGCGAATCCAGAAGGGCGCCGGCCAGAGCGAGGCGAATCAGACCAGCCGCAACCTCCTGCTCAGCGACCACGCGAAGGCAGCGCCGATACCGATCCTCGAGATCGAGGCGTACGACGTGCTGCGCTGCAGCCACGGCGCGACCGCAGGGCCGTTGGACGAAGACCAGCGCTTCTACCTCGAATCGCGCGGTGTGCCACCGGTCGAGGCGCAGCAGCTACTGGTCGAGGCGTTCTTCCGCGAGGTCCTCGACCGCCTGCCCGCGGGTGTCGATCAGGATGCGCTGGAAGCCGCCATCGCGCACAAGCTGGAAGCGGTAGGCTGATGACGTTCGAGCGCGTCGCGAGCATCGCGGACGTCCCGGCCGGGGCCGTCAAGGTCGTGGCAGCAGGCGGACGCAGCATTGCCCTGTGCAACCTCGACGGGTCGTTCTACGCCGTCGACAACCTCTGCACGCACGACAACGGGCCGCTGGGTGAGGGGACGCTTTACGACGGTACGGTGGAGTGTCCGCGCCACGGCGCGCGCTTCGACGTGCAGACGGGCGCCGTCAAGGCGCTGCCGGCGGTGCGGCCGGTGAAGACGTATGCGGTGCAGGTGGATGGCGACGAGGTGAGCGTCGATGTGGGGTAGGAATAGGTGGGTCTATCTACCGAGGCCTGAAGGCCACGGCATGGAGATCAGCCGAAGGAACGCAACTGATGTTTGATATAGAGACCGTCCGTAAGGACTTCCCGATATTGCAGCGCGAGGTGCACGGCAAGCCGCTGGTCTACCTGGACAACGCGGCGACGACGCAGAAGCCGCGCCAGGTGATCGACGCGCTGGTGAACTACTACGAGAACACCAACGCCAACATCCACCGCTCCAACCACACGCTGGGCGGTGAGGCGACGCAAGCCTACGAGGACGTCCGCAACAAGGTGGTGCGGTTCATCAACTCGCCCTACGGGCCGCAGAGCATTGTCTTCACGCGTAATACGACGGAAGCGATCAACCTGGTGGCCAACGCCTGGGGCCACAAGTTCCTCAATGAGGGTGACGAAATCGTCCTGACGATCTCGGAGCATCACAGCAACATCATCCCGTGGCAACTGATCGCCAGGGAGAAAGGCGCGAAGCTGCGATACATCGACATCGACGACGAGGGGCGGCTGCGGCGCGACCAAATAACGGAGGTCATCGGACCGAAGACGAAGATGGTCGCGGTGGCGCACGCCTCGAACGTGTTGGGGATCAACCCGGTGCGAGAGATGACGACGCTGGCGCATCGGTATGGCGCGCTCGTCCTGCTGGATGGCGCCCAGAGCGTGCCACACATGCCGGTCGACGTTGCGGAGTTGGACTGCGACTTCCTGGCCTTCTCCGGCCACAAGATGTGCGGCCCCACCGGCGCCGGCGTGCTCTACGCGCGACCCGAGCTGCTGGACGCGATGCCGCCCTTTCTTGGCGGCGGCTCGATGATCTCGCGCGTGCAGCTCGAGGAGGCGACCTGGGCCGACGTGCCGGCCAAGTTCGAGGCGGGGACGCCCGACATCGCCGACGTCGTCGGCCTCGGCGCGGCGGTGGAGTATCTCGAGGCGCTGGGGATGGAGAACGTCCGCGCCCACGAGAAGGAGATCACCGGGTACGCCCTGGAGCGCCTCTCCTCGCTGCCGGAGGTGACGATCTACGGACCGAGGAACGTCGAGGAGCGCATCGGCGTCGTCTCGTTCAACTACGGAGACATCCACCCACACGACGTGGGGCAGGTCGTCGACTCGTTCGGCGTGGCGATCCGCGGCGCGCACCACTGCGCCCAGCCGCTGATGCGGCGTCTCGACTGCGCGGCGACGGCGCGGGCCAGCTTCTACATCTACAACACAAAGGCGGAGGTCGACACGCTGGTGGAGGCGCTGCAGGAGGCTGGACGCTACTTCGCGGTCCAGCAAGCGCCGGTCGCCCGTTAGAACGAATCAGGATGAACTACCCGGAACCGGCGCTGGACGACCTGTACCGCGACTTGATCCTCGATCACTATCGCCACCCGCGGAACCGCGGCGAGCTGGCGCACGCGACGGCGAAGGTCGAAGGCTACAACCCGCTCTGCGGCGATGAGATCGAGGTCGAGCTGCTTCTGGAGGGCGACGTCATCGAGGACGTGG
>DASTLN010000185.1:0-1779 GCA_035714925.1 Dehalococcoidia bacterium | reverse complement strand
ACGACCATGTCGCCGACGGCGAGAGGGTCGTGCCCGTGCTCAGCCGCGTACTTGTGCACCGCTTCGCTGCGCCGCAGGTCGCGCTCCGTGGGGCCGCTCTCGTTCTTGAGCTCATCGGGGCGGTTGCGGGTGGCGAACATGATGTTGGTGTTGACGACGCCCGGACAGAGGACTGAAGCCCTTAGCTTCGCGCCGCGCTCGCGAAAGCCCTCGTGGAGCGCTTCTGAAAGCGACACCACGCCATGCTTGCTGATGTTGTAGGGGCGGTTAGAAGGCGTCAGGCCTGCCATCGAAGACGTGTTGACGACGTGGCCTTCCTCATCCTGGTCCAGCATGATCGGGACGAAGGTATGGACGCCGTAGATCACGCCCCAGAGGTTGACGTTGAGCGTCCACTGCCAGTCCTTGATGGTGTACTCCCAGATCGACCGCCCGGCCCCGCCGCCAACGCCGGCGTTGTTGCAGAGGACGTGGACCTTGCCGTAAGCCTCGAGCGTCTTCTCCGCCAGCGCTTCGATCGATTCCAGTTTCGAGACGTCGGTCAGGACGCCGAGGACGTCGTGCTCCGCCTGACGCAGGCGCGTCACGGCCTGGTTGAGCGCGGGCTCCTCGACGTCGGCCAAGACGACCTTCATGCCCTGCTCGGCGAAACGCGTCGCCATGCCGAGGCCCATGCCGCTGGCGCCGCCGGTTACAACCGCCACTTTGCCTTCGAAATCCTTCATAGCGGGGTGATCATAGCAGGCCCGGCTTTAGCGCAAACGGCCGAGAACGTAAAGTGATCGCGGAGGGTTGTCTCATGGCTACGAGTCACGACCACATCACCGAAGCTCAGTCGCGGTTGATCCGCGAGGCGCAGGTTTTCTTCGTCGCCAGCGCGGCGCCGGACCTGAGCCGCGGCCCAGCGAATCAGGGGCCGGTAAACCTCTCCCCCAAGGGCGGCACACCGCTGCACGTCATAGACGCGAACAGAGTCGCGTACCTGGACTACACAGGCAGCGGCAACGAGACGGCGCGTCACGCGGGCGGGCCGATGACGCTGATGGTGATGTCGATGTCGCGCTCGGATGCAGCGGTCGTTCGTCTGTACGGCACGGCGACAGTGACGCCGGTCGAGGACTCACCGCTGCGTGAGCTGATGCTGAGCGCGCCTGCGCCTGACATTGCGCTGCCGCAACGCCAGGTGGTCGACGTGCGGATTGAGGGGACGCAAACGAGCTGCGGCTACGGCGTGCCGGTGTACGACTTCGTGGCGCAGCGAACCGTCTCAGAACGAGGCCGCTGCTACAAAGAGGTGATTGCGTGACCCGGCGGTCCTTGATTGTCGGTTTGATCGCGGCGCTCGCGATCCTTGCCGGATGCAAAGGTGACTCGAACGAACCGGGCACCATTGCTAACGGCGGTTCTGCGCCAACCGCTGGAGTCGCTGTCGGCGAACCTTCGCCGGGTGGCCCCGCGCCAACGGCCACGACGACGGCGGCGGAGCCGACTGCCACGTCTGAGCCGACTGCAACGGTCGGCCCCAAGGTCATCGAGGTCATCGGTGACGACGCTTTCAAAGACTGGACGGCGCGGGCGCTTGCGTTGATCGAAGCGAGCGCGCCGGAGGCATACAAAGAGGTGCGAGCCTCGATAGATGTCATCGAGTCGGTGCCGGCAGGCTCAGGGATGTACGTCGACGAGAAGCGCTTCGCGGTCGGTGATGAGACCGCCCACGCCCCCGGCTACGACGAGGACGGACAGCTCCTCTGGTTCGCCGGCACGATTGTCCACGACGCG
>DASTLN010000184.1:0-6233 GCA_035714925.1 Dehalococcoidia bacterium | reverse complement strand
TACTTCCTCGAAGGCCGCGTCTACCTCGCCTACTCCGCGATTCTCGACGTCTTCGGCGTCGTTGCCTTTGTCGGCCTTGCGATGGCGCTGCTGCGGCGCTACGTCCTCAAACCGGACCGCCTGCGACTCGGTAGCTTGTGGGACGACGTCGCGCTGCTCTGGCTGATGCTCGCCATCGTCGTCACCGGCTTCCTCATTGAGGGCCTGCGCATCGCCACCACGGAGCTGACCAGCGCGACGATCCAGGCCCACGGCGCGGCGTTTGCCGGCGACTTCGGCATCGCGCACATCGAGTCGTCCATCGTCGCCAACCCGGACTGGGCCCCCTGGTCGCCCGTCGGCTACGCGCTGGCCAGGCTCCTCGGCGGCGCCGGCATCAGCAACGGCACGTTGCTCGACGCGCACGCCGTCGCCTGGTGGACCCACCTGCCGATGGCGCTGCTCTGGACCGCCTGGATCGGCTACGGCAAGATCTCGCACATCATCCTCGGCTCCGCCAACATCTTCATGCGCAACCTGAGGTCGCCCCGAGGCGTCATCGCCGGCTCGTCTCTAGCCCCGATCGAGGACTTCGAGAACGCCGCATCCTTCGGCGCCGGCTACATCGCCGACCTCTCATGGAAGCAGCTCATGGACGCCGACGTCTGCGTCCGCTGCGGCCGCTGCGAGGTCAACTGCCCGGCGCACATCAGCGGCAAAGAGCTCAGCCCCATGGCGCTGCTGCAGGACATCAAGGCCTACGTCAACACCATCGGCCCGGCCAAGCTCGCCTCTGAAGGTGGCGCAGTCGAGGGCGAGCGCCTCCTGGCCGGCGACGTCATCTCCGTCAACACGATCTGGGACTGCGTCACCTGCGGCGCCTGCGAGACGCAATGCCCGCTGATGATCGAGCACATCGGCACGCTGCAGGACATGCGCCGCTACCGCGTCCTCACCGAAGGCGACATGCCGCCGACGGCGCAGGCGGTGCTGAGCCAACTCGAGCAGCGCGGCCACCCCTGGCGCGGCACCACGCTCACCCGCACGACCTGGATGGAGGGCCTGGACGTCGAAATCCCCGAGTTCAGCGGCGAGCAGGAGTACCTCTACTGGGTCGGCTGCTCCGGCGCCCTCGTCGAACGCAACGTGCCGATTACTCGCGCCGTCGCCCGCCTCCTCAGCGAAGCCGGCGTCAGCTTCGGTTGCCTCGGCGAGGCCGAGACCTGCACCGGCGACCCGGCGCGCCGCATGGGCAACGAGTACCTCGGGCAGATGCAGATGCAGGGCACCCTCGAAGCGCTGAAGGCGAAGGGCGTGCAGAAGGTCATCACCAACTGCCCCCACTGCTTCAACATCCTTCGCAACGAGTACCCCCACTTCGGCGGCGAGTTTGAGGTCTTTCACCACACGCAACTCCTCGCCGACCTCGTCGAGGCAGGGCGCCTGACCCCGAAGACGGAACTCGCGCAGCAAGTGACTTACCACGACTCCTGCTACCTCGGCCGCCACAACGGCGAGTACGAGGCGCCGCGCAAGCTGATCGAGGCGCTGCCCAACGTCAGCTTCGTCGAGATGCCGCGCAACGGGCGTCAGAGCTTCTGCTGCGGCGCCGGCGGCGGCCACATGTTCATCGAGGAATCGCAGGGCCGGCGGATCAACCACCTGCGCTCTGAAGAAGCGCAAAGCACCGGCGCGCAGATCGTCGGCACGAACTGTCCCTTCTGCGTCCAGATGTTCGATGATGGCCTCGCGTCGGCCGAGCCGGACGAGTCGAAGCGCGCCCGCGCTATGGACCTCGCCGAGCTGCTTGAGTTGACCGTGTTGGGACGGGGGGGAGATGAGGAGTAACGCGGGCCGCAGGACGGACATCCCCACACCATGCGGCTGCCAGAATCGCTCAGTCCCAGAGGTCGATTTGAGGCAGCCCCATCCTACCGAGCGCTTCGTTCAGCTCGGCGCAGTGCCAGACGTCGTGGCTGAATACGCGCTGGATGACGAAGCCGCGGCTATGCACCCACTCCTCCCTCTCGAACTGCCGCCGGATCTCCTCGTCCAGCATGTCCAGCGTCCAGCGGTCCAGGCAACCCTCGACGAGGCGGAATGTGGCGTCGAGTGCCTCGGCGAGCTGACGGCCGCTGAACACATGCTCCAAGTCCTCGTCACCCGGGCAGACGTGCAACGCGTCCGGGAACGGCGTCGTGTCGGCTCCTGGCTCTCCCGCGAAACCACAGAGCCACGACACCCGCTGGCAGGCGGTGTGGCCCACGGTCGCCCAGAGCGGCCAGCGGTCCGGCGCGGGCTTGAGGGCGAGCTGCACGTCGGTCATCGTCGCGACGGCTTCGCGAAGCCGCCGGTTGTACTCCGGCCACGTGCTGTATGCCGGTCGAATTGTCATGCTGCCCTCGTCACCAGCTTTTCCCCGCAAATCCTAACCAATCCTACCAACCCACCGGGAAGCTGGCGCGCCAGGGCTTGCATGGTTCCCTGGTTCCACGGTTCTATGGTTCTTTCGAAGGACAGCGCCAGTATGGGAGACAACGCCCGATGAACATCGTCTGCTGCGTCAAGCAGGTCCCCGACCCCGAAACCCCGGCTCGCGCCTTCAAGGTGGACGAGGCCGCCAGGCAGGTCGTCCCCGTGCCCGGCATCCCGCCCGTGATCAGCCAGTTCGACCAGATCGCCGTAGAAGCCGCGCTGCGCGTCCGCGACGCCGCCGGCGAGGGCACGATCACGATCTTGAGCCTCGGCCCCGACTCCGCCCGCGACGTGATCAAGATCGGCCTCGCCATGGGCGCCGACGAGGGCGTCCACCTCAACGACCCGGCGCTGTTCGATGGCGACGGCTACAGCACCGCCGTCGCGCTCGCCGCGGCGATCCAGAAGATCGGCGGCGTCGACCTCGTCCTCTGCGGCCGCCAGGCGACGGACTGGGACTTCGGCGTCACCGGCCTCGCCATCGCCGAGCTCCTGGGCGCCGCGTCGATCTCGATCACGAAGTCCGTCGTCGTCGCCGACGGCAAGGTGCAGGCCGAGCGCGTCCTCGGCGATTCGTTCGAGACGGTCGAGGTGCCGACGCCGTGCGTGGTCACGGTCAGCAACGAGCTCGGCGAGCCGCGCTACCCCAAGCTTCCGCAGATCATGCTGGCGGCGCGCAAGCAGGTCACCGTCTGGGCCGCAGCCGACCTCGGCCTCAGCACCGACCAGGTCGGCGCGTCCGGCGCCCGCCTGCAACTCGAAGCGCTCTACGTCCCTCAGGTCGACAGCAACTGCGAGTTCATCGAGGGCGAAACCCCGGCCGAGATGGCCGCCAACCTCGCCCGCTCCCTCCGCGAAGCCAAGCTGATCTAGCGTGATGGCCTCGGATCTTCTCAAAACGCAAGCAGGGGAAGTGGGGGCGCAGCCCCCGCGGGGGGAGTCTGCGGGGTCTCCCTTCAGGTTAGGTTTGATAGAAGGCATAGCGCACAAGCCCGACCGGCAGGTAGGGCGCAGGCCTGCCCTTCGCGGAGTGGAAGGGACGCGGAGTCTTCGACGCCCCGAGTCCACAACCAGGAAGGGTCGGTAGACATGGCATCAGGAATCCTCGTCCTCGCAGAGCACGAATCCGGCGAGCTCATCTCGATCAGCAAAGAGCTGCTCGGCGCCGCCCGCCGCCTCGCCGACGCCTCTGGTGAGACCGTCACCGCCGTCGCCTTCGGCAGCAGCGCGTCTGCCGCCGGCCGGCAGGCCATCTCATACGGCGCCGGCGCCGCGCTCGTCGCCGAAGACCCCGGCCTCGATGAGTACACCAACGACGCCTGGACCGCGGCGCTAACCGCCGCCTCGGCAGCGGCCGACCCGTCGATCGTGCTACTGGGCCAGACCAACGTCGGACGCGACCTCGCCCCGCGCTTCGCCACCCGCGCCGGCACCGCCGCCGCCATGGACTGCATCGACCTCGAGCTCAGAGACGGGCGGCTGCTGATGACGCGACCCTGCTACGGCGGCAGCGCCCACGCTCAGTACACGTGTAAAACAGACCCCCAAGTCGCCACGCTGCGCGCCAAGGCGTTCGAGCCCCTGCAGCCTGACGCATCGCGCGGCGGCGAGGTCACGCCGCTGAACCTCGACGGCGTTTCGTCCATCGCGCGCACCGTCGCCCGCAACGTCGTCGAGTCCGAGGGCGTACGGCTGGAAGACGCGACCGTCGTCGTCTCCGGCGGCCGCGGACTCGGTGGCGCAGAGGCCTTCGAAGACCTGCGCGAGCTCGCCAACATCCTCGGCGGCGCCCTCGGCTCCAGCCGCGCCGCCGTCGACGCGGGCTGGGTGCCCGTCGCATCGCAGGTCGGATTGACGGGTAAGGTGGTGACGCCGGACCTCTACATCGCCGTCGGCATCTCCGGCGCCAGCCAGCACCTCGCCGGCATCACCGGCGCCCGCAACGTCGTCGCCGTCAACAAAGACAAAGACGCCGACATCTTCAAAGTCGCCCGCTACGGCGCCGTCGCCGACTGGCAGGCCTTCATCCCCGCCTTCATCGAGGAGTGCCGCAAACTCAGGCTGACCGAGAAGTAAGCCACAGATTTCACGGATTCTCACAGATCAGGTTGTGGTTCAGGCTAGTGATGGGCGAATCGCGGGTGGGTTAACGACCCCGGGGCTTGAAAGCCCCGGCCAACGCCGACGAACCGTAGGGCATAGCTGCAGGATTCATCCTGCAGGGTGCGTTTATTCAAGACAAACAATCTGAGCCAATCCGCGAAATCTGTGGCCAAACAAAAACGGAGCGTCCAAGGGGACGCCCCGTTTGGTCTGGTTACGAACCGCTATCAGACGGGCGGCGCGACGAAGAACCCCGTCTCCTTCTCCAGCGCCGCCGGCGGGACCATATCGGGCTGCGCGAACTTCGCCGTGCCCCACTGGTCACCCGCTTCCGACTCAACCATTTGACGCGGCTGCCAGTCATCTGAGCACTGCTCCATGTCCGTCGTGATCTCAGAGACGTTGCCGTTCGGGTCATAGAAGTAGGAGAACGTGTTGTCGCCGACGACGTGGCGGCCGCTGCCCCACTGCATCACCGCCCCGGTCTTCATCACCCGCCCCGTCGCACGCATAAACTCGTCGATCCCGCGGAACAGGAAAGCCACGTGGTTCAGCTTCGACTCGCCGCGGAAGATCGCCAGATCGTGCTCGTTCGTCGTGCAGCGCATGAAGCACATCTGGTTGCCGATCCAGTCCGACATCTTGAAGCCGAGGTTCCTCCGGTAAAACTCGATCGCCTCCAGCTGGTTCGCCGAGCCCAGCACCGCGTGGCTCAGGCCCACCGGGATCGACTCCCCGGGCTCCAGCTCGCGGGACTCGCGCTGTGCCACGCCGCTGGAAACCTCGCAGGTGCGTCCGTCCGTGTCGAAGAAGCGGAAGCCGTAGCCGCCGCCCGGTGTTTTCAGCTCGCCCGGCTCCGAGATGAATCCGACGCCGTTCGCCGCCAGGTTGTTCGCGATCTCGTCCACGTGCGCCGCGTCTTCTGCCCCGAAGGCCAGCAAGTCGACCCGCTTCTCGTCAGCCTTGCGGACGCGCAGGATGTAGTTCTCCGGCGAGCCCTCCGCGGCAAAGAAGGCGATGCCGTCCTCACCGTCGACCTTCTTCAGGCCCCAGGCGTCGCTGTAGAACGCGACGGTCTCATCGAAATTTGGCGCGGCAACGCCGACGTGTCGCAGGTGCGTGACTTTCTGGGGCATCTCTGGCCTCCTGGCCTGCAAGTATCCGCCTCCGTCGACAGGTAGACAAGCGTTTCGTACCCGTCGTGGTGACGAAGAAGGTATTCTACGAACCGTGCACCGCCGATCTGTAACCAGGAGCTTCGCATGGCAACGCAAACCCAATACTACGGATTCGGACTGGCGAAGCGGCCCGACCTCTCAGGCCGCCGCATGGCCAACAACGGCTCGCACGCCGCGCGCTGGATGCCAATGGTCGAGGAGGCCGAGAAGCAGTCCTACGTCGGTATCACCACGGACGGCAAACCGGTCCCCGGCCTCTACCCGGTACGCCCGACCGGCCACTCGACTCGCCCGATAACCGACGCCGCGAACGAGTTCCTCGCGACGCTCAGCAACAGCCAGCGCTCCTCGGTGCAATTCGACATCAACTCCCCAGAATGGCAGCGCTGGTTCAACATCAGCCCTTACGTCTTCCGCCACGGCCTCCTGCTGGAGGACCTCACGGAGGCGCAACGCGATGCCGCTCTGGCAATGATCGAGGCGACGCTTAGCGAGGCA
>DASTLN010000183.1:0-49982 GCA_035714925.1 Dehalococcoidia bacterium | reverse complement strand
TTCGCGGTTCATCTCGTCCCCTTTCATCTGATCGGTAATTCTCAGGGCGCGATCGTCGGAGCACATGGGGCGATCACCCCAATTTCACCGCAGGCTGACGAAAGGGTTTAGTCGGTGGGTGATGAGATTCGACCCGGGTCGAATGATGTGGCGGCTAGATGTGTGCCGTCTTGACGGTGAAGATGTCCGGAATACCGGCGATCTCCGCCATTGTCGCGGGATCGGCTTCAACGTCGAGGCCTAGGACCATCAGGGCGCGTCCGCGCTCCGTGGCGCGGCCGACGCGCATGAAGCTGATGTTGATCCCCTTCGTCCCCAGGAAGGTGCCGATGCGGCCGATCATGCCGGGCCGGTCGACGTTCTCGCAGAACAACAGGTAGCCCTCCCCCGGCGAGACGTCGACCCAGAAGTCGTTGACCTCGACGATGTGGGGGCCGTCGTGCGCCACGGTGGCACTGACGCTGGTCTCGCCCGTGCTGGTGTGCAGGTGGACGCTGATCAGATCCTTGTAGATGCCCTCGTGGTCGCCCTTGCGCTCCACGATCTTCAGCCCGCGCTGTTCCGCGACGAGGCCGGCGTTGACCAGCGTGACGTTCTCGTCGCTGATCGGCGCGAGCAGGCCGCGGATCACGGCGGAGCGGATCGGCGTGGTGTCATGTTCGACGATTTCGCCAGCGTACTGGATTTCGACGCTCTCGAACTGTCCCGTCGAGAGCTGCGTGGCCAGTGACCCCGCCTGGGTTGCCGTGTGCAGGTACGGCGCGACGATCTTGAACGCCTCGGCCGCGATCATCGGTGAGTTGACGCCGTAGATCACCGGCTCGCCGCGCAGTGCAGCCAGCAGCTGGTCGGCCACGTCAACGGAGAGGCGCTCCTGTGCTTCGGCGGCGGACGCGCCGAGGTGCGGCGTCACGACCGCGTTGGGGTGGTGCAGCAGCGCCGACTCAGGGTCCGGCGGCTCCGTCTCGAACACGTCGATCGCGGCGCCGGCGACTTTGCCGCTGTCGAGCGCTTTCACCAGGGCGTCTTCCGCGATTAGCTCGCCGCGCGCCACGTTGAGGACACGGACGCCCGGCTTCATCTGCGCGAACTGCGCCTCGTCCAGGAAGTGGTGGTTGGCCGCGGTCAGCGGCAGATGGAGAGAGATAAAGTCTGACTCCGAAAGCAGCTCATCGAGCGAGCAAAGCTGCACGCCGATCGACTGGAAGCGCTCCGGCGAGATGAACGGGTCGTAAGCAATGACGCGCATCTCCAGCGCGCGGCCTCGGCGTGCCACCTCGGCGCCGATGCGGCCCATGCCAGCGATGCCGAGCGTCTTGCCGCGAAGCTCGATGCCGACGAACTTCGATCGCTCCCACTTTCCGGCGCTCAGCGAAGCGTGGGCGGCCGGGATGTGACGCGCCAGCGCCAGCATCATGCCCAGCGTGTGTTCCGCGGTCGCGATGGTGATCGCGGCCGGGGCGTTGACGACGACGATGCCACGCGCTGTCGCGGCGTCCACGTCGATGTTGTCGACGCCGACGCCCGCGCGCCCGACAACGATGAGGCTATGCCCGGCTGCGAGCACCTCGGCCGTGACCTTGGTCTCGCTTCGCACCGCCAGGGCGTGGTACCCCGGGATGGTGGCGATTAGCTCTTCGGGCGTTAAGCTCAGCTGAACGTCGACGTCGGCGCCTTCGCGAAGAATGCCGAGGCCTTCTTCGCCGATGCGGTCGGTGACGAGGACTCGCGGCATTGCGGCAGCCCTATGCGTTCGAGGGGGCGGGTCTCTTGTAGCCCTGGCGATCGAGCGCGATGGAAAGGGACTCGATCGCCGCATCGATGTCGGCCCTGTCGACGATGCCCATGTGGCCGATGCGCACGATCTTTCCGGTGAGCTTGCCCTGACCGGACGCCAGCACGGTGTCGAACTCCGTGTTCAGGACCTTGAGCAGGTCCGCGGCGTCGACGCCTTCCGGCACGACGACGCTGGTCACCGTATCGGACGCTTCGTTGCCGATTGCCAGCAGGTTGAGGCCGAGCGCTTTGACCTTGCCGCGCGTGTACTCGGCGATGTCGTGGTGGCGGCCGTGTACCTGCTCGAAGCCCTCCGACTCCATCATGCCCAGCGCCAGGTCAAGCCCGTAATAGAGCGACACGGCGGGCGTCCAGGGCGGCTGGCCCTTCTTCGCGTATTCGCGATACGTGCCGATGTCGAGATAAAACTTCGGCATCTTGGCTGTCTCATAGGCGGCCCAGGCGCGGTCGCTTAGCGTGATGAAGGCGAGACCGGGTGGGATCATGAAGCCCTTCTGGGAGCACGTCGTCGCGACGTCAACACCCCACGCGTCGGTCGCGAAGTTGATGCAGCCCAGGGAGCTGATGGCGTCGACCAGATAGAGGACCTCGGGGTTCACGGCGCGGATCGCCTTGCCGATCGCGTCGAGGTCGTTTGTGACGCCGGTCGAGGTCTCGTTGTGGGTGACCAGGACGGCCTTGGTCTCCGGGTCGTCTCGCAACGCCGCGGCAATGGCGTCAGGCTGAGCCGCGGTGCCGGGCTCGAAGCTCAGCTGGTTGACTACGGCGCCGTAGGCAACCGCGATCTTGGCGAAGCGCTCGCCAAACTCGCCGATCGACACGGCGAGGACGTGGTCGCCGGGCGAAAGCGTGTTGACGATCGCGGCTTCCATGGCGCTGGTCCCGGAGGACGTGAGTACGTAGACATCGTTCTCGGTGCGGAAGAAACGCTTCAGGCGGTCCATGATGCGTCGTTGCAGGTCGGCGAACTCCGGCCCGCGGTGGTTGATCATCTGGCGCGATAGCTCTCCCAGCGTCTCCGGGGGACAGGGAGTCGGGCCGGGGATGCGAAGGTTCTGCACAATAGGTCTCCTGAAGGGGTTACTTCGCATGCTATCTGCGACGTCAATAACGGTCAATCAGGTCGATATTGCGTCAGCGATACAGCCATACCGCCCCTGAGGCGAGATGCTGGTAGAATTGATTCACGATGTTCGTCTTGCTCCCTGGAGGAAGTGTTCTATGGGCGATGGGCGGCCCGCAGCCGGCCGGCTGTGGGAATTCTGCTGTCGACTGAGACATTTCGCCTTCGGGCCAGGGAGACCCTATCGTGACTGAAAAAATCCTCATCGGTGTAGGCTGGCCGTTTCCTAACGGATCGCTTCACCTTGGCCAGATCGCCGGCGCTTATCTGGCGCCGGACATCTTCGCTCGTTACAACCGCGCCGCCGGCAACCGAGTCGTCATGGTCTCCGGCACCGACCAGAACGGCACGCCGATCGTCGTCCGCGCGGAGCAGGAGGGCATCACGCCCGAGGAAGTTGTCGAGCGCTTTCACAAGGAGTACCTCGACAACTGGGAGCGGCTCGGCATTAGCTGGGACCTCTACACGTCCACCGGCACGCAGAATCATATCGAGACCTCGCAGGAGATCTTCCTCAAGCTCTACAACCAGGGCGACCTCTACCTCAAAGAGATGGAGTTGACCTACTGTCTGCAGGAGGGGCGCTTCCTACCCGACCGCTACGTCGAGGGCACCTGCCCCAACTGCGGCTACGACGGGGCTCGCGGCGACCAGTGCGACAACTGCGGCAGGACCCTCGACCCGACTGACTTGCTCAACCCGCGCTGCGCCCACGACGGCTCTACGCCGGAGCGGCGGCCATCGGAGCACTTCTTCCTGCGCCTCAGTGCTTACGAGGACCAGGTCAAGGAGTGGCTGAGTCACGACAAGGATCACTGGCGGAAGCCTGTCCTCAACTTCTCGCTCGGCGTATTGAACGATGGGCTCAAGGACCGCGCCATCACGCGCGACCTGGTCTGGGGCGTGCCGATCCCGCTGCCGGGCTACGACACGAAGCGCATCTACGTCTGGTTCGAAAACGTCATCGGCTACCTGTCCGCCACCAAGGAATGGGCCGAGCGACAGGGCACGCCGGACGCCTGGCGTGACTTCTGGGAGGAGCCGGACGCGAAGATCTACTACTTCATCGGCAAGGATAACGTCTGGTTCCATACGTTGAGCTGGCCGGCGCAGGTCTTTATGTACGGCGGCCTCAACCAGCCCTATGACGTGCCGGCCAACCAGTACGTCAACTTTGGCGGCGCCAAGGCCAGCACCAGCCGGGGCACGGCGCCGATGCTGCCGCTCTACCTCGAGAAATACGACCCGGACGCGATCCGCTACTACCTCAGCGCGATCATGCCGGAGACGAGCGATGCCGAGTTCTCCGAGGACGACCTGATTCGGCGCAACAACGACGAGCTGGTTTCGACCTGGGGCAACCTGGTCAACCGCGTGCTGACGATCACGTACCGGACTTTCGACGGCAAGGTGCCGGAGCCTGGCGCGCTGCGTGAGGCAGACCAGACGCTGCTCGATCAAGGTCAGGCGGCGTTGAAGTCCGTCGGCGAGAGCATTGCGGCGTGTCACTTCCGCGAAGGGCTGCGGGCGGCCCTGGGCTACGCGCAGGAAGCCAACCGCTATCTCAACCAGGAGGAACCCTGGAAGACGCGCGAAAGCGACCCGCCGGCCGCGGCGCGCGCGCTCTACACGGCGCTCGGCGCCATCGAGTGCCTGAAGGTCGCCTTCTATCCGTACCTGCCGTTCAGCTCGCAACAGCTGCACGCCATGCTCGGCCACGACGAAGCGATTGATGCGAAGGGATGGTCGGCCGAGGCTCCCGTGGCAGGAACACCTCTGCAGAAGCCGGAGCCGTTGTTCAAGAAGCTGGACGTCCCGGAGAGCGTCGCGTGACCGGATTTGTCGATACGCACGCCCATCTCCAGGAGCCTGAGTTTGCCGATGACGTGGACGACGTCATCCGGCGCGCCCGAGACTCGGGCGTGAAGACGCTCGTGCTGCCTGCGGTCGACCTGGCTTCGGCCCGTAGCGGCCTCGAGCTCGCGCGGCGTCATGACGGCGTCTACGCCACGGCGGGCTACCACCCGCACGAGGCCTCGAAGCTCGATATGGACTCCCTGACCGAGATCGAAGTGCTGCTCGATGACGAGCTCATAGTCGCGGTGGGCGAGATCGGACTCGATTTCTACCGCATGCACTCACCTGTCGACGCGCAGGTCGCGGCGTTGGACGCCATGCTGACTCTGGCAGAGCGCCACACGATGCCGATCGTCGTCCACTGCCGCGACGCCTGGGAGGCGACGGCGGACCAGCTCGAGCCGTGGGCCCGCCGCGTTGCGCCTGCGTTCGGCGAACGGCCCGTGGGCGTGCTGCACTACTTCACCGGGACGATGGACGAGGCGCAGCGCTACATCGAGCTTGGCTTCATGATCTCGATCCACACTTCCGTGACGCGGCCCAGGCAGCAGCCTCTGCGCGACGTCGTTGCCCGGCTGCCACTCGAATCGCTGGTCATCGAGACCGACGCGCCATACGGCGCGCCGCAATCGCATCGCGGTAAGCGCAACGAGCCTGCCTACGTCGTGGAAGTAGCGAAGCAGATTGCAGTTCTTCATGACGTCGATTTGGATTACATTGGAGAGGTCACCAGCGCGAATGCGCGACGCCTGTTCGGTCTGCCTGTGATGGCGGATGCAACTGGAGGTCACGGATGACTGCACCACTCTTGATTAGCCGCGCGGCGGAATCGTGGCGAATCGAAGGGCCTGCGGGTTTCAGCAGGCGCACCGTCAAGTACGTCAAGCGCCTGGGCCGTCCCGCCGTCGGCGCGCCGATAGGCGCTTACGCCCCGCTGACCTCGGCGCCCGCAATCGAAGAGCTGCAGTCGGAGGGTCTCTATGGCCCCGTCCAACGCGATATCGCCCGCGTCGACACGCTCCTGCGATCGCTGCGACCGGAGAACTTCCCGTTCCTGGCCAACATCCTCGACCACCTGCTGGACGCCGGCGGCAAGCGCGCCCGCCCAGCGACGACGCTGCTGGCGGGGCGTATGGGCAGCTACAACCTCGATCACCTCGTGCCGCTCGCGGCGTCTATCGAGTTGCTGCACACCGCCACGCTGGTTCACGACGACGTCATCGACGCGGCGCCAACCCGCCGCGGCAAGGCGACGGCGAACGCCATCGCCGATAACGCGGCAAGTGTCATGGTCGGCGACTATATGTTCGCGCACTCGGCAGAACTGGTGGCACGCACTGGCAACATCGACGTGATCAGGCTCTTCGCGAAAACGCTGATGGAAATCGCGAGCGGCGAGCTACAGCAAGACCTCAGCGCCTACGAATACGGCCAGTCAACGATGCAGTACTTCAACCGCATCTATGGCAAGACGGCATCGCTTTTCGCCACATCGGCGCAGGGCGGCGCGATGATCGCCGGGTTGTCGAACGAGCAGGCACTGGCCCTTCGCGAGTATGGCGAGAACATCGGCATGGCTTTCCAGGTGATGGACGACATCCTCGACTTCAGCGGTGACGAGGACGAGATGGGCAAGCCGGTGGGCAGCGACCTGATGAACGGTACGCTGACGCTTCCGACACTGATCCTGATTGAGCGCCATCCGGCCGGCAACCCGGTCGAGAAGTTCTTCGCCGGAGGGCGCAACAAGGACCGCGACCTACAGCAGGCGGTCGAAATGGTCCGCGAATCTGACATCCTGGACGAAGCGCTCGCCGTGGCGCATGACTTCCGTAACAAGGCGCTAACCGCGCTCGAGTCGCCCATCCTTGCCGGGATCAACACGCCAGCGGCGAACGAGGCTCGGAGGACGATGGCTGGGCTGGCGCACTTCGTCACTGATCGCCGCTCCTGACTCGACGAGGCACGAAAAGAGAGGCGGCCCAGCGGGCCGCCTCTGATGTTTTGCGCTTCGAGATGGTTAGCCGCCGGCCTTTTTGAGGTCGTTGCGGGAGAGGTGACCGCTGCTGCCGAACTTCGGCGAGAGCAGCGGCTTGCCGTCCTGACCCATGGCGACGGGCGCGCCCGATTCCGCCATCATCTTGGCGTGCCGCCCCTTGAGGTGATTGATCTCGCGCATGTCGTTGCGCTCGGCGGCGGTGGGCCTGCGCCGTGGCGGCGGCTTGTAGAGCTCGGAGTGCTCGTTCATCGGCACGCCGCCCTTGTTCATCGCCTTGGTCTTGCGGCCGTCGTGGTGCCAGTACTTGAAGTCGTCCGGGATGCGGCGCGGCATGCCGTCACGGAACGTGAAAGCGGAAAACGTCGTTGGCATGATGCGCTGCGAATCGTGGTCGCAAAGCGGGCATGGCTGCGGCTCGGAGGCCTCTCGCATGGAGCGTAGCTCCTCAAAGACCCCGTCACAGCTATTGCAGTAGTACTCGTATAGCGGCATTAGTTCTCTCCCTCGTCGTTACGAAGTGTCCAGTAATAATACGCGAAAACGGCGCCGTCTTGATCTACAAGGCTGGCAGCAGCGCGTGCATCTCCCGCAAGTCGTGGATCAGATGTTGCGCGCCCGCCCGCCGCATTGCCTCGCCGTTGCCGTCACTGACGCGCCCCACGGCTACGATGCGGGCGTCCCGCGCTACCTGCATATCGAAAACGGCGTCGCCGACGAAGACGCCGCGAGCCTGCAGGTCAGCCTCGGTTAGATCGAGCCCGCTTCGCAGCAACTCGAAATGTCCCGGCCCCTTTCGCATGTTGGGGACGCCCTCGTCCGTGCCGAGCGCCAGGCTGAACAGGTGGCCGATTCCAGTGAGTCGCGTCTTGCGCTCCACCGACGCGGTCGTGCCGCCGCTGCTGACTGCAAGCGTGTGGCCATCGCGGTGGAGTTGCTTCAGCACGTCGAGTGTCTCCGGGAAAGCAATCGGCTCGAAGGTCTCGGCGACCTGCCAGTAGCGCTCCGTGATGCCGTCCACGAGTTCCTGGTCGTGCTGGCCTATCGTCGCGAGCACGGCTTCGAACTGGGGGCGCGGCCCCTTCCCCGCTAGCTCGACGTAGATCGGCCGGCTGACATCCGCCGGCACACCGTGCTCGCGCTGAAGCATTTCGCAGAACAGGTCAGCCAGTTGGGTCATCGTGTCGATCAGCGTCCCGTCAAGGTCGAAGATGAGGATGCGTTGGTCCGGCATCAGGCAGGGGTGTTTGTCCGAGGCGTGGCTGGGTGGCGGCGCAGGGTTTCGACGAATCCAGCGCTACGCACTTCGCGCTCCAGCACGTAATGTACGTAATCGCCGAGGCACATCTCGATCTCCGAGGCCAGGTCTGGCGACAGGCGGACGCGTGCCGCGTCCTCATAGGGCGATCGCTGTAGCAGGCGCAGCATCTTCAGCGCGTTGACGCTGAGGGGCGCCAGTCGCAACGAGTCGTCGGCGCAAGACGGGCAGATGGCGCCGCCGGCGTCCGAGCTCCAGAAGTTCGCGATCGGCTCGAGGCGGCTGCCACAAGCCGCGCAGTCGATAAGAGAAGGGCGGTAGCCTAACTCGCCGAGGAGGCGCAGCTCAAAGCGCCGCGTCACCGTCTCATACTCCGGAGACGCGTTCAGGTAACCCAGCGTTTCCTGTAGCAGTCGGAAGATCGGGCTCCCCTCGGAGCGCTCCGGCGTCAGGCGGTCAACCAGCTCGGCGCAGTAGAGTCCGCGGCTGATGCGCTCCAGGTCGCCACGAAGCGTCGGGAAGGCTTCGACTGTCTCGGCTTGCGTGACGATGTCCAGATCGCGGCCCTCAGCCAGGAGGTAAGAGCCCAGCGTCAGAGGTTCGAGATGGCCCGCGAGGCGGCTCTTGGTGCGCCGCACGCCCTTCGCAACAGCGTCGATTTTGCCGTAGTGGGGGGAGTACAGCGTGACGATCTTGTCAGCCTCGCCCAGCTTACGCTGCCGCAGGACTATCGCCTGAGTCTTGTAGACGCGTGGCCTTGGCACCTTGGACGAAGGGTATCAGATGACCCGCGGGCCGACAGACAGCCGGTTGGGCGTGTTCACCCGTCTGAGTCAGACGCTCTGACAAGAAATGAAATGAATTTCTTACTTATGTTTCAGCGCGAATCTACGTAACACCCACTTAAAACGTCCGTAACGTCACAGCAACATTACTGAAATCATCGCGAAACCTGGGCTGCCTAGGCTCAGGCCATGAGCAATCTGCCTGTCGCAGACACCCAGGCGGCCGGATCCGGGCCGGTCAGGCCGGAACTATCCAGCCTGACCGTCGGCAACATTGCGCTGGACCTGAGCACCTACCGAGTCAGCGTCGCCACGCGGCCTGCCAGCCTTAGCTACCAGGAGTTCGAGTTGCTGCGCCTCCTCGCCGGTTCGCCGGACAGGGTGGCGTCGTTCGCCTCGCTGAGCAACTTCCTCTGGGGCACGCAGGGCCAGCGAGAGAATCGCCGGCTGAACGTGCTCGTCTGCCGTTTGCGCGGCAAGCTGGCAGATTCGGCGCCCTACCGCCTGGAGACGGTCCGCGGCAGGGGATATGGACTCCTTAGTCACGGCATTGGAAGCGAACCCGGGCAGGGACGTAAAGGGGGAGCTTCTTGAAAGGACGCTGAGCTCTTTGAGGCGGGTAACCAAAGGACAAGGAGGCAACAATGCTTAGAACGCTTATCAAATTCAGGAGGCCGCTGGCGGTCGTCAGCGGTGGGCTGTTTGCCCTGATCCTCTTCTCCACGGCCCACGCGCAGGAAGCCGAGGCGATCGAGGACCTGACGTCTGCCCTCGACACGACATGGCTCCTGGTCGCCGCGTTCCTGGTCTTCTTCATGCAGGCCGGCTTCGCAATGGTCGAGGCCGGTTTCGTCCGGACCAAGAACGTGGCGAACATCCTGATGAAGAACATACTGGACTGCTCGCTCGGCGCGATCGCTTTCTGGGCGGTCGGTTGGGCATTTGCCTACGGCTTCTCCGAGGGCGGCTCCAGCAACGGCTTCATCGGCACGAGCCAGTTCTTCCTCAGCGGCGACTTCGGTGACGACTATGCGGGTTGGATATTCCAGTTCGCCTTCGCCGCGACCGCCGCGACGATTGTTTCGGGTGCCATGGCAGAACGCACCGCGTTCCACGGCTACCTCTTTTACACCGTCTTCATCACGGCCATCATCTACCCTGTGGTGGTGCACTGGGCCTGGTCCGGCGACGGCTGGCTCACGGCCTTCCCGAACGACGGCGACCCAATCGGCACGAACGGGTACATGGACTTCGCCGGCTCCGGCGTGGTGCACATGGTCGGAGGTTTCGCCGGGCTCATGGGCGCGATAATCGTCGGCCCTCGCATCGGCAAGTACGCCAGCGGCGGTCAAGTCAACGCGATACCAGGCCACAACATCAGCATGGCCGTCCTCGGTATGTTCATCCTCTGGTTCGGCTGGTATGGATTCAACCCCGGCTCGACGCTGGGCCTCAGTGGTGGCCTCGCGGCGCTGGCCGCCAAAGTGGCGGTCAACACGACGCTGGCGGCCGCCGCCGGCGCAGCCTGTATCACATTCATCTCCAAGTTTCGCTACGGCAAATACGACACCGGTCTGACCGTTAACGGCGCGCTCGGCGGCCTTGTCGGCATCACGGCGCCGTGTGCTGCGGTGGACCCCTGGGCCGCTGTGGTCATCGGTCTCGTCGCCGCTCCTGTCGTCCTCTTCGGTGTTGAGCTGCTCGACAGGTTGAAGGTCGATGACGTAGTCGGCGCCGTCTCAGTTCATGGTTTCGCTGGTATCTGGGGCGTCCTGGCTGTCGGTCTGTTCGCTACGCAGCAAGGTGTCCTTGACCACACTGGCGCTGAGTCGGCTCAATATGGTCTGCTACTTGGCGGTGGCGCGGAGCAGCTTGGCATCCAGGCTCTCGGCGCGGCGTCGATCGTCGCGTGGACGAGCGCGGCCTCGGGCATTCTGTTCCTGGCCATCAAGTACACGGTCGGCCTGCGAGTCTCCGAGGACGAGGAGCTGCGTGGCCTGGACCTCGACGAGCACGGTATCGAGGCTTATCCGGGCTTCGAGCGAGCTCCGGAGTCCGGTCTGTCGTACTTCACTGACGCTCCACCTGGTGGCGCAACGGCGGTGGTCGATGCTCCGGCCAGCAGTACCTAAAGGAGTCAGGTAAGTTGAAAAAAATCGAAGCAATCATCCGGCCGGAGAAGCTGACTATCGTGCATGAGGCCCTCAAGGACCTTGGTTACCCGGGCATGACGATCAGCGAAGTCAAAGGCCACGGTGTCCAGAAAGGAATCGTCCAGCAGTGGCGCGGCCGTCAGTACACGGTTGAGTTCTTGCCCAAGGTCAAGCTCGAGATCGTGGTGCCTGATAGCGCCGTCGACCGGCTACTGCAGGTCATCAAGGAGAACGCCGAAACCGGCTCCATCGGTGACGGCAAGGCGTTCGTCAGCCCGGTGGAAGACGTCATGCGTCTCCGCACCGGCGAGAGGGGCGAGGTAGCCCTCTAGTCAACACGGTTCGTCACGTAAGTAGGGGCGCACGGCCGTGCGCCCCTACTTTTCGTTTAGCAATCCCTCGATAGCCTTGAGTATGCCCGGGGCGTCTTCCACCTCAGCGTCCGGCGTTTCGTCCCAGGAACGCGGCCGCTGCGCCCGGTGCCGTCCCGTCCGGATACGCACCGTGCGCATCCCGAGCACTCTCGCGGGAACCACGTCGTTGTCAATTCGGTCGCCGACCATAATGCACTGGTCCGGTTCGACGGCGAGGTCTTCGCAGGCGCGCAAGAAAAGCCGCACGTCCGGCTTACGCAGGCCGTAAATCCCGCTGATGCCTTCGTTCTGGAAGTAATGGCCGATGCCGAGCTCTGCCAGCAGCCCAATTACTTTCGCCGGCTGGTTGGCGGCGAGGCCTAACTTCAACCCGCGGACCTTGAGCGCATCCAGGACGCCGGCGATGCCGGGGCGTAGTTCAAATAGATCACGCTTGGCCGCCTGGGTCTCCATCCATTCGTAGATATGGAGCGAGGCGCCGCGGTCACCGGCAGTCAACCGCCATATGACAGAACGGTAGAGGCTCGGCGCGAACGTCTCGACGGCGATACGGTTCGCCTCATCCCACTCGGCGTCGCTGAAGGGAAAGCCCTCGTGCTGCAGCCCGGCGCGTATGTCGGCGTCGATCGCGGCCTCGAAGGCAGTCTCGAGGTCCAACGGGCCGCCAACGTCGAAGATGACGGCGCGTATCGGCCCAGTTCCGTTAGGTTCCGACACGCTCTGCCTCAGATAGCAGCGACAGCACCTCCTGCTTCACGACGTCTTGTAGTGGCAGCGCTGGAATCTCGCTCGTCTCGAGCCAGCCGATGTGGGAGTGTTCTTCGGCGGCGACGTTCTGAGGCTCGCCCTCCCACGCCGTGATCACGAAAAGGGCGATACGGGCTGGATAGTCATAGGCGTCCACGGTGCGAGCCGGCAGGCGCCGGTAGACGGTGGCACGGATGCCGATCTCCTCCTCGACCTCGCGCAGCATGGTCTGCTCCGGCGTTTCGCCGCGCTCCGTCCGGCCGCCAACCGTCTTCCAGACACGGCGCCTGCGGCTCATTGCAGCAGCACGCGCCCGTCACGAACGATGTGCGCCAGCGCGGCGAGGTACCAGTGCTCCAGCCTCACAGCTCCTGCCGGTTCTCCAGCGCCCGCGCCAGCGTCAGATCGTCCGCGTACTCGAGGTCGCCGCCCATGGGTAGGCCGCGCGCCAGGCGCGTCACCTTGACGCCCAACGGCTGCAGCAAACGGCTGACGTACATCGCCGTGGCCTCGCCTTCGAGATTGGGGTTCGTCGCCATGATCACCTCGTTCACGCTGCCGTCGCGCAGGCGTTCCAGGAGCTCGCGGACCTTGAGCTGCTCTGGCCCGACGCCCTCCATGGGCGAAATCGCGCCGTGTAGAACGTGATACAGGCCTTTGTGACCGCGCGTGCGCTCGATCGCGAGGATGTCCATCGGCTCCTCGACGACGCAAATCACGCTGCGATCGCGTCCCTCGTCACTGCAGATCGAGCAGGGCTCGACGTCCGTCGTGTTCTGACACAGCGAGCACAGCGTGATCTTGTCTTTGACCTCGATGATGGCCTCGGCCAGCGCAGCCGCTTCTTCTTTCGTGGCGCGCAGCAGGTGGTAGGCGAGACGCTGCGCTCCCTTGGGCCCGACACCCGGCAGGCGGTGCAGCTCCTCGATCAGCTTGGCTACAGGGGCGGCGGCCCCGGTCGGTCGCCAGGGCTCGTTCACGCGCCTACCTCTTGCTGGCGCGGCGCGCGGCGCGGTTCAGGCCGGGCGGCGGCCCGCTACCGGTGTCTCCACCGCCACCGAGGCCGGGGAGCAGCGAATCGAGGCCGCCGGTCACGGCGCCCATCGAGTCGGCCTGGAACGCCTGGACCTGGCCGATGACCTCATTCATCGCGGCGATGACCAGGTCTTCGAGCATGCTAAGGTCGTCCGGGTCCACCGCGTCGGGGTCGATTTTGAGCGACTTCACCTTGTAGTCGCCGGTCATCTCGACCGTCACTGCCCCGCCGCCTGCCGTCGCTTCGGCGACGCGGTTGCCGATCTCTTCCTGCGCCTTGGCCATGCGCTCCTGCATCTCAGCGAGCTGCTTGAGCATATCCTGATTCATGGCTGGTCCTCCGGGCCGGACGAAAGGATGCGCCCGCCCATCTCCTGCGCCGCCTGCACCAGCGAGCTGCGTCCGCTCGTTCGCTGACTCCAGGGCTCGACCGCGGGTTCGTGAACGCAGCGGACGCTTACCGGGCGGCTCATGACTTCCGAGACGATGGCCGCCAGCGCATCCAGGTTTGGCTTCTCGGACGCCTTGCCGGCGTGGTTCGCATAGCGAAAGCCGATGACGATGACGGACTCGTCGGCCTCAATGATATCGCAGCCACTGTTGAGCAAGGCGCCGAGCTGGAACCCGCTGGCGCGCGCCTTTTCGTAAACGGCGCGCATCTGGCCCCGTGCCTCCTCCAGGGAAGCTCCGATAGGGCCGGATGCCACACGCACCGGCTGTGGTTCCGGCGTCACGATGGGTACGGTTGTGGACGTTTCGACGGGCGTCTCGACCGGCTCCGCCGCAGGTGGCGGCGCCGGCTCCTCGGCCCGAGGCTGAGGCGCCGCGGTTACCGGCGCTGGCTGCGCAGCCGGAGGCACCGCGCGTTCTGGCGCTGCATTCCCCGATTGTGCGATTGCCCGATTGCCCGCCGCGCTCGCGCCTGCAGGTGGCGAGCTGCCACCCGCGCCTGCGCCGAGCGCACACTCCGCCAGCGCGATGTCCAGCGGCAGCGTCGAGTTGGGGTCGGCCTTGAGGTCCGCCTCTCCGAAAGCGCGCAACGCGGTCAGGAGCTGCGTCGTCGCGACGTCCTTCACGGCGGCTCGTAGCTCCTGTAGACGTTCATTCGTCGCGCCTTCCGCGG
The DNA here is from genome assembly GCA_035714925.1 of Dehalococcoidia bacterium. Classification (GTDB taxonomy): domain Bacteria; phylum Chloroflexota; class Dehalococcoidia; order DSTF01; family WHTK01; genus WHTK01. Next base: position 35,734 of record DASTLN010000183.1, on the reverse strand, counting down.
GCTCGACGCCGTTCTTCACCATGAGCAGCGCCCGAAGCTCGTCGACCAGCTCGCGCTGGAACTGGCGCAGGTCGAGTCCATCGTCGCGCACCGCGGCGATCAGCGTCATGCCGCCTGCCATGTCCGCGTTCAGCGCCATGCGCGCCAGCTCCCCGGCGCGCGCGTCGCCGATCAGCCCGAGGCCGGCCCGGACGTGTTCAACCGTGAGTTCGCTGCCGTAGGACGTCGCGAGCTGGTCGAGCAGGTTGACGGCGTCGCGGTGGCTCCCCGTGGCGCTGCGCGCGATCATCTCCAGCGCGGCGGGTTCGCAGGTGAAGCCTTCGCCGTCGCAGATGCGCTGCAGGTTGCGGACCATCGACGCCAGCGGGGCGCGACGGAAATCGAAGCGCTGGCAGCGCGACGTAATCGTCGGCGGTAGCTTGTGCGCCTCTGTCGTGGCGAGCACGAAGATGACGTGAGGCGGTGGCTCCTCCAGCGTCTTGAGCAGTGCGTTGAACGCCGCGTCGGTCAGCATGTGGACCTCGTCGATCAGGTAGACCTTGAAGTCGCCCGAAGTCGGGTGGAAGCCGACCTTGTCGCGCATGTCACGAATATCGTCGATGCCGCGGTTGCTGGCCGCATCGAGCTCGATCAGGTCCATGGCGCGGCCGTCGAGATAGGAGACGCAGGATTCGCACTGATTGCAGGGCTCGCCTTCCTGGCGATCCTTGCAGTTCAGCGCCTTGGCCATGAGGCGGCCGCTGGTCGTCTTGCCGGTGCCTCGCGGCCCCGCGAAGAGGTAAGCATGCGCCACGCGGTTCGACGCCAACGCGTTCTTCAGCGTGGTGGCGACGTGCTCCTGGCCGGCCACCTCCGCGAACGTACGCGGCCGCCACTTGCGATAGAGAATCTCGCTCAGTTCAACCCCCGCCGGGTACGCCCCGGAGCCACCGGGAAAGCAAATGCCCGCCGCCCGATTATCTCAAGACGCAGCGCGAGAGGGGAGACGGGGCTGGCGCCACTATACGATGATTGCCGAAGCCGGGCACAGCCCAGAGGCCCGCCAAGGGGTGATAGGGCGTCGAAAAACAGGACTAGCATACATGTTCTAGATTGTAGTAGAGTCCCCGCATGATGAATACAGCAACCGCTTCCCCACGACTCACTGTCTCCGCCGCCGTGGCGAAGTTCTGGGGCTACACCGAGCTCAAGCCCCTGCAGGCCGAAGCCATCCAGGCCGGCATCGACGGTCAAGATTCGCTCGTCGTGCTGCCCACAGGCGGCGGCAAGTCCCTGTGCTACCAGGTACCGCCGCTGATCTCGGGCAGGACGGACGTGGTCGTCTCACCGCTGATCGCGCTGATGAAGGACCAGGTTGACGCGCTGACGGCCTGCGGCTACCCCGCCGCGGCCCTCTACAGTGGCATCAGCGACGACGAGCGGCGCCGGATTGGCGTCGAGATGGCGGCGGGCCGGCTGCGACTCCTCTTCGTCTCGCCGGAGCGGCTGCTGATGCCGTCGTTCATCCCGTACCTGCAGCGCGCCGGGGTCAGCAACTTCGCCATCGATGAGGCGCATTGCATCAGCCAGTGGGGCCACGACTTCCGCCCTGAGTACCGCCGCCTTGCCGAGCTGCGCCAGCACTTCCCCGACGCAACGATTCACGCCTTCACCGCCACCGCAACCGAGCGCGTGCGCCGCGATATTGCCGCGCAACTGAAGCTGAACCGGCCGCGACTCCTCGTCGGACGCTTCGACCGCCCAAACCTGACGTATCGCATCGTCCCGCGACGCAACGTCGACGCCCAGATCGTCGAGACGCTGCGCCGCCACAAGGACGAGGCGGCGATCGTCTACTGCCTCAGCCGGAACGACACTGAGAAGGTTGCCGACATGCTCAAAGCCGCGGGCTTCCGCGCCGCCGCCTACCACGCCGGCATGGACCCGCGCTCGCGCACGACGGTTCAGGATGCGTTCGCGCGCGAGCGGATCGATGTCGTCGTGGCCACGGTGGCGTTCGGCATGGGGATCGACCGCAGCAACGTGCGCTGCGTGATCCACGCCGCGATGCCGAAGTCGATAGAGCATTATCAGCAGGAGACGGGGCGCGCCGGACGCGACGGCCTGGACGCGGAGTGCGTCATGTTCCAGGGCGGTGGTGACGCGCGGCGCTGGGAATCGCTGTTCAACCGCAGCGCCTCAGAGAACGAGCAGCCACAGAACGTCGTCCGCTCTCAGCTCGAGTTGCTCGATGAGATGGAGTCGTTTTGCACGCTGCGGGTCTGCCGCCACCAGGCGCTCTCGGCCTACTTCGGCCAGCCCTACGAAGCTTCCGACTGCAACGCCTGCGACGTCTGCCTGACTGAGGCGACGCCGGCTCTGACGGACGGCGCGTCGATCGCGCGTCAGATCGTGGAGTGCGTTATCTCCCTCAAGCTGCCCTTCGGCGTTGGCTACGTGGCCGATGTGCTGGCCGGCGCGAATCTGGAGAAGATCCGCTCCCGCGGCCACGACAAGCTGACCGGCTACGCGGCGTTGGCGCCGCGAGACCGACGCGAGGTGCAGGGACTCGTGATGCAGCTCGTGGAGCAGAGCGTGCTGCACCGCTCCGGTGGCGACCGGCCCGTGCTCACAGTGACGCAGAAGGGCCGCGCGCTGATCCAGGGCGAGCTGGAGTTGGAGCTCCGCGCGCCCGAGGAGCTTGAGAAGGCGCCGCGTGCCGACGCCGGGTGGGAGGGGGTCGACCGCGGCCTTTTCGAAGCCTTGCGCGACCTGCGCCGCGCATTCGCCGACGAACGCGCCGTGCCGCCCTTCGTCATCTTCGGCGACATGACCCTGCGGGAGCTGGCGCGCGTGCGTCCGGTTACGCCCGAGGCGTTTCTCTCCGTGAAGGGGGTCGGCGAGCGCAAGCAGGCCGATTTCGGCGAGCGTTTCGTCACGCTGATCGCGACGTACTGCAAACAGAACCAGGCGACCTCGGCAAGCGCCCCCCGGCGGACCAGCGCCGCCTCGGACGGGGCTCGCGACGAGGCGTTCCGTCTCTTCGAGCAGGGCAGGTCGCTGAGTGAGGTGGCTAGTGCGATTTCCCGCGCCGAAGGGACCGTCTCGCAATACCTCGAGGACTTCATCGAGGAGCGCCGCCCCGACAGCGTTGAAACCTGGGTGCCGGCGGCGCAGTACCAGCGTATCGTCGTGGCGGCAAAGCAAAACGAGGACGGGCGCCTGAGGCCCGTATTCGAAGCCCTCGGCGAGCAGGTGCCGTACGAGCAGATACGCATCGCGATGCGGCACGCGGGGCTGCGCTGACGCAACCAATTTCGTAGCGCAGGGTTGTCGATGGATTCTGCAGGTTGAAACCTGCAGCTAACCCCCGCGCGGCGTCTACGAAGCTGCAGGATTGATCCTGCAGAGTCCGTATCTGTCCTCTGAGAGTCCGTCCTCACTCTCAGCTCCCCATCTCTCAACCGCCGTCTGCTCGCATCCACCGGCTACAATCGATTCCATGGACGAACATGCCCTGCGCGTTCTCGAATTCGACAAAGTGCTGGCTCGTCTGGCCGGCCTGACCTCGTTCTCGGCCGCGCACGACCTGGCGCTCGCGCTGCGGCCGTCGGCTTCGTATCGCGACGCGCTGGAGCGGCAGGAGACGCTGGCCGAAGCGCTGCGTCTGCGCGAGATGCGCACGCCGATCAGCTTCGCGGGGGCCGTAGACGTGCGCCAGGCGTTGGAGAAGGCGTCGCTCGACGGCCAGCTTGACGGTCAGGAGCTGCTCGCGGTCGCCGCTACCCAACGGGTGGCGCAGCAGGCGCGTAACGCGCTGACACGGCTGGCGGCCTCTCTACCACGCCTTGGCTTCCTGGGCGGCCGTCTCATCGAAGATCAGCACGTCATCGACGAGATCGGCGCGGCGCTGGACCAGCGCGGCGAGGTGGTGGACAGCGCCAGCCAGGCGCTCGGAGTGATTCGACGCGACATAAAGTCTTCGCACGACCGGCTACTGCAGCGCTTGCAGGACTTCCTCACCTCACAGGCAGGAAAGCTTGTGGCGCAGGAGTCGATCGTCACGCTGCGCGATGGCCGCTATGTCGTGCCGATCAAAGCCGACTTCCGCGGCGAAGTGCGCGGCATCGTGCACGACGTCTCATCCAGTGGCGCGACCCTGTTCATCGAGCCGCTGGCCGTGGTCGACCTGGCAAACCAGTGGCGCGAGCTGCAGATTGAGGAGCAGCGCGAGGTCGAGCGCATCTTGCGCCGGCTCAGCGCCCTGGTCGGGGAGCACGCGCAGAGCGTCACGACTAACGTCGAGTGCCTCGCGGAGTTGGACCTGGTGCTGGCGTCGGCCAGGTTGGCAGAAGAGATCAGGCCGCAGGGGATGACGGTGCTGCCGTCCGCTGATGCCGAGGCGTCGCCGGAAACATGGCTCCTGGAGGCGCCCGCGGTGCTCGAGCTGGTCGATGCGCGGCATCCGCTGCTGACCTCGCCGGTGCCGATTTCGCTGCGCGTCGGCGGCGACGGCAGCGTCTTGCTGGTCACCGGCCCGAACACGGGCGGCAAGACGGTGGCCTTGAAGACGGTGGGGCTGCTCTGCCTCATGGCGCAGGCAGGTCTTCCCGTCCCGGCGTCTGCCGGCAGCACGCTGCCCGTCTTCGAAGAAGTGCTGGCCGATATCGGCGACGAGCAGAGCATCGAGCAGTCGCTGTCGACGTTTAGCGGCCACCTGCGCAACGTCATCGCGTTGCTTGAGCGTGCCGGCCCGAAGTCCCTCGTGCTGTTGGACGAGCTTGCGGCAGGGACCGACCCCGCCGAAGGCGCTGCCCTGGCGCGCGCGCTGCTGCAAGACCTCCTGCAGCGCGGCTCGTTGACCGTTGCGACGACGCACCACGGCGAGCTCAAGCTCTTCGCCCACGCGGAGCCCGGCGTCGTCAACGCCGCGGTGGAGTTCGATTCCGCGACGCTGGCGCCGACGTATCGCGTCATCATGGGTGTGCCGGGTCGCAGCAACGCGCTGGCGATCGCGGCCCGGCTTGGTCTGCCGGAATCGATCCTGAGGGCGGCGCAGGAGTCGCTGGCGCCCGAGGAAGCGGTGCTGGACTCGTTGCTGTCGGACCTGCACGCCGAGCGCGAGGCTGCCGTCACGGAGCGCCAGGCGGGGGAGCAGGCCCGTCGTCGCGCCGAACAGGCCCGCGGCCAGATCGAAGAACGGCTCGCGGGGATCGATGAGGAACGAGCGCGGCGTCTCGACGAGGCGGCCCTGGCGCTCGAAGAGGAGGTTGAGGCCGCCCGGGCAGCGCTACAGAGGGCGCAGCGCGCGGCCCAGCGTCAGCCGGCGCCTGCCGCCCTCGAGCAGATCGTCGAGGCGAACGCCGCTATAGACGAGGCCGCAGGCACGGCGCGCCGTCTGCGACGGCGATCGCGACGGCGCAGACGCGACGGGCTGCGCCCGGAGCAGATCGTTGCCGGCGCCGAGGTCTGGGTGCAGGGCATCCCGATGGCGGCGGAGGCGCTCTCGTCCCCGGACGCCCGCGGCGAGGTCGACGTGTCGTTCGGCGGCTTGCGCGCGCGTGTCGGCGTCGGCCAGATCGTGCGCGTAGAGAAGGCCGCGGTGGCCCCGGCGGCACAGCGCAGCGTTTCCCTGCCGAGCGCGCCGTCCTGGGCGCCGGAGCAGATCGAGGTGCGCGGCCAGACGCTGGACGAGGCGCTGCCCGCGATCGAGAAGTTCCTCGATGACGGCTTCCGGGCGGGCGTGCCGCGCTTGCGCGTCGTACACGGCAAGGGGACCGGCAAGATGCGCAACGCCGTGCGCCAGATGCTCGCGAAGCACCCGCTGGTCAAGGGCTTCGACTACGCGGAGTCGCGCGACGGTGGCGAAGGTGTCACGGTCGTCGATATGGCGCAGTAGGCTTCGGCGCGGTAGTAGAGAACGCTTGATCACTGACCCGCCGCGCGTAATATTGCAGCGATCCCCGCCGGAAGCATCGCCGAGTTCCATAGTTCAGGGAGGATCGTCGTGCTAAAGCGGAGTGCCGTTCTAGGTCTGTTCGTCATGTTGGGTGTCTTAACGCTGACGCCTGCGGCGGGACTGAGAAGCCCTCAGCAGGCCAGAGCCCAGGAGCCGGGACCAGAGGGCGGCGTTGAGGCAACGGTGCGCGCCCTCGTCGACGCCTACAACCGCGGCGACCTGACGGCGCTGTTTTCGCTCACCACGGACACGGGATTTGAAGGGCTACTCGACGTAACGAAAGCCGATGCGCTGGCAGCTCCCGGTGAGCTGTTTGGCGACCAGGTCGCCGTGCGCTCGATACACGACGTTGCGGTCACCGGCGCCACTGCGACCGCGACGGCCGACTTCGAATTCGGGCTCGGTATCGAGGCAGACGCGCTGAGCTTCGTGTTCGAGGGTGGGCGCTGGCTGCTCGACGGCGTCCAGCCAGGAAACGCTACCGTTCCCGCAGGGACGACGGTCGTTGACATGAAGCTGCAAGAGTTCGCCTTTGTCTACGACGAGGCGGCCGTCAGCAGCGGCAATGTCGCTTTCAACGTTGTTAACGGCGGAGCTCAGGAGCACGAGCTGGTAATACTCAAGATCGATGAAGCGCTTTCAGCATCCGATCTGCTCGACGTCCTCTCGGAGGAGGGAGACACGGAGGGCTCACCGCCCTTTGAAGACTTCGGCTTCCTGGGCATCTTTGAGCCCGGTGAAGGCGGTACCGCCGCGCTGGCACACCCCCTGGACGCGGGCAAGTACGTCTTCATCTGCTTCCTCCCGGACGTGGATGACGTGCCGCACGCCTTCAAGGGCATGATCAGCGAGTTCACGGTTGGTGGAACCGCCGGCCCAATCACGCCGCCGTCAACCGGCGACGCGGGTCTGGTCGGGGACCACTCTCGGAAGCTCGGCCTGATCGGGCTGAGCACCGTCCTGCTCTTGCTTGGCGCGGCGTCTGCCCTCCGCCCCAGTCGTAGCTAACTTGCTTAGCGTGCGGAGGCCGCGGAGGCCTCCGCACGCACGTCATGCCAGGAAGACTTCTCTACTTCCTGGGCGTCTTCTGCACGCTGCTGGTTCTGGCTTGCAGCGGCGACAGCCAAACTGCATCCGCCGTGACGCCAACTGCCTCGTCTCGCGTCCCAGCCGCGACGCCAACCATGCCGCCCGAGCCGACTCCAGCGCTTGAGCCGTCTGCTACGCCGGTGCCCACCTCCACCGCCGCGCCAACTTCGACGCCACCGCCGGAGGCAATCGCGCCTTTGGCTCCGGACTTCGTAACGGTCACGGCGGCGGACCTCACCTATCTCAATACGAACCCCGTCGTGCGCGCCGGCGCGGTGACGGTGCTTAGCAACGTCGATACGGGGGTGCCGCACGACCTCTCGATCGACGGCGTGGGCGTCAGCGGCGACTGCACCGGGCCGTGCACCGTCGAGCTCCAGTTCGTCGCGACGGCTGGATCGTACGCATTTCAGTGCACGTTTCACCCCGATATGATGGGCACGCTGACGGTCGTGCCCTGATCGTTGCTGCGATCTGATATCACTCCCCAGACTCAAATACCTGAACCACCTTTCACACGTCGTTCACACAGAATTAATGATTTCTAATGACAAGGTGCCGATAAATAGGTATACTCTATGTACAGGCACGTTGCCTGCAAAGCACAGGAGGAACGAAAACTTGGGTAGCATCTATGGCTTGTCTGACAGCCTGACCGCTCTAATGGAAGCGGACGCGGCTCGTGCGGGCGAGCGATCCCGCATCATGCTGGAGATCATGCGTAGCGATGAAGACACGCGACGCTCGATCCGCCGGCGCCTCGCTTCGACGCTCGTACAGCTCGGTGTCAAGCTTGACCCGCTTGCCGCTGACGACCTCGTCGAGGACGAGTAACGCTTCACCCCGCGCCGGGCAGTGAGCCCGGCGCCGTGAGCGGGGCGGTCCGCTGCTATACTGAGGCTTGATGACCTCACCTCAGAGCATTCCCCCAGCGGACAAAGGTCGAGAAGTGCGCTTAGGCGACCAGGAATGCCCCCGCTGTCACGAATACTTCACGATCAGCTATTGGGCTGAGAATACCCTCATCCAGGCTCGATGCCTCAGCTGCGAGTTCAAATGGCCATTGCCCAACGTGGTCTAGAGAGATAGAGGCTTCGACGCCCCCGCATGCGTTGCTTCACTCATCAAATCCCACCGCAAACCGGCGATAACTTGATCAGAGTATCAAGACGGCTTTACCCGCTTTGAGGCCCATGAGTATGCCTGTTGACCGCCGGATCGCGTATTTCTCGATGGAGGTCGGCCTCAAGACTGAGATGCCGACGTACAGCGGTGGCCTCGGCGTGCTCTCAGGCGACACGCTGCGCGCTGCGGCGGACCTCGGTGCGCCGATGGTCGCGGTCACGCTGCTGTATCGCCAGGGCTTCTTCCGGCAGCATCTCGCCGCCGACGGGTCGCAGACCGAGACGGCGCCGAAGTGGGAGCCTGAGAGCTTCCTTGAACCGATCGACACGCTGGTCAAGTTGCGGCTCGAAGGCCGCGAGGTATGTCTGAAACCCTGGCTGTATCGCGTGCAGGGTGACGGGGGCTCTGACATCCCGCTCTACATGCTGGACGCCGACCTGCCGGAAAACGATCCCGAGGACCGCGCGCTGACCGGGCAGCTTTATGGTGGCGACCAGCGATATCGCCTGCGTCAAGAAGGCCTGCTCGGTATCGGTGGCATCGCGATGCTGCATGCTCTTGGCTACGACCAGCTCGACACGTTTCACATGAACGAGGGCCACAGCGCGCTGCTCACCCTGGCGCTGCTCAACGAAATCAAGGGCAGCTCCGCAACGGTGACTGAAGGTGACATCGCCACGGTGCGCAATCTCTGCGTGTTCACAACGCACACGCCGGTGCCCGCCGGCCACGACCGTTTTCCGCTTGAGCTTGTGCGTAGCGTCCTGGGAGACAGGATGGCCGACCTCATCGAGGCGCTGCCTGTACGAGACGACGACTTCCTTAACATGACCCTCCTGGGTCTCTTCTTCTCCCGCTACGTTAACGGAGTGGCGCGCCGGCATGGGGAGGTGGCGCAAGGTCTCTACCCGCACTACAAGGTCTCGGCCATTACCAATGGCGTGCACGCTGTCACCTGGGTCTCCGATGCCTTCGCTCAGCTGTACGACCGCAAGCTGACGGGCTGGCGCGGCGATAGCCACTACCTGCGCCAGGCGCTGGACCTCAGCGTCGAGGACGTCATGGATGCGCACAAGCGCGCCAAACGCGACCTCATCGGCGAGGTGGCCAAGCGTACGGGCGTTCAGCTCGACCCGTCCGTCATGACGATTGGTTTCGCGAGGCGGGCCGCTGCCTACAAGCGGGCAGACCTTGTCTTCAGCCAGCCCGAGATGCTGCGCCAGATCGCGCGCAACGTGGGGCCCATCCAGTTCGTCTACGCGGGCAAGGCGCATCCCCACGACGTGCAGGCGAAGGAACTGATCAAGCGCGTCGTGGCTGCCGGCGCCGAGGTCGAGGCGGACGTGTCCGTCGTCTACCTCGAGGAGCACGACATGGCGCTCGGCAAGCTGCTCACTTCCGGCGTTGACCTCTGGCTGAACAACCCACAGAAGCCGCTGGAGGCTTCCGGTACCAGCGGCATGAAGGCGGCGCTAAACGGCGTACCCTCGCTGAGCGTGCTGGATGGCTGGTGGCCGGAAGGCTGGATCGAAGGGGTGACGGGCTGGAGTATCGCCGATGGCCTGGACGACGGCGACCCGGTGCAGGAGAGCCTTTCGCTCTACAACAAGTTGAGCTACGTAATCCTGCCGTTGTTCTACGGCTCGCCGTCGCTGTACGGACGCGTTATGCGGTCGACGATTGCGATCAATGGCGCTTACTTCACGACAGAGCGCATGCTGCAGCAGTATCTCAATTCAGCCTACGTTGTCCCCGGCGTCGAGTCCTGATTTTCGACTCGATTTGGCCTTAGGCATCGGGTCGTTGTTATAATGGCCTTCGTCTCTCAAGATTCCTGGGGCTTCGTGACCCTTCGGACTTCGATACAGGGGGTTTGATGTCTTCTGTCGTAAAAAAGCGGCGCAAGAAGATCCGCAAGCACAAGTACCGCAAGATGCGAAAAAAGACTAGATGGGCGCGCATGCACAAGTAGCAGCCCAGAAGTCGCCGTTTGCGCTTGTCGCGGACGGCGACTTCGTTTCTGCGGCGATGTCATGAATGAAGTCACGCTACAGCTACGTTCAGAGAACGCGAAGCTCGTCTTCCTGGCGGTCGCCTATCACCTGGGACGGCCCGGCTCGGAGCTCGACCCGCTGACGAAGCAGCCGGTGGCGCACGGCCTGGCTGAGGTCGCGAGCTCTCTGCAGCCTCAGCTTCGTTTGGCGGTCGCTACCCTCACGCTGCGTCACAACCAGGCGCAGCGCCTGCTCAGCGCGATGCTCGGCTCGATTACGGAACTGAAGGCTTACGCGATGCTGGGGGCGGGCACGCAAGAAGCGCCGGGGCATCGAAGCACCGTCGCGGGTTTCGACGGTACACTGCGTCATCTGTTTCCGGAGGTCGAAGAAGACACGGAAGAGCCGCTGCAGATCGCAGAGCGAATCCTCCAACTGCGTCGCCGCATTGATGATGAGGTCGCGGATCTCGAGGAAGAGGCGCCGGAGGCTCCAGTGCAGCGCAAGGGCTGGTGGCCCTTTGGCCGTTAGGCGCCGGCTGGTTACATATGGATGAACTGCCGTCCCTGGAGTGAATTATGGCTTCCCTGTAGCATAAGGGCCGTTCTAAAATACGCGGCAGTGGGGACCAAAGAGCGAAGGAGATAAACCGTGACATACGTAATCACCGATGCCTGTATCGGGACTAAAGACCGCTCTTGCGTCGATGTTTGCCCGGTCGACTGCATTCATCCGACATCGTCCGAAGACGACACCGATGACATCTTGCTCTACATCGACCCCGACGAGTGCATCGACTGCGGCGCCTGCGAGCCCGCGTGCCCGGTGACGGCGATCTTCGCCGAGGATGACGTGCCGGACAACATGAAGCCCTACACCGAGGTCAACGCCCTCTGGTACAAAGACAAAGCTGCGGCAAGGGCCAAGGTCCAGGAGCTGCACCCGGCGTAGAGCCCCGCATTCACTGCGCAAGCAAGAGGCGACCCACAATGGGTCGCCTCTTTGTGTCGTTCCGGAAGTCTGACCGCTGCTTAACTCAGGTGCCCAGCTTCTCCTGCAGCGCCGGCAAAAGCTCTTCGATGCGCACGCGCGATTGCTCCATGCTGTCACGTTCGCGGATTGTCACAGCATTGTCATCCAGCGAGTCGAAATCGACCGTAACGCAGAGCGGCGTGCCGATTTCGTCCTGACGCCGGTAGCGCCGGCCGATCGACTGGGCGTCGTCGAACTGGGTCATGAAGCGCGGTCGTAGCAGCGCGTATACGTCGCGCGCCAGCGGAGCCAGCTTCTCGTTGCGCGAGAGCGGCAGCACGGCGACCTTGATCGGCGCAACGCTGGGGTGCAACTTGAGGTAGACGCGCTTTTCGCCTTTAACCTCTTCCTCCCGATAACCGTCATACAGGAGCACGAGGAACGTGCGGTCGACGCCGAGTGCGGGCTCGATGACGAAGGGCACGATGTGTTCGTTCGACTCCTCGTCGAAGTAAGTCAGGCTCTTGCCGCTGAACTCGGCGTGCTGCTTGAGGTCGAAGTCGGTGCGGTTGGCGATGCCTTCCAGCTCTGACCAGCCCATCGCCTCAAAACGGTATTCGATGTCGGAAGTGCCCTTCGAGTAGTGGGAGAGCTCCTCCTTATCGTGAGGCCTCACGCGGAGGTTCTCCTCACGCACGCCGAGAGAGAGGTGCCAGTTCAGCCGTGCCTGGATCCAGTGCTGGTGCCACTCCTCGTCGGTGCCGGGTTTGCAGAAGTACTCCATCTCCATCTGCTCGAACTCGCGGTCGCGGAAGATGAAGTTGCCGGGCGTGATCTCGTTGCGGAACGATCGGCCGATCTGGGCGATACCGAAGGGCAGCTTCCGCCGCATCGATGTGACGACGTTCTCGAAGTTCGTGAACATGGCCTGCGCCGTCTCCGGACGCAGGTAGACCTCGTTGGCCGAGTCCTCGACAGGACCGACGAATGTCTTGAACATCAGATTGAAGGGGCGAGCCTCGGTGAACTGGCCCTTCGCGCCGCAGTCGGGACACACATCGGAGTCAATGTGGTCGGCCCGAAAGCGGTGCTTGCAGTTCTTGCAGTCGATCATGGGGTCCGTAAACACGGCGACGTGGCCGGAGGCCTCCCAGACGCGCGGGTTCATGATGATCGACGCGTCGATGCCGACCACGTCGTCGCGCTCCTGCACCATGGCCCGCCACCAGGCGCGCTTGATGTTGTTCTTCATCTCTACGCCCAGCGGGCCGTAGTCCCAGAAGCCGCCGATGCCGCCGTAAATCTCACTGCTGGGGAAGACGAAGCCGCGCCGTTTGCACAGCGAGACCAGCGTTTCGAACTGCAGCTCTGTTTCCTGCGTCATGTGCCGGCTAGAACCCGTCTTCCTCTGCGTCCATCTCCTCCAGCTCGTCCGTGTCGATCCAGAGAATATCGACCTCCTCGCGGTCGCCGAGGGCCTGGGTCAGCAAGTGCACCAGCGTTGCGTCGGCGCCGCGCTGCTTCAGCAGATCCAGCATCGGCCGGTTGATGTAGTAGTCGCGGTCCTCGGGCCATTCCTCCTCGAGATTGTCGACGAGGAAGTCGAGCTGCTCTTCGCTCAGCTCGCCGACCTGGGAGTACAGCAAGATCATGAGTTACCTCGTTTCTCAGATGCAGTCACGCCACTGACAAGAAGCGCCCCGAGTACTCGACCCGGGGCGCCCGCCTGCCAGATGGCAGGCAAGACCAGACTGGGTCTGCGGGCGCCTAGATGTTTGCTCCTGGGGTGCTGCTGCCTGAGGTCATTTAGTTTGACGCTACGGTGTGGGCCTTCTTCTGTCAATCCGTGCCTTGACAACCCGGCGCCGATCGCCTGAAATCCACTCGGCCGAATCCGGTCACCCCCCGCCGGCACGAGTGTCAGGAGGACGTCATGCAGCAAGGGACCAGCCAACCGGAAAGCTCCTTCAAACTCGAGACCTTTACCGTTTGCGCCGGCCTGGGCGCGCTTCTCATCGTCACCGGCGCACTGCTCGCATTTGACGAGCTGAACGAGGGTGGCGACTATGCCTTCTGGTACGCGCTCACGGTGTTCGCCCGGCTCGTCGCGATCGGTGTGCTGGTCCTGCTGTGCGCGCTGCACGTCGGCGATGCGTCGTGGGGCGCGAGCCTTCGCCGAGCCACGCCTGCCATAGGTGTTGGTGTAGTGGTCGCCTCCATCGCCCTCGCCGCCTACGACGTCAGCGAGGGGTTTGGCGAGGCGTTCTGGACGCCGCTAAACGACCTCTTCTACTACATCCCGGTGACGCTGGGCGCCGCCGTCTTCCTCTCAGCGACGCCGCGAGGCGACCGCGTGCTGGGCACCCCTGCATCGTGGGGGCGGATTCTCGGCGCCGTCGCGCTCGTCGTGGGGCTGGCAATCGCTATCGATGACGTGACGGACGCCGGTGGCGACGAGATATGGGTCTTCCTCAGCAGCTTCGGGGTCACCACCGGACTGGCGCTGTTCCTGCTGGCGCTTTCGCTTGAGGCTGCCGGGGACATGACACAGCCGCAGGGCGGTCAGATCAAGGTGGCTGAGCTGCTCAATGACGCCCGCATGCCGAACTGGATCGCGATCGGCGCCTTAGGGGTCGTGGGTGCCGGCGTGCTGCTGGGATTCAATGCGATGGACGCGCCGTCCGACGGCCTCTGGCTGATGCTGCAGCAGTGGGGCTTCTACCTCGGTCTCGGGAGCATGGTGCTGATTGCCTCGGGAGGCCAGGTCGGCGGCTACGTGCGGGGTGACCATCCCTATCTGCGCTACATCCTGATCGGTGGGCTGGTGGTGATGTTGATCGCCGGCGTCAAGTTCGCCGCGGACGCGAACTCCGATCAGTTCTGGTGGTTCCTGAGCGATGCGATCGAGTACCCGGCGTTCCTCGTACTCGCCTACGTCATGTTCGAGGCGAAGCAGCGTCCACTCAGGGTCGTCCGCTAGCAACTTCGAGAGGCGATTTGCCTCGTATACGTTTGTGTCCTAGCCTGACGGTATGCCTGGCTTACGTCCTGGAGATGAACTGCTAGCCCGGACTGCTCGCGTCATCGGTATCGCGTTGATGGTGGCCGGTTTCGCCGTGGCACTGGATGGCCTCGACCGCTCTCCGTCCAGCTTCACCGGTGGCCGCTTCTGGGGCTTCCTCTTCCCGGTCCACCTCTCCTTTGTCTCGGGTTGCCTGTTGCTGGCAATGGCGGCGCTCCTTGATGGCGACCGTCGCCGGCCAGACTGGGCACTCGGAGCTGCCGTTCTCGGGATCGTCGTTGCCGTCGCATTTGCGCTCAAAGCGGCAGACGCTCGCGTGATCTGGGGCAGAGGTGAGGACGGCTTCTGGGGCGCGCTGTACTCGCTGGTGTCCATGATGCCCTTCGCGCTGCTGCTGGCGCTGCCGTCGCTGGACCGCGGGCGTCCGCTCGGTGGGCCTTCGACGTGGGGCGTCGCCGCCGGAGTCGCAGTGACCCTGGCGGCGATTGGAGTTGGAATTCACGCTGCCGGCCAGGACCCATTCGGTGGGTTCTGGAGCTTCTTCAATGCCGCCCTGACTCCATTCGCTCTCGGATCGCTCCTCGTAATGACCTCACTACCGCTCGATACGCCGACGCGCTTCTTGCGACCGTCTGCCGGCGCGGTTGCGGCTGTCGTGCTCATAGCGGGCACTGGTTATGTGATCGACTTCGTGGGTCAGTTCGACCTCGAGGAGGTTGAGTGGTTCGTGATTTCAAACGTCTCAGCACGTGTGGCGCTTGCGCTCTTGATCCTCGCAGCCATCGGCGCAACGCGGGTTCAATTTGTGCTCCCGGTCGCCTTCCTGACTGGTCTTGCGGCTACGGCCTATTCGATTCGGATGATGACTGCCGGTGACGTCGACTTCAATCTTGTGATCTTCGTTTACATCGTATTGAACGGGCTCGTGATACCGATGCTAGCTGTCCTCTGCGCCTCAATCGGTGGTGATCGGAGCGGCGAGCGTGGTCAGCTTTCAGAGTCGGCCTCTCCATCTGCCGTGCCGTAATAGGCGTCGCGGTGGATGTCCATGAGGATGAAGTGATACTCGCCGCGGCGTGACGTGCCGTAGCGCGCGAAGC
The DNA here is from genome assembly GCA_035714925.1 of Dehalococcoidia bacterium. Lineage (GTDB taxonomy): Bacteria > Chloroflexota > Dehalococcoidia > DSTF01 > WHTK01 > WHTK01. The sequence continues at coordinate 20,494 of DASTLN010000183.1, read as the reverse complement.
CGGCGTTCTCGAAGCAGCGCTGCGCCCGCAGATTCCAGTCCAGCGTCTTCAGGTAGATACGGTCCAGCGACAGGTTGTCGAACAGGTAACCGACGAACGTCTTCAGCAGGTCCGTGCCGTAGCCTCGTGACCAGAACTCGCGCAGGCCGATCGTGACGCCGATTTCCGCTTCGCGGCGGTGGAAGTCGGCGTTGTAATACATCACGTTGCCGATGTGCCGCCCATCCTGGTCCTCCACCGCGATCGTCTTGCGGTAGGGGCTGGGGTAGCGCAGCTCGTCGCTGAAAACGGAGATGTAGTCCTTCAGGCTGCCGCCGTAGGGCCGCGCCGCATCGAAGGTCGCTAGCTCCGGGTCGCGGCGCCAATCGTAATCCTGATCGGCGTCCGCCAGCGTCTTTTCGCGCAGCACCACCAGCACGCCGCGCGCCAGCTCGCCCGCGACCGCGGTCACAACGCCGCCTCCGCTTCAGGCCCGTCGACCATCTCGATCGCGAGGCGCAGCATGCGGGCCTCGTTGGGGTAGGTCATCAGCGCCAGCGCCTCTTGGACCGGGAACCACTGCACGTCGTCGAACTCGTGGTCGTGCAGGCTGGTGTCGCCGCCGACGGGGTGGAGAAGGTAGTGGCGCACCGTCTTGTTGTAACGCACGCCTTCCTGCGGGCGCGAGAACCAGTACTTGATCTCGCCGACGATGCCATCCACCTCGACCTCGACACCGGTCTCTTCGCGCACCTCGCGCAACGCGGTCTGCTCCATCGTTTCGCCGGGCTCGGGCGTGCCTTTGGGAAGCGCCCAGAGGCCATCCGACCTGCGGCCGCAAAGCAGCACTTCGCGCCCGCCGTCCGTCATCCGGAAGACGACGCCGCCGGAGGAGGTAGCCTTCTGGGTCTTGAGACGTCCTGCCATCTAAATCGGCCCCAGTGGATCTTCGTTGAATTCGATCTCGCTCATCGCTTCCTGCACGGCTTCTTCCAGGCTCTCTTCGCCCTCGAACAGGATAGCCTTCAGCGCCACCTTCGCCTGCATGCCGCCGATTTCGCCCAGGGCGTGCACCGCGGCGAGCTGCACCTCGCGGTCCGGGTCCATCACGGCCATCCGCTTGAGCTGCGCCACGGTCTCATGCTCGCCGATTTCGCCCGCGGCGAAGGCGGCCGCGTGGCGCATCTCCGGCGCGGGGTTCTCCATTTCGCGCAGGATCAGTGGGATCCAGTTCAGACTGCAGCTACGGCCCATGGCGTCTATGGCGCCAATCTTGAGCCACATGCTGTCCTCTTCGTAGATGCTCTCGATCAGGTTCTCCGTCTCCTCGCCGCTCAGCGCGCCCAACGCTTCGATGGCGCGAGCGCGTACCTCTTCGTCCTCCTCGAGGTCCTCGGCGCTCTCGAACAGCACCTCGCGTACCATCGCCGCGTCACCCGGCACCAGTTTGCCGAGCTCCGCTGCCAAAGCGTAGCGGCCCAGCGCGACGGCGGCCTCGCGGCGCACGAAGGCCTCGGGATCATTGCGCAGGAGGTTGGCGAGGATGGCGATCAGGTCACGCTCCTCGTATTCGTAAAGGCCGCGCAGCGCCGCGGTGCGCAGCTCCGGCTCCTCGTCGCGCAGCGCGATCTTGTAGATGGCGTCGAAATTTAGGTCGACGTTGTCTGCGGCAAGCTCGGTGATCTCGGTGATGGCAAGATACCGGCGGCTGCCGTCGATCTCGATCCAGGCTTCCGCGAAGCGTGCCAGCTCGATGTCGTCGAGCTCGGAGAAGTTGACAAGCTGAGTTGCGGAGGGGCGCTTGTTGAGATCGCCGAGGTCTGCGAGGTCAGATTCGAAAGACACCGTCCTCTTATCTAATCAGCGGCCCAATGGAGTGTCAAACGCGGCCTGTGAGACGCCAGCACCCGGCCTGATTCTAACGTCGTAATATGGAATGCATGGCAGTTCAGCTACCTTCCGATCTACCTGACGACATTGAGCCGATTGTCACCCAGTACATTCTCATGCCGACCACATTCCCGGGGTGGATGATCCTCTGGCTCGCGTCGATCTTTGTTATTGCCTTTCTGGTACTCCCTCGTCTCCTTTGGTTCTGGTTCCGTTTGAAGGTGTGGCCTCGGCTTATTGATGGCTTGCGACGAGCAATCCTGGAAGACTAGTCTCGCTCCGGCCGCGCCGCGCGCGCCATCAGCTCTCGGCCCGCCTCAATCGCCGTCTTGCCCTCGAATAGCACGGCGTGCAGCGACTCGCAGATCGGCATCTCGACGCCGAAGCGGCGCGCCAGCTGCGGGACGGAACGGGCCGTAGCCACGCCTTCGACAACGCCTTCGACCGACTCCAGCGCCTCGTCCAGCGGCATCTCTTGCGCCAGCGCCAGGCCGAGACGCCGGTTGCGCGACAGGTTGCTCTCGCAGGACGACACCAGGTCGCCGATGCCAGCCAAGCCGAGAAAGGTCAACGGCTGTGCCCGGGCCGCGACCCCGAGACGCGTGATCTCGGCCAGGCCGCGCGTGATCAGCGCTGCCTTGGCGTTTTCGCCGTAGCCGAGGCCGTCCGACATGCCGCAGGCGATCGCGATCACGTTCTTCAGCGCGCCGCATAGCTCAACGCCGACCGGGTCGTCGCTGGTGTAGACGCGGAACGCCTGTCCGTTGAGCAGCGACTGCGCCTCACGCGCCCGCGCCTCGTCGATGCCCGCGACGACCGTCGCCGCAGGGAGGCCCGCCGCGATCTCGCCGGCGAAGTTAGGCCCCGAGAGCACCAGGATGCGCGACGATTCGATGCCGAAGCTTCCGATGACTTCCGACATGCGCAGCGAGCCCTCGGCTTCGATCCCCTTCGTAGCGCTGACGACGCTGGCCGAGGAAGGTATAGCTGGGGCGAGGCGTACCAGGTTAGTGCGCAGGCCGGCAGAAGGGACCGCCAGGAGAACAACGTCGGCGTTTGCCACAGCCTCGGGATCGATGCTGGCGGTCAGCCTGTCCGGCAGCTTCAGGCCGGGACGGTGCCGTGCGTTCTCGCGGGCCGCGTTGATCGTGTCTGCCTCAGCCATGCTGCGCGCCATCAGCGCGACGTCGCTGCCGTTGCGCGCAAGCAGCGCCGCCAGCGTCGTGCCCCAGCTCGTCGTGCCAATGACCGCGACGCGCGTCATCTACGCCTCCTGCGTCTCGACACGCTCGCCGACGCGGCGTTCGGTGCCCGCCAGCAGCCGCCGGATGTTGTCGTGGTGCAGCACGATAGTCAGCGAGCCGCCCGCGATTGCCACGAATGCGAACGGCCACGGGTGTAGGTCCGCAGCGGCGAAGGCCGCGAAGATCGCGCCGGCGATTGCCGCTGCGCTGATCGAGGTCAGCGACATGTAGCGTGTCAGCTTCAGGGTGGCCCCGGCTATCGGTATGACGATTAGCACCGCGAGGGGGCTGAGGCCGCTGAGGGCGCCGGCCCCGGTGAGGACGCCGCGACCGCCGCGAAACCCGGCGAAGAGAGGCCAGACGTGGCCGCACACCGCCGCCAGGCCGCCGAGGGCGCGTGCCCAGGGGTCGTCGGTCCAGAGTAGGGGCAGCAGTGTCGATGCCAAGCCTTTGCCGTAGTCTCCGATGAACACCGGCAGGGAACGCCGCAGGCCCAGGACGCGCAGGCTATTCGTGAAGCCCGTCTTGCCGCTGCCGTAGTCGCGGACGTCGACACCACCGGCGAGCCTTCCGGCGATCAGCCCTACTGGGATCGAACCGAGCAGGTACCCAATGACGGCCGCCGCGACAATATCCACGTCCTAGCTCGCCGCCCTGCTCGCCCGCCGTCGCGGTACGCGTTCGCCGCGCTCACGGCGGCGCTCGTCCTCGACGTCATCTTCGCCGCGAGTACGGAAGATAAGTTTCAAGCCGGCGGCGCGGAAACCGAAGAAGCGCCGCAGCGCGTTTTCCAGGTAGCGCTTGTAGGTCGGTGAGACCAGCGACGCGTCGTTGACAAAGAAGACGAACGTCGGCGGCTCCGTGCGCGCCTGCGTCACGTAGAGCAGCTTCAGTCGCTTGCGCCCGGTCAACGTTGGCGGGCGCCGGGCCAGAGCTCCGCGCACAATGGCGTTCAGCTCGCTGGTCTGGACGCGGCGCTTGCGCTCCTCCCCGGAGGCCCGCACCTCCGTCATCAGCTCGTCGAAGCCGGTGTGCTCCAGTGCCGAGACCACGACGATCGGCGCCCACGTCGCGAAGCGCAGGCGGCGGTGCATACCCGCTCTGAACTTCGTCTCGTCCCAGGTCTCCTTGATCAGGTCCCATTTGTTGGCGCACATCACGAGGCCCGTCGATTCCTCCAACGCGATGCTCATGATGTGCAGGTCTTGCGCCCGCAACCGCATCGACGCGTCGAAGACGACGACGGCGATATCCGCGCGCCTCACGGCATCGCGGGAGCGCATCACGCTGTAGTGCTCGATGGAACCCTCGACCCTGCCGGGGCGGCGGATGCCCGCCGTGTCGATCAGCGTCATCTGTTCGCCCTCGTACTCGAAAGGCGTGTCGATCGCGTCCCGTGTCGTGCCGGCGATATCGCTGACGATGACGCGCTCTTCGCCCAGCAGCGCGTTGACCAGCGCCGACTTGCCGACGTTCGGCCGCCCGATGATCGCGACGCGGAGCCCCGCGGCCGCTCCCGTCTCGTCAACAGCCGGGAGGTCTGGCAGCAGGTCGCTGACCAGGTCGAGAAGCTCGCCCACGCCGGCGCCGTTGATCGCGCTGACGGCTTGCGGCTCACCGAGGCCCAGCTCGTAGAACTCGGACGCTTCGTCGCTGCGGCGCTGGTTGTCCGCCTTGTTCGCGACGAGGATGAAGGGCTTGCCGGAGCGCCGCAGCAGGTCCGCAACCTCGTGGTCGGCGGAAGTAGTACCGTCCTTGGTGTCGACGACGAAGAGAAGCAGCGTCGCGGCCGCCACGGCCGCTTCGACCTGCAGCCGGATAGCGCCCATATAGGCGCCGGACCCCTGGACGCTGGTCGGTTCCGCCAGCCCACCGGTGTCGATGAGCTCGAACGCACGGCCCCGCCATTCGACCTCCCCGACAAGGCGGTCGCGCGTGGTGCCCGGGATCTCCTCCACGATAGCCTGACGGTGGCCCGTCATGCGGTTGAACAGCGCGGACTTGCCGACGTTCGGCCGGCCCACCAACGCAACGATTGGTTTTCTGCTCATGGCTGCAGCACCACCACGATTTCCTCCGGGTCAACCGAAACGAGGGTGATCTCTTGGGGCAGCCTGATCTCTGCCTGGACTAGGTGAATTCCTTCGTCGAGGTCCGTCAGGTCCACCACGGCCCGGATTGCGCCGTCCGCCAGGCGGTTCAGTGTCGGCAATTCGCCCCGGATTACGACGGAGACTGCTGTCGTCTGAAACAGCACCTGGAGCCCATCCGGTGTGTTTTCTGCCGCCGGCGTCACAGACAGCGTCCAGGTGGCGATGGAGGGCTCAATGTTGAAGGTCACGTTCACGGAGTCTCGCAGGGAGGTTATGCCCGTGGGGAGTCGTAGCCTGACGGCGCGTGTCTCATCAGCGTCCATGCCGGTCAGGTCGAACTCCTCGGTCTCTATACTACGCAAGGCCTGGATTACGGCGACCGGACCTTCGACGGTTATCGACGCCTGATCGAGGCTGACGGAGGTCAGGTTGTAGCCCTCGGCGACCTGACCGCGCGTGCGGAGCGTCACCGGAATCGAGCGCAAGGCTCCTGTCTGGTCGACGGTGACGCGAACATCTACAGTATTCGGCTGGATTCTGATGGGGCGCAGGTCCGTGTTGCTGGAGTCGCGTGCCGTCAGGACGTACTGCTGCTGCTGGTTGACACGCAGGCCGGTCAGGTTGATGTCCGCCGAGGCGCTCTCGACGCGCCCAATGAGACTCGCGGCGCCGCTCACCGTGACCGTCGTCGGATTCGGTTCGATCAGGGAGACGACGATCCCCTGCGGTGTGGCACCGAGGCGATTGATCTGCACCGGCACCTGCTTCGACGCTTCGTCGTCGAGGAGCACCTGGATCGTGGACGGAGAGACTTCAATGATCTCGACGTCGTTGCGTCCGAGGACTCGGACTGATATCGCTTTGTTCGACGTCTCCTGACGCTCGCCTGACATGTTCACCTCTGCGACGAAGTCGGCCGTCGACAGCTCGCTGAACGCTTCCTCAGAAGCCCTGACCCGGACGAAGACGACGGTGTCGCTCATGCCGGCGATGGCCAAGCCTTGCGGCACGTTGATCGCGTTGACGATGAGGCCGCCGCCGAAATCGTACGAGTTGAGAGGTCTCTCCGAGTCGGTGACCGCGACCCAGAGTGCAACGGCAGCGAGCAGTGAGACGAGGGCCAGCGCGATTGGCGTGACAGTACGGCGCCATCCAGCAGGCATCGCGAGGCCGCCTACCCGGCCTGCTGCTGCGCTGCAGCAGGTTGAGGATTGCCACGGCGCGAAGCCAGGAGCGCCTCCAGCGTTGAGCGGACCCGGGTCTCGTCACGCAACGGGATCAGGCGGCCCTCCGAGGCGATTGAGATCCCGCCCGTCTCCTCGGAGACCACCACGGTCACGGAGTCGGTCAACTCACTGACGCCAAGCGCGGCGCGGTGCCGCGTTCCAAGCCGTCCCGTTCCCGTGCCCATCGATAGGGGAAGGGTGCACGACGCAGCCACGACTCGCTGGTCATGGATGATGACAGCTTTGTCGTGCAGGGCCGAGTTGGGGAAGAAGATGCTTTCGATGAGCCGGGCCGTAACCTCCGCGTCCATGTGCACGCCGGTCTCGATGAACTCTTCGAGTCCGGTGCTGCGCTCGAAGACGATGATCGCGCCATGGCGATTGCGCGCCATTTCGATGACGGCTGCTGAGACCTCGTCCAGCACCGTATCCTCGCTGGTGTTGAGCAGCCAGCGGCGCATGCTGGTCCGGCCGGCGCGCTCCAGCGTGCGCCTGATCTCGGGCTGGAAGACAACGATGACGCCCAGCGCCAGCACGGGCAGCGAGTTACGCACGAGGAAGTTGACGACGCTCAGTTCGAGGATTCGTCCCAGCAGGAAGAGCGCCAGGATGATCACGCCGCCGCCGCGCAGCAAAGTGATTGCCGTCGTGCCACGCAACACCATCAGCAGCGAAAAGATGATCGCGGCGATGATAAAGATGTCGAGCGCTGCTGCCGCGTCGAGCAACTGAAGCGTGTCCCACGTGTCGTCGACAAACTCGCGCATGCCGCCTACATCTCCTCGGCCATGATGGCGGCCAGGAGGGCTTTCTGCGCGTGGAGGCGGTTCTCGGCCTGTTGAAACACGACGGACTGCGGTCCTTCGATGACGTCGTGCGTGATCTCTTCACCGCGATGTGCCGGCAGGTCGTGCATGAAGATCGCGTCGGGCTTGGCCAGCGACATCAGTTCGGCGTCGACCTGGTAGCCCTGGAAGGCCTCGATGCGCTGGCGGCGCTCTGATTCCTGGCCCATCGAGGTCCAAACGTCGGTGTAGACGACGTCGGCGCCGCGGACCGCGTCCTCAGGACTGACTACCGTCTCGACCGCGCCGCCGGTGCGCCGCGCCCATTCCCGCGCCGTTTCCACGATCGACGGGGGCAGCGAGTACTCCGGAGGCGAGGCGATGATGAACTCGGCGCCAGCGAGGCCTGCCGCCATCGCCAGCGACGCCGACACATTGTTGCCGTCGCCTATGAAAGCGATCCGGACGCCGGCGATATGGCCCTTCTTCTCCTGCACCGTAAGCAGGTCGGCCAGCGCCTGGCAGGGGTGCTCATCGTCCGATAGTGCGTTCACCACCGGGACGTCCGCGGCGGCCGCGAGCCCGGTCAGTGTCTCCTGCTCATAGGTGCGAGCGACGATCGCCGAAACGTAGCGGCTCAGCACTCGAGCGACGTCCTCCACCGGTTCGCGCTGCCCAAGGCCAACCTCAGACTGCGACAGGTAGATCGCGGTGCCGCCGAGCTGCTTCATGCCGACCTCGAAGCTGACGCGGGTGCGCAGCGAAGGCTTCTCAAAGACGAGCGCCACGGTCTTGCCCTCGAGCAGCGGCGGCGAACCGTCGCGCTTCATCGAGAGCGCCGTCCGTAATAGCATGTCGAGCTCGTCCGGGGAGAGGTCCCGAATCGAAAGGAGGTCGCGTCCGCGCATTGGCGCCGTCTCTCGTTATCGTTCGTTTACTGAGGCTCAAGTATATAGCAACGTTCGTTACGGAAAGTTAGGCCTCGCCGCTTGACGGCGTGCCGTCTCACCTCGTATAAGCGGCGTCAAGGCCCACCTCGCCGGGCGGCCAGGAGGAGGGCCGGCCGTTGGCGTGGCTTGAACGTCACCAGTTCCTCGTGCTCGGAACCGCGGGTCTGCTTCTGCTGGCAGGGCTGCTGGCGCGTGACCTGACAGAGGACAACGCTCCAGCTCTGGTCCTTGAGGAGCCGCGGACTACCGGAGGCAGCGTGGTGGTACACGTTGCAGGTGCCGTTGCGGCGCCGGGCCTCTACGAGCTGCCGCCGGACGCTCGCGTCCAGGATGCGTTGGTAGCTGCCGGCGGCGGATTGCCTGAGGCCGAGGTCGACTCCATAAACCTGGCGCGCCGGGTGCGTGACGGCGAGAAGATCAGCGTCCCCGGGCTTTCGTCAGATGTCGCAGCCGCGGTCGCGACGCTGGCGCCGGGCCAAAAACTCGACCTCAACGTAGCGACGAGGGAGGAGTTGGACCAGCTGCCCGGTATCGGTGAAGCGTATTCGCGCCGCATCGTCGACTCGCGCATCGTGGACGGACCGTACCAGGCCGTCGACGACCTCGTGACGCGCCGGGTCATCCCGGCCGCCACGCTTGAAGACATCCGCGCCTTCGTGACCGTGAGCTCGCCGTGATCCTGTTTCAGGCCGCCGTCGCGTTCCTCACGGGCGTCCTGCTCGCTGCATTGGGCGGCGCCGGCGGTTGGCCCCTCATCGCGTTCAGCGGCGCCGGCGTCTGCCTCGGCGCGCTGCTCGCCGGCAAGCGGCGCGAAGCTGCGACGCTGGGCCTCCTCCTGCTGCTTGCCCTCATTGGGGTCGACCGCTACGAAGAAGCTCTGCCACCGTCCCAGCCGGAAGGGATTGCGCTCCTCAACGAGCGGGCCGAGCCCGTGAAGTTGCGTGGCGTGATCGTCGACGAGCCGCAGGAAGGTGACCGCACGCAACGCTTCACGCTTCGAGTGGACGCCGCCGATGCGGGAGCAGGGTTCCAGGCGGCCGATGGCAAGGTTCTCGTGGTGACGCGCCCGTTTCCGGCGTACGAGTTCGGGGACGTCCTTGAAATGACTACAACACTCAAGACGCCTCCAGCGTTGGATGCATTCGACTATCGCGACTACCTGGCGCGAAGAGGCGTTGTCTCGCAGGCCTTTTATCCCCAGGGCATCGAGATCACCGGGCAGGGCACTGAGAGCGGGTTGAAGCGCCTCCTTATCGACGCGCGCCGCCCGCTGGGCGAGGCGCTGGAGCGCTCGTTGCCGGAACCGGAGTCTGCGCTGGCGCGAGGCATCCTTTTAGGACAAAGGGCCGCGATACCGGCGGCTCTCACGGATGACCTCAATCGGGCCGGCATCTCTCACCTCGTGGCGATCTCAGGGCAGAACGTCGCGATTGTCGCGAGCGTACTGGTCGTCAGCCTGGCGTGGTGGATCGGGCGCCGCCCAGCGACCCTCGTCGCGATCGTGCTCGTTCTCTGCTACGCCGCGTTTGTCGGCGCTTCGCCCTCCGTGCTGCGAGCGGCGCTAATGGCGACCGTCATGCTGGGCGCCACGCTCGCCGGCCGCCCTGGTAGCGCCTTCGGCGCCGTCACGCTGGCTGCGGCGATCCTCGTCGCTTGGCGGCCCCTCATCCTCGATGACGTGTCGTTTCAGCTCAGCTTCGCCGCGACTCTGGGCATCGCGCTGGCCGCGAAGCGTTTGCAGGACCTGGTCCAGCCGCGCTTGGCACGCTTGCCCGATTGGCTTGCCGCGTTCCTGGCCGAGAATATCGCGATAACCACGGCCGCGAGCTTCGCCGTGCTGCCCATCATCGCCGGGAGCTTCGGGCGCCTGTCGCTCGTCTCGCTGCCCGCCAACCTGCTGGCGGCGCCCGCGTTTGTGCTGGCGCTCGGCGGTTCGTTCTTCGCGGCGATCGCAGGGATGCTCCATGACGACCTCGGCCTCATCTTTGGCGAGCTGGCGTATCTACCGCTGACCTACCTAGTACACATGGGGAGGTTCGCCTCGGACCTGCCGTTCGCGTCACTGGAGGTGCGCGGGTTTGGCATGGCCGAGTCGCTGGTTGCCTATGGGCTCATGGGCCTTGCCTGGTTCTACATCCGAGAACGACCTGTCCCAGAGGTGGAGGCGGTGAGGATAAGGCCGCTTCGGCCTGCCGTCGCGCTCTCGGCTGTCGTCATCGCGGCCGCGGCAGCGGTCTGGTACGGGACGCTGCAGCCGGCGCCGGACCGCCTCCGCGTCACGGTGCTCGACGTGGGCCAGGGCGACGCCATCCTGATCGAGACGCCGGCCGGGCACCGCATCCTGGTCGACGGGGGGCCGAGTGGCGCGCGAATTACACAGGCGCTTGGCCGTGCGTTGCCAGCTTCGGTGCGCCGCATCGATCTCGCCGTCTTGACTCACGCGCAGGACGATCACGTCAGCGGGCTCGTCGAGGTGCTCCGGCGCTACGAGGTGGGCGCGACGCTGACCGGCCCGCTACCGGGCGAAACGGCGGCGTATCGCGCCTGGCTCGACGAGATCGAAGACCAGGAGGTGCCGGTCGTCCTCGCGCAGTCCGGTGACCAGATCGACCTCGGCGACGGGGCGCGGATTGAAGTGCTGGCGCCGTTGGCGACGCTGCTGTCGGGGACGGCGGACGACCTCAATAACAACTCGGTAGTGCTGCGTTTGGTCTACGGCGACGTCAGCTTCCTGCTCACTGGCGACCTCGCGGCCGCAGGCGAAGCCGCGTTGCTGGACGCACCGGTCGACCTCCATGCGACCGTGCTCAAAGCAGGGCACCACGGCTCCGACGGCTCGACGACGGCGGCGTTTCTGGATGCGGTGAGCCCGTCTGTGGCCGTCATCTCGGTGGGGGAAGAGAACACGTTCGGCCATCCGTCGCCGACAACCCGGCTGCGCCTCGCCGGCGTGCCGCTGCTGCGGACTGACGACAACGGCGACGTCAAATTCGAGACCGACGGCACGTCGCTCTGGGTCGATTTCGAACGCGGCGGCTACGCGTTGGTCCCTGCGGGTCTCGCAAGGTAGGGCAAACCCCGATAGGCGGCGGGCGTCGCGCACCGATAGTTTGCTCTGAAGCACTGCGCTAGCCGCGGCTTCAAGAAAGGGCACGAAACTCTGAGCGACATCGTCACGCTTATCGCGGGCGTCTTGCTGACCTCCGTCGGCCTGCTTGCCCTTCTGCCCTACGTCCTGAAGCAGGGCTGGCGCTTCCGCACCGGTGACCTCGCGGTCGATAGCGGCTACGCGGCCGTTATGGCAGCGGTCGACGCCTTCGATGCTTCACCGGTAAAAACGCCTTCGCTGCCAGGCACACCTCCCGGGGGCCTCGAAGAGTTGCTGGCGCACCTCTTCAGCCTGCGCATGACCGTAAGCGAGGTCACGGCCGAGGTTCTGGAGGCTCGGGAAACACTTGATGACGAGACCGGCAGCGGACGTAGCGCGAAAAAACGCGTTGTGTCCGTAGAGGACGTCGCCTAGCCGATGTATTCGCCCCCGCGCAGTACTTTTTCCCAGACTGTGCCCTGCTTTGTAATGCGCTTATAATCCGCCCGGTCTAATGGGTAGCGGTCGTATCGATGGACGCCAGAAGGATTCCTTGCGTCCCCTCGGCATCGAGGTGGGCTACCTGGTGCATGCCGAAGGCTCTGCGCTGATCAAGCTCGGCAATACCACGGTGCTCTGCGCTGTTAGCATCGAAGACCGCCAGCCGCCGTTCCTGCGCGGCACGGCGAAGGGCTGGGTCACCGCCGAGTACTCCATGCTGCCACGCTCGACGTCCACGCGGACGGCCCGCGAGTCGGTCACCGGACGCATCGGCGGCCGGACGCACGAGATTCAGCGCCTCATCGGCCGCTCGCTGCGCGCCGTGGTCGATCTCGACAGCCTCGGCGAGCGCACGTTCGCGGTCGACTGCGACGTCCTGCAAGCCGACGGCGGCACACGCACTGCCTCAATCACCGGTGCTTATGTTGCGCTGGTCATGGCGATGAGCAAGCTGCTCGAAGACGGTACGTACAACACGCTGCCGATCCGGTCGCCGGTGGCCGCCACCAGCGTGGGAATCGTCGAAGGGCACTCGCTGCTTGACCTCTGCTACGAAGAGGATTCACACGCCGAGGTCGACTTCAACGTGGTGATGACGGGTGAGGGCAAATACGTCGAGGTGCAGGGCACGGCGGAGAACGGCACCTTCAGCCGCGACGCCATGAACGCCCTGCTCGAGCTCGCGGAAAAGGGTATCAACGACTCCTTCGACGCCCAGCGCGCCGTGCTCGCCGCCGCCGGCCTGCCAACCCTGTAGAGATGCGGGCTCAGGCTTCCTCCGGAGCCGGTGAATCGCCGGCGAAGCCAAGAAACACCAGGATTGCCCGCTCCAGGCTCGTCATCTCTTCGTCGGTGAGTTGGCCGATGCGCTTCGCCAGTCGTGATCGCCGTACGGTCGTGATCTTGTCCGCCATGACTCGCGAAGCTTCATCGAGGCCGTTCAGTTCGCTGGGCTCGATGCGTATGCGGACTAACGGAATGTCTGCCGGATTTGTCGTGAAACCACAGACCGTCACCGAGCGAGTCGCGAGAAAGCGGTCGTCCTGCAGGATAACAACCGGTCGCGGCTTACCGGTGTAGTCGCCGCCCCCAGCGACTGTCCAGATCTCGCCGCGGTTCATTCCGGATCGTTATCAGTGATCCAGTCGATGAAGTCCTGATCCTCATCTTCCAGGGGACTCTCGGCGATCGCCAGGGACTGTCGCTTCGCTTCCGCGGCGAACTCCGGGGCGCGAACATCTGGAACCCAGAACTGGACGAGTCTCAAGCCTCTGCGACGCATCCGCGCACGGTAATCGCTAACCTTTTCTCGCGAGGACTTCGGTCGGCGTAATTCTGACATCAGCAATTTCCTGGATGTTGGTTACATGTAACCATATCACGCGTGAGCGCGGTTTGTCTTTCACGTATCCAGAACCGGCCCCTATGATGGTCGCATGGCAGACCTTCGACCCTTCCGCGCTTTGCGCTACGACCCCGAGGTCGCCGGCGATGCCGCGGACCTCGTCGCACCGCCGTACGACGTCGTGGCGGGCCGCGCGCGGCTCGACCTCTACGAACGCAGCCCGTACAACATCTCCCGCGTCGATTACGGCGAGGACCGGCCTGACCTCGCGCCGGGGACGGACCATTACGCGCTCGCCCGGAGCGACATTGAACAATGGATCGCCGCCGGCGCGCTAAAGCTGGACGAATCGCCTCGGCTCTACGTCTACGACCAGGAGTTCGGGGTCGGCGGCCAGACGCTGCGCCGGCGTGCCGTCTTCGGTGCGTTGCGGCTCGAGGAGTGGGAGAAAGGCATCGTCCTGCCCCACGAGGTAACCGGGGAGAAGGCAAAGCTGGATCGCTTCAACCTCCTGAAGGCGACGCGCGTCCAGCTCAGCCCCGTCATGGCGCTGTACGAACCGGACGGCGCTCCCGAGCTCGACGGCCCGGCTCTGGAAGCACCCGTCCTGGACGCCGTCTTGCCCTCGGAGCGCCACACACTGCGTCCCGTTTCGCCTGACGCGGCGGACGCGTTCTGCGAGGCGATCCTGCACCGGCGTCTGGTCATCGCCGATGGGCATCACCGCTATGAGACCGGCCTCAACTACCGCAACCGGCGCCGCGAGGCAGCGACGGCCTGGAGCGACGACGAGCCGGCAAACTTCATCATCGCAGCGCTGGTGTCTTCTCAGGACGCTGGCCTCGTCGTGTTGCCAACGCACCGGCTCGTCAAGCTGCCGCAACCGCTGCGGATTCAGCTGCGCAACCTGCGTCATTGGCGCCTCGATGACGGCGGCATGGCGAACGAGGCAAACCTCGAAGCGCTGATGGGCCGTCTCGCCGCGGCGGGCCGTGAAGGCCCAGCATTCGGCGCCATCGGCCTGGAGCCGGGGCGTCTGCATCTGCTGACGCCGCGCGACATGACGGCGATTCTCAACCGCACGCCTGCAGAGCACTCCCGGGAGTGGCGCGGCCTTGACGTCACGATCCTGGCGCACGCAGTGCTGCCCGCCGTCGGCTACGACGAAGCGCCGGAGAAAATCGACTACACGGAGAGCCATCGCCACGCCGCAGAGGCTGTCGCAGCAGGTGAGTGGGACGTCGCCTTTCTCGTCAACCCGACGCCGGTGGACCAGGTGATCGCCGTCGCCGCCTCCGGCGACCGCATGCCACGCAAGTCCACCTTCTTCTTCCCGAAGCTGGCGACGGGCGTGGTCATGTACCCGGTGGACTAGCGCTCCTGGGTGACACCGATCTTGGTGCTCCGCGGCCGATCGCGTACTTTCCGCCCATCTGATACTTGTGGTGGGGGAACTCATGAACCCGCGGTTCTGGTCCAACGAGCTTCGTGCAGTAGTAATGCTGGTGGTAACCAATATGGTGACTACATTGGTTCTGTTCCAGATAGTTGATTGGAGCAGCGATCAAGTGGCCGCCGCAGAAGGCGCGGTAAACAGCCTCACGATTCTCCTCTTCTACGTCATGCGCGGCGGGACGGGTACCGAGATGCAGCAGAGCGCGAAGCTATCCCCGCCGGCCGGGTGAGGCCAGAATTAGTTAAAGGATCCACGCGAATTGTCATAATCCTTGCTTGCGGGGCAGACTCAACACGCTGTAAAATCAGAAATCATGTTCGAGTCCCCCGCCTCGACTCGGCCCCACCTTACGCTCGACCCCTGGTCGGCCGAGTACGGCTCCGCCTTCGACTTCGAGGAGGAAGAGACCGAAGAAGCGCCTCACTTCGAGGTCGATCCCCTGGTCGAGACCACTGACTGGTCTCACGGCATCGTCCCGCAACCCCTACCCTTCCCCGAGCGCGTAGCGTTCATCGACGGCGTGCAGCGCATCGAATCCTGGGCGCGTGTGGAAGATGAAGAGTCGAGCTCCGTCGCAGTGCTCGCCTCTGTCGCCGTCGGCTGCGTCTTCTCGACGCCCACAACCGCCAGCGTCAGCATCGACTACGTGTCCCGCGTTCTCGCCATCGGCGGGACGACAAGAGCCGAGCCCCTCGTCGTCTCGACGCCGCGTCACGATCTGGTCTTCGAGGTGCTTCCGGCGACGGGCACGGGGCGCCACGGCGCGATGCAGGCCGCTGCGGTGCGCCGTCGCGACCTCGAGCTGGCGAGCATCCAGAAACACCTGCCAACCACACCGCTTGTCATCGCGGACGGACGGCTCAACGACCTGACTCGAAGCGGGAATCAGCTGGCCGGTATCGCCAAGACGCTGCATCAGCTCTACCTGGCGGGCGATCAGCGTGCCCTTATCTCGCGGCTTGGCGCCGGCGAGCGGACACCTGTCTTCACCATCAAGGATTCCTGGGGCGCACGGCACTCGTGGTTCCTGCGACTGCCCTATACACGCGCGATCCACCACTCCTACGCCGGCATCGTCCGTCTCGAAGTCCCCGTGGACGAAAAGCGCTCGCCGGTCGAAGTCGCCGACATGCTTTCGCACAACCTGCCGCGTTACGCGTCGCGACCCGAGCACGACCCGAGAGCGCCGCAAAACCTGCTCCCGGTCGGCGCGCTGGAGAAGCGGCTGCGCCACGAGCTGGGAGACCAGGCATTCATCCGACGCGCCATTGAAGATCACCTCGCCGGGGAGATTCAGTCATGAGCCTGATGAATCGACTTCGCTTCAACCCAGTGAAGGTGACGGAAGCCGTCTTCAGCGGGGTCCGGGGTGCCCCCGGCTTCCAAAGTGAGGCAAAGCTATGAGCGACGACATCGGACGCGTCATCGGCACCAGGGAGTCGAAGCCGCTCGAGTTCTGGCTCGCCGTCGACCCCGACGATTACGTGCAGCTCGACGAAGTCGTCGCGGTGACCACACAGTTACCGCAGCCTCGCCCTGACGGCCGGGATGACGTGGTGCACTACGGCGTCGTCGACCAGATCGAGTCCGCCTACGAGGGCGCCAGCTTCCACTCAGACGTCTTCCGCGCCGAGAGTGGCACGCTGCCCGTAGAAATCTCGACCATCGCCCACGTCGCCGTGACGCGCGTCTCGATGAGTCCGACGGAGCCCGAGAGCGAGGTCCTCGTCCCGCCAAAGCCCGGCCGCCCGGTGCGCCGCGCAACCGTCGAAGACCGCGAACTGGCGCTGTACTTCGACAAGATGCGCGATGCGCGCTTCCCGGCCGGCCTGTCGCGCGACGGCCTGCCGGTCTACGGCAACCTCGAGTTCCTCGACGGCAGCCGCGGCGCGCACGTCAACATCAGCGGCATCAGCGGCGTCGCGACCAAGACGACCTACGCGCTGTTCCTGCTCTACGGCTTGTTCCACGCATCGTCGCTGCGCAACGCGCATTCATCGCACGCCATCATCTTCAACGTCAAAGGCGAGGACCTGCTCTGGCTCGACAAGCCCAACGCCAAGCTGCCTGACGGCGAGCACACCAAGTACGAAGCCCTCGGTCTGCCTGTTGGCCCGTTCGCAAGCGTGGGACTGTGGGCGCCGCCGCAGCGGGGCGACGTCGTGATCCCCGATACGGGCTCGCGGTCGGAGGGTGTGGACGCCTACTTCTGGACGCTGCGTGAGTTCTGCAGCGAGCGCATGCTGCGCTTCCTCTTCGCCGATGCCGACGACGAGACCAGCCAGCTCGGCTTCGTGATCACGCAGGTCGAGCGCTTCCTCGAATCGCAGGTCGCGTCGCAGCCGGCGAGTGAGGCGGCGATTGCCCTGCACGTCCCGGGTGTCGATGTGGGCCTGCATATCGACTCCTTCGAGCGCCTGGTCGAGGTCATCTGCGACTTCGTCGATGGCATTGCTCCGCGGGCTGCTGAAGGGACGCGCCAGGCGTTCGCGCGACGCCTCGAAGCCGCGGCGATCGCGGTTGCGCCCCTGATCCGCGCCGCGCGTCTGGCGGACGCGGAGCGCCACCGCTTCGACTGGCGCAAGCACCAGGTCAACGTCATCGATATCAACCGCCTCAACGACCGCGCCAAGCGCTTCGTCGTCGGCGTCGTGGTCAAGCGCCTCATGGAGGAGAAGGACACCGGCGGGCGCGACCCGCTCGTCTTCCTCGTCCTGGACGAGCTGAACAAGTACGCGCCGCGCGAGGGGCGCAGCCCGATCAAGGAAGTCGTGCTCGACATTGCCGAGCGCGGACGCAGCCTGGGCGTCGTGCTCGTCGGTGCGGAGCAGACAGCCAGCGAGATCGAGCGCCGCGTCACGGCCAACGCGTCGTTCCGCGTCGTCGGTCGCCTTGACGCCGCGGAGTCGCAGCGCGACGAGTACGGCTTCCTGACGTCGTCGGCGCGTGTACGGGCTTCGATCTTGAAGCCGGGCAGCATGTTCCTGCAACAGCCCGACGTGCCGGTGCCGCTGCTGGTGCAGTTCCCGTTCCCCGCCTGGGCAACCCGCGCCGACGAGGTCGCCGCGTCATCGCGGGAGAACGGACACGAGGTCTTTGCCCGCATCCAGAGGAACAACGGCCCGTGATCCGATTGCCCGATTGCCCGATTGCCCGATTGCCCGCACCGGAGTTTACGGTTTGAAGTTTCTCCACACGTCCGACTGGCACATCGGCCGCAACGTCCGTGGCCAGAGTCGCCTCTCCGAACAAGACGATGCGCTGCAAGAAATGCTGGCGCTGGCGAAGGAGCACGCCGTGGACTGCCTGCTCGTCGCGGGCGACATCTTCGACACGTCGGCGCCACCGCCGGAGGCCGAGCAGCTGGTCTACGCCTTCTTCCGCGAGCTCTACGGGGCGGGTATCCCCGCCGTCGTCATCGCCGGCAACCACGACCACCCGAAGCGCCTCGACGCCGTGGCGCCCTTGCTGGGCTCGCTGGGTATCCACATGCGTGGCATCCCCGTCGGCCCCGGCGACGGCGCGCTGATCGACGTCGAGTCACGCGACAGGCGCGAGCGCGCCGTTGTGGCGGCACTGCCCTGGATCAACGAACGTGACGTCGTCGATTTCACCCGGCTGCAACTGGGACCGGACGCACCGCTGATGCAGTACGCCGAGCGCGTCCAGGAGGCGATGCGCGTCCTCGCAGCCGGTTTCGAGCCCGACGCGGTCAGCGTGCTTGTGACGCACCTCCTGGCCGACGAGGCGATGGTCGGCCCCGGCGGCGGCGAGCGCGAGCTGCACATGTCGATGGGCATCTACGGCGTCCGGCGCGCCGCTCTACCCGTCGAGGCGCAATATATCGCACTCGGCCACGTACACAAGCCGCAGGAGATTCACTGCGCCACCAAGGCCGCGTACTCGGGCTCGTTGCTGCAGCTCGACTTCGGGGAGCGCGAGCAGCACAAGTACGTCAACCTGGTCGAAGCGCACGCTCGCCAGCCTGCCGCCATCACGCAGCTGCCGATTTCGGCCGGGCGCCGCCTCGTCGACATCGGCATGCCGGAGCACGGCGTCGCGCTGAATGACTTGGCGCGGTTCAAGGACGAGACGGCGGACGCCTGGGCTCGCGTCTTCGTCGATGTCGACATCCCAGTCGCCAACCTGGCGCAGCTGGTCCGGGCTGAGCTGCCCAATGCGGTGCACGTAGAGCGGGCCCGCGGCGCCGTATCCAGCGAGCCGGAGTCGGTGGAGCGCGCCCACCTCGGGCCCGTAGAGATGTTCAGCCGGTTCTACGAAGGCAGCAACCTGGGGCGCGGCCACGAACCGTCCGCCGGGACGCTGGCGCTATTCCGCACACTGCTCAACGAGGAAGAGCATGCGACCACTGAAGCTTGAACTCGAAGGCTTCACGGCCTTCCGCGACCCAATCTGTCTCGACCTGTCGGAGCTAGACCTCTTCGCGATCACCGGCCCTACCGGCGCCGGCAAGTCATCCCTGATCGACGCCGTAGCCTACGCGTTGTACGGGCGCATCCCGCGCGTTACTGCGGAGGTCGGCGCCTGCATCTCGCAGGGCATGGACCGCATGCGTGTTTCGCTGGAGTTCCTCGCCGGTGAGGAGCGCTACCGTGTCTACCGCGAGACGCGTCGCAAGGGTGCCGGCGCTGTGCGTCTCGACCGCTGGCACGGGGACGACTGGCAGCCGCAGCTCGACCGCGCGCGCGAGGTAACGGATCGCGTCAACGAGATCGTCGGGCTGGACTATGACGGCTTCACTCGCTCTGTCCTGCTGCCCCAGGGTCAGTTCCAGGAGTTTCTCGCCGGGTCCGCCGAGAAGCGACGCTCCGTGCTGGGAAGCTTGCTGCGCCTGGACGTCTACAATCGCATGCGCGGCCGCGCCACCTCCATGGCGACGGAGATGCGCACTCGTCTCGACGAACGCGAACGCGCTCTCGAATTGCTGGCTGACGCGACGCCTGAGAAGGTCGCGGAGTTGAAGCAGCAGCTGGAGCGCCGAGAGGCGGAGAAGCAGCAGCTCAAGGATGCCGCGACAGCCGTGGAACGTGGTTATGAATTGGCCGCCGTCCTGGCGCTGACGCATGACGCGCTCGTTGCGGCTGAAGTAGCGTCGCAGGCTGCCTCCAGCGATCTGCAGACCACGAAGGAGTTGATCGAGCAGGGCGACTGCGCCCTCGCCAACGTCACAACGCAAGTCGAATCGCTCCAGGCCCGGCTTGCCGAGAACTGCTACGACGCCGACCGCCTGACGCAGCTCACCCTGGCGCGCGACCGCGCCGCCGCGGTTGAGGAAGCTGCTCGTGACGTTGAGGCGGTGAAAACTTCACATAAGACCGCCATCGCAAGCTTCGCCGCCGCGACAAAGGCCGTTGATCAGCATAAGGCCCGGCTGGCGGGCGCCGAGGAGGCGGTGAAGGCGGCAGAAGCAGCGCTGGACGAGGCGCGCCGCCATAACCTGGTCGCCGCGTTGGCCGGCGGGCTTAAGGCAGGCGACCCATGTCCCGTCTGCGGCGGTAAGGTCGGGGAGCTGCCATCCTTCGACCGCGCCGACCTCGAAGCTGCGCAGCAAGGCCACGCCTCGGCTCGCAAAGCCGAATCTGACGCCCGCAGCGCGCTGCAGAATGCGATGAACGCAGCTACGAAGGCCCAGATGATGGTCGAGACCGCGGAAAAGCGCCTTCAGGACCTCGAGACGCAACGAGAACGTACCCAACAGGCGCTGCAGGAGTCGCTGGGTGGCGACGTGTCGCTGTCTCTCGCGGCGATCGACGACGCGCTGCAGCAGCAGACCCAGGCGCGCAAGCAACGCGAAACGCTGCAATCCGAACTGGACGCCACCTCCAGTCAACGGACCACGCTTGCGGCTCAGATCGAGGCGGCGCGAGAGCACCTCGGCGACCTCGAATCGCACGTGGCAGAGGCGGCCGAAGCGGT
>DASTLN010000182.1:0-8707 GCA_035714925.1 Dehalococcoidia bacterium | reverse complement strand
GTGCTCGTGGTCGGCTTCGTCTCCTACGTCTTCGGCCGCCGCAACCCGGACGGCCTCTACATCGGCGTCGTCGCCCTGCTCACAGCGATCACGCTCTGGGGTCCCGCGATGCCGATTGGCCTGCTGATTCTTGACAAGGGTTGGCTGGACGGCGTGCAAGTCGAAAGCCCCGGTGCCCTCACCTCGATAGTCGGCACGATCTCTGACCCCCTGGTCGAACCGCTGGTTGACGCGCTGCCGCGCCTTCTTCTCTTCGTGGCTGGCGTTGGCGCTCTCGTGCTCGGCTTCGCGCTGTTCGACCGCTCGCTGCCGAGTCTGGAACGCCCCAGCCCACGCTTCGAGGCGCTGTCGCAGGCGCTGCAGCAGCGTTACGCGATGTTCGGTTTCGGCATCCTCGTCACGCTGTTGACGCTTTCGGTGTCGCTATCGGTGACCATCCTCGTGCCGCTGGCTTTGAAAGGTTACGTGCGCCGCGACCGTGTCGTGCCGTACGTCATGGGCGCCAACATCGCGACCTGGGTCGACACGCTGCTCGCCGCCCTGCTGCTCGATTCGCCGCAGGGATTCGAGATCGTGCTAACGCAGATGTTGGCAGGCAGCGCCGTTTCGCTGATAGTCCTCGTCTTTCTCTACGGGCCGTATACACGCTTGATCCTGGGCATAGCGCATAGGATCAGCAGCTCGCGGCGCAGTCTGATCGTCTTCCTCGCCGCGCTAATTCTGGCCCCTCTGGCCTTTCTGGCGGCGTGAGCACTGTGGGGCGGGAACATCAGGTGGTACAATTGTTGATAGACTTAGTTAACTTTAGCGAGGGCGGCAAACGATGAAGGTCTCAATGAAGGGCGACTACGGCGTTAGAGCGCTCGTAGAGCTTGCCCATCGCTACGGCGAGGGGCCGGTGCAGAGCGCCACGATCGCCAGCCGCCAGTCAATTCCCGAACCGTATCTCGACCAGCTACTAACCACGCTGCGACGTGCCGGTTTCATCCGCAGCGTTCGCGGCCCTCAGGGCGGTCACGCGCTGATCCGCGACCCGCGGGACCTCAAACTGAGCGAGGTCATCGTTGCCCTGGAGGGCTCCCTCGCACCCATCGCCTGCCTGGACGACCCGGAGGGCTGCCGTACCACCGCAGCCTGCAGCCTCAAGCCCGTGTGGCAGGAAGTCGAGGCTGCAACGATTCGAGTCCTCGAGAGCATTACAGTCGCAGACATTGCAGAACGCGAACGCGCCGGCAACGTAGCGCGCTACGCGATTTAGGGGCTCCTGATGCAGGCAGAAACCAAGAACCGAATCGCCGCCAACGCGCTGGAGCTGATCGGCAATACGCCGCTGGTGCGCCTTGAGCGCATAACACCCGCTGGACACGCTGAGGTCCTCGGAAAGCTGGAGTCGCGCAACCCCGGAGGCAGTGTCAAGGACCGCATCGCGCTCTCAATGATCGAGGACGCGGAGAAGAAGGGCCTGCTCAAGCCCGGCGGCACCATCGTCGAGCCGACATCCGGTAACACCGGTATCGGCCTCGCCATGGTCGCCGCAGCCAAGGGCTACAAGCTCATCCTGACGATGCCGGACGACTACAGCCTTGAGCGGCGCAAGCTGGTGCAGCGTTACGGCGCGCAGCTCATCCTTACGCCCGCGATCGAGGGCATGACAGGTGCTGTTTTCACAGCCGAAGAGCTGGTCGCCAAGAACGAGGGCTATTTCATGCCGCAGCAGTTCAACAACCCCGCCAACCCCGAGGTGCATCGCCGCACAACGGCCGAAGAGATCCTGCGCGATACCGACGGCCAGCTCGACGCGTTCGTCGCGGGCGTTGGCACCGGTGGCACGATCACCGGCGTCGGCGAAGTGCTAAAGCAGCGCCTGCCAGACGTCCTCATCGTCGCGGTCGAACCGACGCGTTCGCCGGTGCTGGCGGGTGGCAAGCCCGGCCTACACGGCATTCAGGGAATCGGCGCAAGCTTCGTGCCCAGCGTCCTCAATCGCGACGTCTACGACGAGCTCATCGCCGTCAAAGACGAGGACGCAATCGAAATGGCGAAGCGGATCACGGTCACTGAAGGGCTGTTGATCGGCATCTCTTCCGGCGCCAACGTGTACGCGTCCCTGCAGATCGCGAAACGCCTCGGCGAGGGCAAGCGGGTTGTCACCATCCTGCCCGACACCGGCGAGCGCTATCTCAGCGTCAACTTCTAGTTTGAGTACCTTCTATGCGAGGATGGAATGAGCGGGAGGAATCCAATGGTTAACGTCTACATACCGACGCCTTTCAGGAGCTTCGTCGGCAACCGCTCAAGCGTGGAGGTTGAGGCCAGCAACGTCGCTGAAGCCCTCGCCAGTCTCGACGCTCGATTTCCCGGCTTCCGCAACCTCTGTTACAACGCCGAGGGCGCCATCCCGCCGCACATCAACGTCTACGTCAACAATCAGGAGATCACTTCACTGAACGGTGAAGCCACAACCCTGTCCGACGGCGACCAGCTCGCGGTCATCCCGGCTCTCGCCGGCGGCGCGCCCGAAGAAGATAACCCGTCGAACTACGCCCTGACGCCGGAGCGCGTGATGCGCTATTCACGGCACCTGATCATGCCGCAAGTCAGCAGCGTCGGTCAGCGCAAGATCTTCGACGCGAAGGTCCTGATCATCGGGGCCGGCGGGCTCGGCTCCCCCGTTGCGCTGTACCTGGCGCTGGCCGGCGTCGGTACCATCGGCATCGTCGACTTCGATGTTGTCGACCTCTCGAACCTGCAGCGCCAGATCCTGCATCAGAACGATGACGTGGGTAAGCGCAAGGTCGTCTCCGCCCAGGAGACCCTGAACGCCTACAACCCCGACGTCAAAGTGATCACACACGAAGAACCGCTGTACTCCGAGAACGCGCTGGGCATCATCTCCCAGTACGACATCGTCGTGAACGGTGCCGACAACTTCGCGGCGCGCTACCTGGCCAACGACGCCTGTGTCTTCCTCAAGAAGCCGCTCGTCGATGGTTCGATCCTCATGTTCGATGGCCAGGCAACCGTTTACCTGCCCGAGCAGGGCTGCTACCGCTGCCTCTACCCGACGCCGCCTCCACCAGGGATGGTGCCCTCCTGCGCCGAGGCCGGCGTGTTGGGCGCCATGTGCGCCACCATCGGCTCGATCCAGGCCACCGAGGTGCTCAAGCTCATCCTCGGCATTGGCGAGAGCCTGCAGGGACGCCTCGTCCTCTACGACGCGCTCGCCATGGAGATGCGTCAGGTCCGCGTGCGCCGCGACCCCAACTGCGTGGTTTGTGGCGACAACCCGACCGTCACCGAGCTGATTGACTACGACGAGTTCTGCGGGACCGCGCCCGCCTGGACGGAGTAATCGAGTGCCGGAAGTACGCGTAACCTCCGTGCTGCAAAAAGTGGTCGGCGCCAAGTCGGTGCAGACCGAAGGCAGCACGGTGGCCGAAGTCCTCGAGCAGATGAACGCCGACTACCCCGGCTTTCGTGAGCAGATCACGATGGAGGACGGCTCGCTGCACCGCTTCGTCAACATCTACATCAACGACGAGGACATCCGCTTCCTGCAGCAGATGGAGACGCCGGTCGAAGCCGGCGATGTCGTCTCGATCCTGCCGGCCCTCGCCGGCGGCTGTTAGCCGAATCGCGGATGACCTCCGGAGCGCCTCATCGCGTCATGTTGTATCGAAGCATGCTGGATCTGATCGGCAACACGCCGCTGGTTGAGCTTCAGAAGCTCAGTCCTTCGCCCACCGTGCGCTTCTTCGCCAAGCTGGAAGGCCAAAACCCCACCGGCAGCGTCAAAGACCGCATCGCCAAAGCGATGATCGAGGCGGCGGAGCGCGACGGCCGTCTGACGCCCGGTTGTACGATCCTCGAGCCCACGTCGGGCAACACGGGCGTGTCGCTTGCCTTCGTCGCCAAGCTCAAGGGCTACAAGGTCAAGGCTGTCATGCCGGACAACATGAGCCCGGAGCGCACCCAGCTGCTGCGTGCCTACGGCGCCGAGATCGTCTACTCGGAAGGCGTCAAAGGCACGAACGGCTCAATCGTCGTGGCGCAGGAGATGGCCGCGGCCGACCCCAGTCTGGTCTTGATCTACCAGTACGGTAACGAAGCTAACCCCGGCGCCCACTACGAGACCACCGGCCCCGAGATCCTGCGCGACCTGCCCGAAATCGACGTCTTCGTGGCCGGCCTCGGCACAGGCGGCACGCTGACCGGGACCGCGCGCTATCTCAAGGAGCGCAAGCCCGGCGTCAAAGTCACCGCCGCCGCGCCGCACCCGGGCGACCGCGTCCAGGGCCTGCGCAGCCTCGACGAGGGCTTCATCCCGCCCGTCCTCGACCAGTCGCTACTCGACGGCCGCATAGTCGTCGACTCCAAGAACTCGTTCGCCGCAACCAAGGAGCTGATGGAGCAGGAAGGCATCTTTGCCGGCGTCTCTAGTGGCGCCGTCCTGCGCGCGGCTCAACGCGTCGGCAGCCGCCTGGAGCGTGGCAACATCGTGCTGCTCCTGGCCGACGGCGGTTGGAAGTACCTCTCCACGGACCTCTGGAACACCGACTACGAGGACCTCGCCGATGACCTCGACGAACAAACATGGTGGTGATTCTGTAGCGGCGACCTTTACCGTCGCCACAGCGGTCCGTCCTCATGCCTGACCTGCCCCGCGCCTTCTTCTTCGACCTCGACGACACGCTGATCGACGACAGCGGTCAGGTCGATTCCGGGTGGCGTACAGCGATCGCCGAACTGGTTTCCTCGCACACCGAACTCGACGCACTGCTGCGTCTGGTCCACGAGGTACGCGACTGGTACTGGTCGGAAGCCGAGCGCCATCGCATCGGTCGCGCCGACCTGCGCGGTACCAGCACCTGGATCGTCGCCGAAGCGCTGTCCCGTCTCGGCGCTCCTGATGAGCGCCTCGCTGGCTTGATCGGAAACCGCTATCGCGATCTGCGCGAGCAGAGCCAGGCGCTAATGCCCGGTGCCATCGAGACGCTGGAAGCCCTGCGGGCGCAGGGCGTGCGTCTGGCCTTGCTGACGAACGGGGCCTCCGCGGGCCAGCGCGCCAAGATCGGCCGCTTCCAGCTGGAAGCACACTTCGATTACATCAGCATCGAAGGCGAGTTCGGCTGTGGTAAGCCTGATGAACGGGTCTACCGTGCCGCGCTCGCCGCGCTGGAGTCGGAACCTTGCGACACCTGGATGGTTGGCGACAACCTCGAGTGGGACGTCGAGGCGCCGATGCGTCTCGGCATCACCGGCATCTGGTTCGACCGTCACGCCGCCGGCTTGCCAACCAGCGCCACGTCAATACTCTTCGAGGACGGCAAGCGCCAGCCGGACAGGATCATTCGCTCCCTGACCGAGTTGCTCTAAGCAAGTGCCTGGGCCAAACGGCTCTTTTCCACGAGCAATTTCCTGGCGGGCTCAATGACGGCAAAAAAACGGCCGATAGCACTGGCATGAAGCTGTCTCTCTCCACCCGCACCGCCTCCCGCCTTGGCACGCTTGCCATGGCCCTTCTGTTGATCGCAATGGTCGCGATCACGATCAGAACGCTCGCCTGGAGTCGGGCTGAAATCGATCAACTCCAGAGCACGATCAGGGTCAGCGATGCTTACAACCAGACCGCCCTTAGCGCGGCCTTGTCTGCTATACACTCAAACGACTATGCCGCAGGCGGCGACCCGGCAGACCTGGCCCTCTACCAGAATGCGCTCCAAGACACCTTCCGGTACGAGACGCTGGCCAAGTCCCTGGGTACGGACGAGGACCGCGCCTACCTGCTACAGCTAGAAGCAGAATTCGCGGCCGAGATCGTGGAGGCTTCCCAGGTGATCGCCGAGATCGCCAGCGGGGACTTCCAGCCGGAGAACTCGATAGAAGCCAGCGCCACAATGACCGAGGTTACAGCTTTGTTGACGGAGCCCGCCCGCGAAAAGCGAGAAGGCACCCTTGTGGATCTAGAGTCGTTCAAGCGCGATCTCGGAACGCAGTCGCTGGTGGCCATCGGCGCCTTTGCGCTGGGCCTGCCGCTGGTCGTCGGCTCTTTCGTGATGACACGGCGCTTCGAGCACAAAGAGGCCGTCGCGGAGGGAGAAATGGCGCGGCTCAAGGAAGCCGCTCTGACGGACGGCTTGACCGGCTTGGCCAACCACCGCGCGTTTCAGGAGGACCTTCGCCGCGAGGTCGCGCGCGCTGGGCGTAACGATGAGGCCATCACAATCGCGATGCTGGACGTCGATGACTTCAAGGAGATCAATGACAGTGAAGGCCACGCGCAGGGTGATGCTGTGCTGGCCGAATTAGCCCGCCTCATGACGATCATGCGCGCTCAGGATCGAGCCTACCGTGTGGGCGGCGATGAGTTCGCGCTGATCATGCCCAACACGGGACGCGAGGACGCTGCCCAAGCCCTGGAAAGGCTACGGGATATGGTGGAAACCGGACTGCCGGGAGTTTCTGTGAGCATCGGCTACGCAAGCTCATCCGGCGGGTTCCTCCCGGAGACCATGCGCGACCACGCCGATATGGCGTTGTATGAGGCGAAGCACCGTGGCAAGGACCAGGTTGCGGAGTTCGAGTTGGCCCTGGCACAGGGCGTCGAGATGACAGCCGACAAGATGCAGGCCGTGCGCCGGGTACTGCAAAGCGGCGCCGTTTCGATGTG
Source organism: Dehalococcoidia bacterium (assembly GCA_035714925.1). Lineage (GTDB taxonomy): Bacteria > Chloroflexota > Dehalococcoidia > DSTF01 > WHTK01 > WHTK01. Next base: position 2,037 of record DASTLN010000182.1, on the reverse strand, counting down.
GTTCCAGCCTATCTACAAGCTGGGTTCCCAAGAACTGCTGGCATTCGAGGCGCTGTTGAGGCTCCCGAACGAACCCGATATCCGAGGACCGGAGGAGGCGTTCGAAATCGCGCAGACCATGGGGCGATCACGTGAGCTGGACCTGTTGTGCGTTTCCCATGCGTTGGCAGGCGCCGCTGATCTACCGGACGACATCAGGCTCTTCATGAACCTTGACCCCGGGACCTTAAGCAACTCCCGCTTCTCACCGGATGAACTGCTGGACCTTGTGCAGCAGGCTCATATCAAGCCGTCCCGGATCGTGTTCGAGCTCACAGAGCACACGATCGCGCCGATTGCGCGGGTTCGGGAGCAGGTGGAGGCCCTCCACGCTCGTGGTTTCGGGGTTGCCCTGGATGACGTGGGCTCCGGAAACTCCGGCCTTGAGATGATGCGCCTGATCAAGTTCGACTACGTGAAAATCGACCGATCTGTCATCCTGGATGCCATGGAAGGCGGCCAGGGGAGGGCGGTCATTGTCGCCATTGTGGCGTTTGCCCGCGAAACCGGTTCCTACATGATCGCCGAGGGCATTGAGAACGCCTCGATGCTGATGAGCGTCAACCTGGACGAGGACGGTCTGAAAGACTTCTGGGTACAGGGCGTGCAGGGATTCCTGTTCGGGGAGCCCGGGCCATCGATAAAAGCTTTCCTGTCCCATGGCGAGGCCGCCTAGGTAGGGCAGAGACAGGCGGCGCAAACGGGGAAGAGCCCGGCCATGCCGGTCAAGGCACGATGCGGTAGATACCACCGTCCTCCGCGTGCTCCAACACGTAAAGCTCGCCCTCGGGCCCCTGGGCAAATGAACTCACGTTGAAATCGGCCTGACCGATCTCCTCGTGCGCTATGACCGAAGACCCGTCAAAGCGCAGGGCCCAGATCGTGCCGGTGCAGTAGTCGGAATAAACGTAGGCGCCCTGCAAGTCCGGGATAGCACTGCCCCGGTAGACAAAGCCACCTGTCACAGAGCAGCCGCCGCGCCCATTGTCGTAATCGATCACCGGCGCCAACAGCCCGTCCTTATCGCAGTTGCTGCCGCCACCCAGGCAGCCGGCGCCCTCCATGATGCTCCAGCCGTAGTTGCCGCCCTTGACGACCAAGTCGATCTCCTCGCGCGTGTTCTGTCCCACATCGCCAACCCAGAGGTCGCCTGTGTCCGAATCGAAAGAGAACCGCCACGGGTTGCGCAAACCGTAGGCCCAGATCTCGCCACGCGCGCTGCCCTGGCCCACGAACGGGTTGTCCGGCGGGACCGAATAGCCGGCGCTTCCACCAGAGACGTCGAGGCGCAGTATCGAGCCCAGCAGCGTGCCCAGGTTCTGTCCGTTGCCCTGAGGGTCGCGCGCCGATCCGCCGTCCCCGAGTCCGACGTATAGGTAGCCGTCCGGCCCGAAGACGATCTGCCCGCCATTGTGGTTGCTGAACGGCTGGGGCACCTCCAGGATGACCTCTTCGCTATCCGGGTCTCCGATCCCACCCGACGAGGACTGGAACCGTGATATGACGCTCCGTCTCGGATCTGCCGCGCTGTAGTAGACGTAGAAGACACCAGTCGTCTGGAAGTCGGGAGCCAGGGCCAGGCCGAGAAGTCCTTCCTCGTTGCCGTCCCTGCTGACCTCATCGCTTATGTCGAGAAAGATACCGTCCTCCGACGGAGTCAAAAGATAGATCCGACCGGCCTGCCCGGTCGCGAGCCAGAGATCGCCGGACAGCGGCGTGGGATAAAGCCCAGTCAGACGCTCGAAGCTCGCGTGGTCGAATACGCGTTCCAGTCCTACTGAATCCGGCAGCCCTGACGCCGGAGAGACTGGCGTCTGAGTCTCAGGCGTATCCGCCGCTGATTCGCCGGGCGTCGCAGTCTCTGCCGTCGCCACCGGAATCGGCGCTTGGGTCGCGGGCCTGGCGTCACCGTCGTCGCCGCTACAGGCGAGCACCGTTGCGAATAACAGGAGCGCTGCGAGACTCGAGAGGGCTCTCATGACGTCGATCCAGCGTATC
>DASTLN010000181.1:0-9700 GCA_035714925.1 Dehalococcoidia bacterium | reverse complement strand
GCTGATGCCCTGCTTCACCTTGTCGCGCAGGGCGGCCTGGGCGGCGGCGACGCGGGCAATCGGGACGCGGTAGGGGGAGCAGCTGACGTAGTCGAGCGCCTCGCGGTGGCAGAACTCGACTGACGACGGGTCGCCGCCGTGTTCGCCGCAGATGCCGATTTTGAGGTCCGACTTCACACCGCGTCCCTTGCCGATACCCATCCGCATCAGTCCGCCGACGCCTTCCTGGTCGAGCCGCACGAAGGGGTCGACCTCGATAACGCCGGCGTTCACGTAGGCTGGCAGGAAGTGCGCCGAGTCGTCGCGTGAGATGCCGTAGGTGGTCTGGGTCAGGTCGTTGGTGCCGAACGAGAAGAAGTCGGCGTGTTCGGCGATCTCGTCGGCGATGACGCAGGCGCGTGGCAGCTCGATCATGGTGCCGACGGTGTAGTCGACCTTCGTCCCTCTTTCGGCGAGGACTGCCTCGGCGGTGTCGACGGCGAGCGCGCGCATGCGCTTGAGCTCCGCCTCCATGCCGACGATAGGGATCATGATCTCGGGAATGGCGTCGATGCCGTCGGCACGGGCGTCGCAGGCGGCCTCGATGATGGCGCGCACCTGTGTCTCGTAGATCTCCGGGAACGTGACGGCGAGGCGGCAACCGCGGTGGCCGAGCATCGGGTTGAACTCGGCGAGGTCTTGATTGCGCTGCGACACGACAGCGGCTGAGACGCCGAGGGCGGACGCCACCTCTTCGATCTCTTCGGCGGTGTGCGGCAGGAACTCGTGCAGCGGCGGGTCGAGCAGGCGGATGGTGACGGGCAGGCCGTCCATGGCGCGGAAGATGCCCTCGAAGTCCGAACGCTGCATTGGCAAGATCTTGGCCAGCGCGGCGCGGCGGCCCGCCTCGGAGTCGCTGAGAATCATCTCGCGAACGGCGAGGATGCGCTCCGGGTCGAAAAACATGTGCTCGGTGCGGCAAAGGCCGATGCCTTCGGCGCCGAACTTGCGCGCGACCTCGGCGTCGAAGGGGGTGTCGGCGTTGGTGCGGACCTTGAGGCGCCGCGCGGCGTCCACCCAACCCATCAGCTCGGCGAAGTCGTCGTCGAGCTGGCCCTCGACCACGGGGACGGAGCCGAGCATCACCTCGCCGGTGCTGCCGTCGAGGCTGATAACGTCGCCTTCCTTCACCTCGATTTGGCGCCCGCCGGCGTCGACGCTGAAGACGCCGTTTGCGTAGTCGATGTGCAGCGCGCCGCAGCCGGCAACGCAGCAGCGTCCCATGCCGCGCGCGACGACGGCCGCATGCGACGTCATGCCGCCGCGGGCGGTGAGGATGCCCTCCGCCGCCTTCATGCCGTGAATGTCCTCCGGCGACGTCTCGAGGCGAACCAGGATCACCTTCTCGCCCCTGGCTTCCATCTCCACCGCGTCGTCGGCGCTGAAAGCGACCTTGCCGACCGCCGCGCCGGGAGATGCGGCGAGGCCAGTCGCGATGACGTCGCGCTTTGCCGACGTGTCGAAGGTGGGGTGGAGCAGCTCGTCCAGCTTGTCCGGCTCGATGCGCAGGATAGCCTCCTCCTTTGTGATCAGGCCCTCGCGCACCATGTCGACGGCGACCTTGACCATGGCGCGGGCGGTGCGCTTGCCGCTACGGGTCTGCAGCAGCCAGAGGCGGCCCTGCTGGATCGTGAACTCGATGTCCTGCATGTCGCGGTAGTGCTGCTCCAGCGATTCGTAGACACGCTTCAGCTCGGAGTACGCCTGCGGCATCGTCTCTTCCAGCGCCGGCTGGTCGTCGAGCTTCGAGGCGATAGTGACCGGCTGCGGCGTGCGGATGCCGGCGACAACGTCCTCGCCCTGGGCGTTGACCAGGTATTCGCCGTAAAAGCGGTTCTCACCAGTGGAGGGGTCGCGCGTGAAGCCGACGCCGGTGGCGCAGTCGTTGCCGAGGTTGCCGAAGACCATCGCCTGGACGTTAACGGCGGTGCCCCAGCTGCCGGGGATCTCGTACATGCGGCGGTAGGTGACGGCGCGCGGGTTCTCCCACGAGCCGAATACGGCGCCGACCGCGCCCCAGAGCTGATCCCACGGGTCCTCGGGGAAGTCGGAGCCTCGGCGTTTTTTGATCTCGGCTTTGTACTCCGCGACGAGCTCTTTGAGTGCCGATGCCGGCAACTCGGTGTCTAGCTCGACCCCGAGGGCGTGTTTCTTGGCTTCAAGGATCGCCTCGAAGGGGTCGACGTCCTTGTCCTCGCCCTTGAGGCCCATGACGACGTCACCGTACATCGAGACGAAGCGTCGGTAGGAGTCGTAGGCAAAGCGCTCGTCGCCGGTCTCTTTCGCGAGGCCGGCAGCAACGTTGTCGTTGAGGCCGAGGTTAAGGACCGTATCCATCATGCCGGGCATCGAGACGCGGGCGCCGGAGCGGACCGAGAACAGCAGCGGCTTCTTGGCGTCGCCGAATTTGCGGTCGAGGAGGCGCTCGACGTAGGCGACGCCGTCACGCACCTGGTCTTCGAGGCCTGAGGGGTACTGGCGGCCGCGGTCGTAGAAGGCGGTACAGACTTCGGTCGTGATGGTGAAGCCGGGCGGCACAGGCACGCCAAGGTTGGTCATCTCAGCCAGGCCGGCGCCCTTTCCGCCGAGCAGGTTGCGCATTTCGGCTGAGCCGTCCGCCTTGCCCTCGCCGAAGAGAAATACGTACTGCTGCGCCGTCCCAGACTGGGTTGTGGTCATGTTCGGGGGCCTCGTCTTGTATTGAAATCTTCTAGGGGGGAGCGGGTGCTCCCTTAACGCGAATTATACAGCGCGTCAGCTTCAGCTACAGGCGGCGTCGGGAACGTTAAGGGCTTATTGATATTCGCACCACTCCGTCTATACTCGGGTCGGATTCGTCACTCCCGGGAGGTTCACTTATCAAGTTTCACTGGTTCCACCTGATGCCCTACCCGGAGCTGCCGGATGAGTTCGGCGCCGGCAAGAAGTATCACAGCTCGGCCGTCGACGTTCCGATCGAGCTGTTCGATCCCGCCATCGGTCATCGCGCCTATAACGACTACCTGGACGAGCTGGAGTACGCGGCTGAGTTGGGCTATGACGGCATCTGCGTCAACGAGCACCACCAGCAGGCGTACGGGCTGATGCCCTCGCCGAACCTGATGGCGGCATCGCTGGCGCGACGAACCAGCAAGACGGCTCTCGTCGTGCTGGGCAACAGCATTGCGTTGTACAACCCGCCGACACGCGTCGCGGAGGAGTTCGCGATGCTGGACGTGATCAGCGGCGGGCGGCTCGTGGCGGGCTTCCCGGTCGGCACCGTGATGGATACGGCGTACGCGTACGGCGCTACGCCTGAGACCCTGCGCGAAAAGTACAAAGAGGCGCACGACCTGATCGTCAAGGCGTGGACCGAGCCGGAGCCCTTCGCGTGGAACGGCAAGTACACGCAGCTGCGCTACGTCAACACGTGGCCGCGCCCGATCCAGAAGCCGCACCCGCCGATCTGGGTGCCGGGCGGCGGCAGCATCGAGACGTGGGAATGGATCACGGAGCAGGACTACTTCTTCGCCTACCTGAGCTACGGCGGCTACCTCAGCGCCGAGCGTGTCATGAACGGCTACTGGGACCACGTAAAGGGCGCCGGGCGCGACCAGAACCCGTACCGTGCCGGCTTCCTGCAGTTCGTCGGCGTGGCGGAGACCGAGCGCGAGGCGGAGGAGATCTACGAGGAGCCGATCAAGTACTTCTTCGACCGCTGCCTCAACATCGACCGCGGTTTCACCGACGCGCCGGGTTACCGTTCGCTGCGTTCGATTCAGGCCGGACTACGAACGTCGGCTGCCGGGCGCAGCAGCATGTTCGGCGGGCCGCGAGACTGGAAGCAGTATGTCGAAGACGGGACTTTGATCAGCGGCAGCGTGGAGCAGGTCACGGAGAAGATGCGGGAGCTAATCAAGAAGCTGCGCATCGGCCACCTGATGATGCTGATGCAGTTCGGCAACCTCGGCAAAGAGGCCACGATGATGAACTCACGCCTCTTCGCGGAGAAGGTGATGCCGGAGCTGAAGGACCTCTGGGACGATGAGTGGGAAGACCGCTGGTGGATCAACCCGCTGACAACGGCGCAGACGGCGCAGCCCGCCGCGGTGCTGTAGCACCGTACACCTTGCTGAAGGGCAAGGCTTCACACAGCGATGCCCCGGCCTTCAGGCCGAGGAAAAGGTCATCCCAATCGGTGCGATGGCCGCTAGGAGGTAGCCATGAAGTTTCACTGGTTCCACCTGATGCCTTATCCGGACCTGCCGGAGGACTTCCGAGAGAAGTACAGCAGTGTCTGGGTTGATGTGCCCAGCCACCTTTTCGACCCAGAGCGCGGCCACGTGGTCTACAACGACTACCTCGACGAGCTGGAGTACGCCGCCGACATGGGCTTCGACGGCATCTGCGTCAACGAGCACCATCAGAACGCCTACGGGATGATGCCTTCGCCGAACCTGATGGCGGCCTCACTGGCGCGGCGGACCAGTAACACGGCGCTCGTCGTGCTCGGCAACAGCATCGCGCTGTACAACCCGCCCACGCGCGTCGCCGAGGAGATGGCGATGCTGGACGTGATCAGCGGCGGACGCCTGGTCGCCGGCTTCCCTGTCGGCACGTCGATGGACACGAACTTTGGCTACGGTGAGACGCCGATCACGCTTCGCGAGAAGTATCGCGAGGCGCACGACCTGATCATCAAGGCGTGGACGGAGCCGGAGCCGTTCGCCATCAACGGCAAGTACACCCAGCTGCGCTACGTCAACACGTGGCCGCGACCGCTGCAGAAGCCGCACCCGCCGATCTGGGTGCCCGGCGGCGGCAGCATTGAGACCACGGAGTGGATCGCGGACAAGGATTACCTGATGGCAAACCTGAGTTACGCGGGCTACAAGGCCGCGAAGTCCGTCATGGACCAGTACTGGGACTTGATGCGCCAGAAGGAAAAGGACCCGAATCCGTACAGCGCCGGGTTCCTGCAGCTCATCGGCGTGTCGGAGACGGAGGCGCAGGCCAAGGAAGACTACGCGGAAGCGGCGCTTTACTTCTACCAGCGTTGCCTGCACGTCAACCAGATGTACAACAACACGCCCGGCTACCGCTCACTGCGTTCTATGGAGCTCAGCATGAAAGCGGGCCGACCCTCAAGCCTCAGCGCGTTTAGCGGGGAGCAGACCTGGGAAGACTACCTTGAAAAGGGCAACATCATCGCCGGGACGCCGGAGCAGGTCATCGAGAAGATCCGCGAGCTGGCGAAGAGCCTGAACATCGGCCACCTGATGATGCTGCTGCAGTTCGGCAACATGTCGAAGGACCTGACGATGAAGAACACGCGGCTCTTTGCCGAGAAGGTGATGCCGGAGCTGAAGGACTTGTGGGACGACGAGTGGGAAGACAAGTGGTGGATCCATCCCCTTGCCGCGGAGCAGACGGCTCAACCGGCGGCAGTGAAGTAAGGTATGCGCCCTCCGCCTGCGCTTCAGGGAGGCGCTGGAGTTATTTCGTGAGCTGAAGGCCGGGCTGAAGTTCGCCTAGCTCGCGAGATCGCCGAGCCGGCCGTACTTGCCGCGAAAGAACAGCAGCGGCCTGTCCTCCAGGGCGATATAGGCGTGCTGCACCTCGGCGACCAGGATTGTGTGGTCACCGGCCTCATGCGTCTCGACGAGGTGACACTCGATATGCGCCAGGCAGTCCGGGATGATCGGCGCACCAAGCTCCCCGGCGCGGCAGTGGAGTTCGGTGAACCAGGCACTATCGTCCTGAGGTTTGGCAAAGAAGCGCGAGATGTGCTCCTGCTGGTCGCTGAGCACGTTGATGTTGAACGCCTTCGATTGCATGATTTCGGCACGGGTCCGGGAAACGGTGGTGAGGCAGACCAGCAACAGCATGGGATCCAGGGACACGGAAGTGAACGAGTTGACGGTCACCGCATAGCAGTTGTCGACCTTACCCGCCGTGACAACCGCAACGCCCGTCGCGAAGTTGCCCACAACCTGCCGGTAAGTCATCGCGTCAACGCTCATCGCATCCCTCCTGAGCCTCGTCCCTGGGTTCGTTGACAGGCTACACCGGACAGCCTGCCTTGAGAATCCCTTAATCAACTTAACTATTCATCCATCGCTAGATAAGGATTCTTGATATGACCGCCACGCCATACGAATGTCGCTGAGAAAGGCGCGGGTGGGAGGAGACATACGTCGCTGCGCTGGCTCAAGAACGTGACGTAAAAGCTCGCAATCCTTCGGCTAACCAACATGCAAGGGCGAGTAAGCATGCTCATTCGCCTTTCTGCGTCCGAATATAGAGGTGTATCCTGTAATTGGGTAAGTAGGCCTCCCGTCAGGAGGGAGATGGCAATGAAGTCCAGGCTTGGAAGCGATGCGAGGAAGGCAATGACAGGGCGTCGTATTCTCGTCGCCGCAGCCGCGGCCACTGCTGCCGCCTCCGCCTGGGAGACGGGCCACCGCCGCGTACGGCGCGCCGACCTGACAGAATCAGGCGCGCGAATTGAGAAGCTGTCCGATCTGCGCTACGACCAGCAGGCCCTGAAGACGATCGCAAGCGGTCTCGAGGACGAGTGGGGCGAGTTTGCTTATCTCGGCTTCAAGGACCTGCGCGAGATGATGTCGAAGGCGGGCGACACGATATTCGTGGTCGTCGAACGCGACGAGACCGGAGCGAAGGCGCTCGGCATCGTACAGACGATCCTGGCGGACGTGCACGGCGACGCCGAACTCTTGCAGGAGACGTATCCGGACTTCGCGGCGCTGACCAGCCCCGCAGCGTGGAAGCGTTCCCGAACGCACGGCGGCGACACCGTCGTCCTGCTGCAGATCACCACACTCGTGAAATCGAAGCGTTCCAGCGGCACCGGCTCGCTGCTGCGTAACGCAGCCCTCAATATGCTCGACGCCCGCGTCTCCTACGCGCTGACTACAACCCCGGTGGACGGCGCGCTCCTGGGCGACGTCGACGTCGAGCTACCGAAGACTTACACCGCCGCGATGCGCTTCCACGCGCGAGGCGGCGCCAGCCCGGCGCGCACGCTGCCCGGCTACAAGCGGCCCCAGGGTGATGCGACAGAGCACGGCGAGGACGTGGTGATGATGCGCTACGCGCGCGACGAGTCCGGCGAGTGGCCGGCGCCGCGACCGGAGATGCGCCTGCGCTCGATGGGCCCAATGCAGCGCCGGGTAAACCAGACCGCGCGCCAGTTGCGCCTGCGACGCCTGGGAAAGCTGCGCCCGCCGCGGACGCCGCTGAGCGACCTTCGCGCCAGCGGACAGCGCTTCCTGGCCAAACGCCCCGCGCGACAGTTCCTCACCGAGCTGCGAGGTCGTGTTGCGCGTCGCATCCACGGCCACGACGACGACGTCGCACCGGCCGCCTGAAGCACGCACGGCATCTGCCCCGTCTTGTCGGTCGAAGGGTGACGCACTACGATCGTGCATACTTCACTTTCCACCGATTCCAGACTCATGAGGGGGACCCATCAATGGCTGACAAGCGTGTCCAGGCCGCGGAGGCCGTGGTCAAGTCGATCAAGACGGGCGAGCGCTCCGCGTCCGAACGCGCCCGCGAGCACCTGGCGTCTGATGTCGTGCTCGAGATCGTGCGGGCGCAGGGCAGCGAGGAGATCAAGGGCATCGATCAGGTGCTGTTCCGCCTCGGCGGCATCTGGGCCCAGACGCCGATCTACCAGCGCGGCGCCTGGTCGGAGCCGAAGGCGGACGGCGACACGCTGAAGGTCGAGGGCGTCTTCCCAGACCTCGGCGCGGCGCCGCAGGCGATGAACCTGACGTTCTCGTTCAACGGCGACGGCAAGGTGTCGCGTGTCGTGCAGCAGCTGGTGACGGGCGGCCCGCCGCAGCAGGTGGACGAGATACCGACCTACATGCGTGGCCAGATCGACAGCGCGTTGTTCAACAATACGCCGATGGTCGTCTGCTACGTGGACGAGAACGGCCAACCGCAGCAGTCGCTGCGCGGGAGCACGCTGGTGTTCAGCCCGACGCAACTCGCGATCTGGGTCCGTAGCGCCGAAGGCGGGATCGTCAAGGCCGTATCGGGCGGCAACAACAAGCTCTCTCTGCTCTATCGCGACTCGAACTCACGCTCGACGATTGTGGTGCAGGGCCGCGGCAGCATCGCGACGGACGAGGAGACGCGCCACCGCCTCTACGATATGACGCCGGAGGTCGAGCAGATGCACGACCCCGACCGCAAGGGCGCGGCGCTGATCATCGACATCGTGCGCCTGCAGGGTGGCGGCCCGAAGGGCAACTTCCGCATGCAGCGCGAGTAGAAGGCTCCGAAACGGGACGCGAAGGCCCCGGCAATTCGCCGGGGCCTCTGCTTGCGCGCCGTCCGTGCTGATTGGGTAAGGTGGAGGCATGCGTTTCGGCTTGATGGCAATTGTCTTGCTGTTCGCGGCAGCAGTTGCCTGCTCCGGCGACAACGACAGGGCACCGACGCCGACACTCTTCCCCCAGCTCGAAGCGTCGCCCGGGCCGACGTCCGTGCCGCCGGAGCTGCCGACACCCTGTACGGAAGCATCCGGCGTGATCGTCCCGTGCGAGCGTCAGGAGATGCCGGGCTCGATGGCATGGCTTGTCGACGCGCGCGACGGCAGCGTGATCCAGGTCTTCGAGGGCGTGGAGGACGTAATTCGCTACGCGGGGTTCGATGGGGACGAAGCGGTGCTCGGTATTCGCGACGCGGCGGCTTCGGAGTATCGGCTGGAAGTGCACCGCTACAACCTCGACGGCGGCGAAGAGGGCGTCGAGCCCTGGGCACAGATACCCCGAGATGCGACAGCCAGTGAGTATCGCTGGCTTCAGACCTGGTACCCGGGCGATCCTTTGTGCTCTCGGGCTGAGGGAGGCATAGAGGTTGAAGGGCGCTTCTACGCGGGCGCCGAATGCGGACCGCTCTCACCGGACGGCACGTGGATGATCTACCGCGTCGATGCGGGGAAACTCGAAGTCAGTCCGTTCGGAGAGCTCCCGGCGTGGGACGAATGGCTGGTCAACCTTGAGTCCGGTGAGCGTCATGAGCTGCAGACCGGCCTTGGGCAGTGCAATGCCGACTCGATATTTGGGCCGACGTGGTCGCCGAGCAGCCGCTATGTCTTCTTCGGCGACTGTGCCGACGGTGGCCATATCTTCCTGGGCGACGTGGAAGATGGCAGCGCGCGCGTCATCGTGGATGACATCCCAAGCTTCCGCAACATGCCAGACTGGGCCGGCGATACGGAGGCGATCATCTATCCGGACGGCAACGGCGGCGCCGTGCTCGAGTACCTGGACGAGGGCACCGCGTTCGACCCCGGTGTCGTCTGGCCGGCGCGCTTCGGCGCGGCGGGACGCGTCCTGTACGGCGCAACGCCGGAGAGTGACGAGGCGATGCCGGAGACGCTGATCTTCGACATCGAAACGGGGGAGAGCGAAACATTCCCCGGCGAGGCGCTGTACAGGCGGTGGCCGATTGAGCTGGTCTCCGTTGCGGGGACTCCTACCGGGCTAATTGCGGTGTTACCCGGCCCCCTGTACTGCCAGGGACTGCAGATCTACGTGGACGGCACGCCTCTCGTGTGCATCGACGCCGGCGCTGCGCCGAGCTTCTCGCCCGACGGCAGGTATGTGGCGTTGGCGCAACGGACGGGCGACTTCGAAGGCGATGG
>DASTLN010000180.1:0-10700 GCA_035714925.1 Dehalococcoidia bacterium | reverse complement strand
GTCGGCTCCAACTCACGCCAGGGGCATCTCTACAAGCACCTCTGGGAGCGATTCTTGCGGAACTTCACCGTTGATGAGGTTGCCGCCATCCTCAACAAGCACGGCGGCAACGCCTACCGCCACAACACCTACCCGGACGTCTTCTCCCATGCCCAGACCATCCACCTCGACATCACACGGCAGGTCGATGGCCCCAGCGGCCCCGTCACCGTCATGAAGCCGCCCTGGGAGTTCAGCGACACGCCGGTAAGCGTCCGTCTCGCCCCCCCCGCGCTCGGCCAGCACACCGACGAGGTCCTCGCCGAGCTGGGCATCGCAACGCCCTAGCCTCCGCACCCATTGCGAGGAGCGACAGCGACGAAGCAACCTCGGGCAGACGCCCCAACCGCACCAAACCGCCCATCGCACCAAACCAACCGCCCTCACCTCACGGTGAGCCTGTCGAACCACGCAGCGCCGCGCTCCGTCCTGCGACAACCTCAGGATGGCGCAAGGAACGTTTCCGTTAGACACTAGGCAAGCGATGACCACCCAGCCCGCTCGCGCCAACCCCGCCATCACCGACCTCACCCGCCCCTTCTGGGACGCCGCGAAAGAGGGACGCCTTGCCATCCAGCGCTGCGCCGCTTGCCGCTACTACAACCACCCCCCGAAGGCCGCCTGCGACAACTGCCTCTCCGCCGACCTCGCCTTCGAAGACGTCAGCGGCAATGGCGCCATCTGGTCCTGGACCGTCATGCATCAGAAGAGCGTCGCCGGCTTCGAAGACGCCGTACCCTACCTCACCGCCCTCGTCGAGCTGGACGAGCAGCCGATGCTCCTCCTCGTGACAAACCTCCCCGGCGCCACCCCCGGCGCTTTCAGCATCGGCGACCCCGTCCACGTTATCTTTGAACCGCTTAACCCCCTCTCCTCGCAAGGAGAGGGGGCAGGGGGAGAGGTCAGCCCCGTCCTCCAGTTACCCCAGTTCGTCCTCGACGACGCTGGTCAGCCATCTGGCCCCCAGTCCCGGCGTAGTACAACTCGAAGCGCCGAGCTTCCCTCCCTCGGAGGGGGAGGGATTGAGGGAGAGGCAACCCCGTGACCTGGGCCGGCAAAGGCAAAGTCGCCGTCGTCGGCATCGGCTTCTCCGAGCTGTCGCGCCACTCCGACGAACCGCTGGGTAAGCTCGCCTTCGACGCCGCCAACGCCGCTCTCGATGACGCGGGCCTCCGCCCCGATCAAATCGACGGCCTCGCCACCTACAACATGGGCGCCATCACGCGCGACGGCGTCGACGGAGTCAGCGTCGATTACTTCCTCAAGCACTACCCTCACTCGCCGCGGCTGCGCTGGTACGCCCAGCTTGACCAGGGCATGATCGCCAGCGCCGTCCTCGACGGTGTTAACGCGATCATCTCCGGCACGGCGGATTACGTCCTCGTCTGGCGCGCTATGCACCGCCCCCAGGACCGCCCCTATACGCAGGTCACGACGCACACCGCCGCCGGCGACTCGCAGTTCTCGCTGCCCTATGGTCAGGCCGCCGTCTACCAGTGGCACGCCATGGCCTACCAGCGCTACCTTCACCTCGCCGGCGCCTCCCGCGAGGCGATGGCAACGCTCGCCGTGACGCAGCGGCGCAACGCCAATCTCAACCCGCGCGCCTATTTCCGCGACACGCCGCTGACCGTCGACGACTACCTCAACTCGCGCTTCATCGCCGAGCCGCTCTGCCTCTTCGACTGCGACATCCCGATCGAAGGCTGCGCCGCCTTCGTCCTGACCAGCGCTGACCGCGCCGCCGGCCTGAAGCAGCCGCCGGCCTACATCGCCGCTTGTGCCCAGAACACCAGCAGCGGACGCCGTGTCCCGATCAGCTACATCCTGGACGACTACATGGCCTGCGGCGCCAGCATCGCGGACCAGCTCTGGTCGGACAGCGGTCTCGGCCCCGCCGACATGGACGCCGCCCAGCTCTACGACGGCTTCAGCCCCTCCACCTACTACTGGCTCGAAGCGGCGGGCTTCTGCCCCCGGGGCGAGGCCCACGCCTTCATCCAGGACGGCCGCATCGCCCTGGACGGCGAGCTGCCGGTCAACACCTTCGGCGGTTCGCTCAGCGAGGGCCGCCTTCACGGCATGGGCCACCTCGCGGAGGCTGCGCTGCAGGTCACAGGCCGCGCCGGCGAGCGTCAGATCCCCGGCGCGAAAGCCGTCTGCGCCATCGACGGCTCGCCCTTGCTACGCGGCAGCGGAATCGTTTTCACGGCAGACCCATGATACTTTTTTCATGATGAAGCGTTTCTTGGGGTTCGTTTCTATAGACGCCCTATAAGGTGTGGGATAAAATTCACGAGGCTCAATTTTCGCCCTGGAGGCGAAAAGCGGGGGAACCAGTCACTGGGGTGCATGGTCGATAGACCTAGGGCAGCTCTTTCAGCCCAAACCCGTCAGCTAACCTCGTAGGCCACTGAAAGAGGAGATTCACCGGGGCTTTCCGGGCAATCCGGGCGCGAGATCCCCTTAACTCGCGGTCTCATCGAAACTCCTCACATTGAACGCACGGTTTAAGGCATGCGCCATAGACGCATGTCGTCACCGTGTGTTGAGCGAAAAGGAGACGCGCGTGACTGTCCAGGGTCTCAGCACCTATTCCAAAGGCAATGGCTCCCTGCAAGATCTGGCGCCTGTCGAAGCCATCCCGGAGTTCAGGCTTACCGACGAAGCCCTGAGCCAGGATGAAGAATGGTTCGAGGTCAAGATCGACGGCGCATGGCAGCGGCGCCGCCTGCACGACTACCACGAGCTCTACACCATCCCCGGCCTCTACGAAGCGCTGTTCAACAAGGCGTTGAGGACAAGCTCCCCCCTGCGTGTCGTCAACCTGCTGACCGACGTCATGTCCGACACTGATGACTCGCCGGAGAGCCTGCGCGTCCTCGACCTCGGCGCCGGCAACGGCATGGTCGGCCACGAGCTGCAGAACTACAACGTCGAATTCTGCGTCGGCGCCGACATCATTCCGGAGGCCAAGGAGGCCACGCTGCGCGACCGCCCCTGGTGCTACGACGACTACGTCATCGCCGACTTCACGGACATCAGCCATGACGTTGCCGAGAAGGTGCGCGAGCACAAGCTCAACGCGCTGACCTGCGTCGCGGCGCTCGGTTTCGGTGACATCCCGGCCGAGGCGTTCCTCACGGCTATCGACCTGCTCGACACGCCGGCCTACCTGGCGTTCAACATCAAGGAGGACTTCGTCCAGGAGCGCGACACCTCGGGCTTCGCAGACCTGATCCGCGAGCTGGCCCAACGCGACGTCATCCACATGCAGGCCTACCGCCGCTACCAGCACCGCATTTCTTGCGCCGGCGAACCGCTGTACTACATCGCCATGGTCGCGACCAAGGAACGGGAGATCCCGGAAGACTCGCTGCACTCCATCTAAGGGACTCTGGACAAAGACGCAGAAGCGCCCCGGACTTCCGGGGCGCTTCTTTGTCATCCTGATGCCTGCAAAGCAGGCGGAGGATCAAAACACCCCCGTCCTCGCCAACGCACCGCCCTGACACCAATGTCTCGTTAATCAGCGTCAGCCCAAGGGCCGGACCTAGATCTCCTGCCCCACGTCGTGGTCCGGGTGGTTGGACGCTCCCTGCTTCCAGTAGCCGTGCGTGTGAATCGCGGCGCGGTCCATGCCGCGCTCGAGCAGCAAATGCTTGCGGATGTCCCGCATGACCGCGGCCTCGCAGCCGACCCAGACGCGCCCCTCGCCCGTCGGCAGCTCCAGCTCTCGTATCGCCTGCTCCAGGCACCGTCCCGATTCGGCGCCGTTGCGGTGCAGCCACGTGACGTTTGGCGCAGGTAGAGGGCGTTCCTCACCCGGCCCGTCCACCTCCACCATGACCTGCGCCCGCGACGCGTCCGGCAGCGCCTCGATAATCGTCTCGATCCCCGGCAACGCCGACTCGTCGCCACCGATGATGTACCAATCGGCCGGCTCCACCGCGTACGGCCCGCCGGGTAGCGTCACCGCCACCTCGTCCCCGGCCTTGGCCGACTTCGCCCACGACGCCGCCAGACCTTCGCCGTGCAGCATGAACTCGACCACCAGCTCGTTGGTCGCCGCGTCGAAGGAGCGCGGCGTGTAGGTGCGGCTGGGCGGCATCTGTTGCCCCTCCGCCATAATCGGCCCCTCGGGCCCCCACTCCGGCAGGACGGGTCGGGCCTCGCCGGGCGCGCCGAACAGCAGCTTGATGTGTGAAGCCGGACCCCGCATCTCGTAGCCCTTCAGCTCCGCACCGGCAAGCGTGACGCGCACGCAACCCGGCGTCGGCTTCTCAACGCGGCTGACCTGGACCATTCGTGGCCGGGGACGGACACGTCGCGGTGGTTGTTGTGTAGTCATTTCGTTCCTCACGTATTAGTACATACTAACTTAAACTACGATGCGCGATCGGCGCCGCCGCGTCAACCGCGGGTTTAACAAAATCACGGTGAACTGCCGCCGGGCAGGCGCGTAACCTTTCAAGGGGCGATAACGATTTAACAAAGGAATGCTCTCTTTGACCGAGGTACGGACCGGCCCCCGGCAACAAGCGCTACCGAAGGCGAGCGAGCCCATCGCCGCCTTGATCGCGCTTGAGCCTCAGGCCTGGCAAGACCTCTTCGAAGGCCATTTTCGCAAGATGTACAACTTTGCCTACGTCCGCACCGGTGACGCCCACCTCGCCGAGGAAATAGCCTCCGAGGTGTTCGCCGCCGCCGCGCGCGCCATCTCCCGCTACCGCGACACCGGCGCGCCGATCGGCGCCTGGCTCTACCGCATCGCCCGCAACATCACAGCCGACTACGTCGACCGCCGCGCCAGGCGCCCCGTCGTCTCAATCGACACAGTACAGCTCGAGACCGAGAACCTGACCCTCGGCGTCGAAAACGCCGCCGACCTGGCACAGTGCGTCGCGAGGCTGACTCGGGAGCAGCAGGAGGTCATCGCGCTGCGCTTCTACAACGACTGCAGTCTCCAGGAGGCGGCCGCCGCGCTCGGCAAGAGCGTCGGCGCCGTGAAGCTGCTGCAGCACCGCGCCCTTGCGGCGCTTCGTCGTCACCTCGACCCGGAGGCGACACGATGATGCGCTACCACGAGGCGCTCAGCCGCTGCCTCGAAGCGATCGCCGAGGGCCGCGATCTCGATACCGTCATCGCCGCCCTCCCCGCGCGTCACCGCGATCGCCTGCGCCGGGACGCCACGCTGGCAGAGGCGGTGCGCCGCCACGCCGCAACCGTCCCGGCGCCCTCCGCCGCCGCCGAGGCTAACGCCCTCTCGCGCCTCAACGCCGAGCTCAGCTCGGTCCGCGCCTCACGCGAAACATCCACGTCTCGAAGCGGCTTCTTTGGCGTGCCGCGGTTCGCGCTCGCCGGCCTGTTCCTTGCCGCACTGCTGGTTGGCGTCAGCTTCCTCTTGTCCTACTCAGACGAAGGTGTCCGCGTCGAAGCCGCCGAGTTCGAAGGCGTCGTCGTGGCCAACGGCGACGGCAGCCTGACGGTGCAAACCCTCGACACGCTGGAAGAGGTCATGGTGCCGCTGGAGGCGCAGGTGCTGGACGAAAACGGTACGCCGCTGGAGCTCGGCGCCATCGAGGCCGGCGAGGTCGTCGTCGTGCACGGCGACCGCGAACGCGGCGGTCCCGTGCGGGCCTTCGACGTGCGGCGCCGCCTCGACGGCCTGCCCGGCTGGTGCGATGAGAACGCGGAGCGCTGCCGCCGGATCGCCCAGAACCTCAAGGATGCGCAGGCCCGCTGCGAAAGCGACACCCAGGTCTGCCGTCTCCTGCACGATCGCGCCGCCGACCTGATCACCCGCGTCACAGACGTCGCCGACCTCGAGGACCTGCGGCAGCGCTGCCTCAACGCCGGTGGTGAAGAGTGCCGCGACATCACGTCCTTCTGTCGCGAACACCCGGACGCCTGCACGCGCGACTTCCCGCCCGGACCCGTCGTCGACCGCCTCGAAGACGCCCGCGACCGCCTGCAGCAGCTCGACGGCGCCTGCGGCGAGCGGGACACCCGCGCCTGCCGCAACATCGCCCAGCTCTGCGCCGAACACCCCGTCCTCTGCACCGACGCGCCGCTCAGAGACGCCCCGGCGCCAGACCAGAGGACGCGCTAGCACCACGTCGAGCCTCACGTCCAGAACCACTCCGGGTCGAACCGCCACCTGACGCCGGAGCACCGTCAACCAGCTGCAGGTTTCAACCTGCAGGGTTCTGTCCCACCCACAAGGTCCATCTCACCCGCCGACGCTCTGCCGCCCGCATAGCCGGGGCTCAAACCCCATCTGTGAAAATCTGCGAAATCTGTGGCCAACATTCCGCGCGTGCTGGCATCAAATTACGGTCCGCCCCGAAACCTTTCACCCTCCACCTCGGATTAACCCCTTGCAGGCCTGCACAACCTGACGATGGAGGAAACCCACCGATGAAACGCAAGATAAGCACGCTGGCCCTCGGCCTGCTTGCCACCACCGCAATCGCTATCGGCGCCCTCGGCTCCGCCACCGGCGCCGCCGCCGACCCCGAAACCGACTCGGCCCAAATCGACCTCGCCATCGCGGCCGGCGACGACACGCGGCTGCCAACCTGGCTGCGCTACAGCATCATCGCCTGCGCCGCCGACACGATTCACGTCCACGTCGCCACCGTGAAGGCAGGCCTCCGTGCCGGCCATAGCCTCTCGGAGATCGCCGCTCGCTACGGCGTCCGCGAGCCCGCCCTCGAGCGCGGCATCCTGGAGTGCGAGCGGCACTTCCTCTGGCGCCTGGTCGAGACCGACAAGCTCAACCGCGCCCAGTTCTATCGCCTGATGTACTTCCTGACGACGCACATCGACCGCATCGTCAACTACCACTACAGCCCGTCTGACCCCGCCCTCAGCGACGCCGCGACGGACGTGGCGGTAACGGACGCGGTCAGCGACTAAGCCGTCCCGCACGCAAAGTTAGCAGGCGCCCAGCATGCTGGGCGCCTACTAACTACAACTTGCTACTAACCTGACAACCCGGCATGCAAGACCACCGGTCTGCGCCGGCGCCCCTCCTTGTACCCAGCTTGGTACTCAACCGCTACCAGGCCGTGCCGTGTTTCTCGCGGTACGTGATCTCCGCCACCGGCTTGCGCTTTCCGCGGCCGTACTTGCGGATCGGCCAGCCCACCGGCAGGATCGCGTGCGCCTCGAATTCGTCGCCCAGGCCCAGTAGGTCCTTGTACTCGCCCTCGCGCCGCTTCCAGCGCGTCGTCAACACGGAGCCAAGGCCGATGCCGTGGATCGCCAGCAGCAGGTTCTGCACCACCGGATAGATCGAGGCGCCGCCGCCGTCCTTCCCCTTCTCGGTGCAGCAGACGATCAGCGCCGGGACGTCCTCCCACGGCGTGCGCTCCGGCGCGTTGTCGCCGTAAATCTGCTTGCCCAGCTCGTCGAACACCTTGCCCAGCGCCCGCTTCGTCTCGCGGTCGCGCACCACGATGAAGCTCCACGGCTGCGTGTTGCCGCCGCTCGGCGCGAAGGTCGCGGCGCGGATCACGCGCTCGATCAGCGCGTCATCAACGGGCTCATCGGTGAACAATCGGACGGCGCGCTGACGCAGCATGATGCGTTCCAGCTCGTCGAAATTGAAGTCGGTGATCACTTTCGCTTGGGTCACGTCCCACCTCCGTAGACTCGAACTCAGGCACTATACAACGCCCGCGCCCGACTCGGAATGGCATTCTAGCCATCACGACTTAGTCGCAGAAACCTGACACCTTTGCGTGAGAATACAAGTGAAGTATTCTTTCTTCATCGGAGCACGGAAAGGAAGACACCGTGGCCAAGACTGCGCCGGCCGTAGAGAGACTCAGCACCTTAGCAAATCCTCCCAAAGAAGTGCTTGCACTCCTCAAGCGACTCGACGATAAGGTCGAACTTTGCGAGCGTACGATGCAAGTACCTTTGACGCTCTGGCACGACGAAAAGAGTGATGCCTTCTACACTGCTTGCCACCTGACGGGCAAGACGTTGGTTGCGCTGGCTGATCTCGAAGCCGTCCTCGATCCGCAAGAGAGCGAAGACTACAAGCTCAATCGTGAGCTTTACACGGATAACTATGCTTACCGCCTTATGGAGAGCGATGCCAAGAACGGGCGCTCGTTTGAGGATATCGTTGCGGAATTCGATGAGTCGTACAGGCCCAAGTCCCCACTCAAGATTTTTGGCGGACAGCACCGAATACGGGCCATTCGAGAGGCTGTCACGGAGAAGGGGGGCCGCCCTCACGGCGTCCGTGTATATCTCGGCCTTTCGGTAGAGCAAAAGGTGGATATCGCGACCGCGAACAACACGTCGATTGCCATCTCCAATGACCTGCTCGACAGAATGCAGGAAGAACTCCTTGGTACGCAACTGAGGGACTGGAGTCAGAAGGTTGGACTACTTGAGGCCGACCAAGGATTCGCCGACAGGCGCGACTCGGCTGGCAAACCGACAGTACGGATCGCGCGGACACTCGTCGTCAACTTTCACGAAGGGCAGAAACACCAGCAAGGCATACCAGAACCCTACGTTTGCTCCTCGGGACCCCGCAAGGATGAACAATACGAAGCTCTGCGTCCTAGTATCAAATGGAACGATCCCAAATTCGTGCAAGCTGGCAAAGAGTTCACCCGCCTACATCAGGCCCAGCGAGAAGCCGTCCTCACTAGGGATAACAACTCGTACCTGGAGTTCGCCAACAAATGCATGCACCCAAGTGTGGCGGCGGCATGGGCATACGTGGCTGGCATGCTACAAGGTGACCCGCAGGCACTTTCCAATCACTACGCGCTTGGAGGAATCGAAAAGGGCGATCCAGTAAATGCCTCCGCCCTCAGCAAGGCGAGGCTAAAGGGCGTAGATCCAGACACCTACCGCGGACTCGGAGCAAGAATAAACGCTAACGAACTGGGTCGGATGGTTCAGCTATTTCACCTACAGGCCACCAAGGCGTCGAAGCGAGGGATTTCATCCACACTCGCCAACGCCGCGATACAGACATATGAGGCTCTTCGGGCAACTGACGCTGCTGCTAAAGCTACGAAGGGCATCTAGTTGTTTGAGGAGTACCTCCAAGACGCGGCATACTTTGTAAACCAAGCGCGTCGCGAAACCGAGGAAGGCCATGAGGAAGAGGCGAGACGGTTCTATCGCGTCGCTGTAATGCTTGGCGCCGCTGCCATGGAGACATTCGTCAATTTTCTTGGCGGTACCTTCGAGACCGCAGGCGCAGCTGCCCTACAGCCGTACGAGCTTGCCCTTCTTACTGACAAGCGCTTCGGGCAAGAAGATGGAACGTTCCGGATCGGGAAACAAGCGGCCTATAGTCGTTTGGAAGACAAGCTCCGCTTTCTGATCCGCCGCTTCAATGTCAAAGTCGATCCCGCGAGTAGTAGAGAGTGGGGGGAGTTTCTCAAGTTCAAACGGCATAGGGACGACCTAATTCATTCGAGGATGACCGAGGACAATACGCCTTTGACGGAGTATGAGCGGGCATGCTCCACGGGCATTCGCGCAACGTTCGCGCTAATGGATTCCCTATCGATGGGGGTATTCAGCAAGCATCTTAGAGCCAAACTTCAAGACTTAGCCGATCTCGATACCTGACCTCCCCCTCGTCTTACCCTAACGCAAGCGGCAGGCTATAATCGCGCGGCAACCATAAAGCTCCGCCGCTTTCGTATCAGTCTTCAGAGGGGTCAAGCTGATGAAGTTCGGCATCCAATACCAGCTCAACGTGCCGCGCCCGCTGGACAAGGACCAGTGGAACGACGACGACGAGTACAAGATCTTTCAACAAGCGCTGGAGCAGATCGAGTTTGCCGACAAGCTCGGCTTCGACTACGTCTGGTTCACCGAGCACCACTTCCTCGAGGAGTACAGCTCATCGTCGGCGCCCGAGGTCTTCCTCGCCGCCGCGTCGCAGCGCACCAAGAACATCCGCCTCGCCCACGGCATCGTCCACATGCCCCCCAGGCACAACCACCCTGCCCGCGTCGCCGAGCGCATCGCGACGCTCGACCTCGTCTCCAACGGCCGCGTCGAGTTCGGCACCGGCGAAGGCGCAACCACCACCGAGGTCGAAGGCTTCCTGACCAACAAGGCTGAGAAGAAGGAGGCCTGGGAAGAAGCGACGCGCGAATGCCTGCGCATGATGACCACCACGCCCTACCCGGGCTACGAGGGCATCCACTTCAGCATGCCGGAACGCAACGTGATCCCGAAGCCGCTGCAGAAGCCCCACCCGCCGGTCTGGCTCGCCGCCAGCCGCCTCGAGACCGCGATGGTCGGCGCCCGCCTCGGTATGGGCGCGCTCGGCGTCGGCTTCGAGAGCCCCCAGGACGCCCACGAGCGCGTCACCCGCTACTACGAGCTGATCCGCAGCTGCCGCCCCATCGGCAAGGCGATCAACCCGGCGCTGGCCGCCGGCGGCAACCTGATGATGGCCAAGACCAATGAGGAGGCCGTGGCGCGCGGTCTGCGCGGCGCGCAGTACTTCGGCTACGCCCTCGGCTACACCAACCAGCCCGGCATCAAGTACGGCGGCTACCACCTGCACCGCGACTTCGTGAAGGCGTTCGGTGAGGAGGGCGCGGAACGTCCCGACGTCAAGGAAGTGGAGCCGGAGGATGAAACGCAGCGCACGCTGTACC